>JBDHTJ010000208.1:0-7746 GCA_039808585.1 Hyphomicrobiaceae bacterium | reverse complement strand
AGCGGATTCGCGCGTCTTACAATGAGCGTTGTTCAGGAACACCCAGGGGTGGGAGTTGTTCTTCTTTGGCGCAATGGCATGCATCTCCTTCCCCTCTGCCAAGTCAACGTGCCGGATCTGCGCGGAGACGGTCTGTTACAAGCTGGGAAACCTGCTTCATCGGTCCCGTGCTCGGGAGAAATCGCGCTTGACCTCGACGGAAAGTATTGCGTCGACCAACTCGGAAGACGTTAGCTCGCCCATCATGAACGGCTTTAGGCGATCTCCGCTGCGCAGAAGCGCGAAGCCGTATGTACACGACATCACAGCGATGGCCGTGGCTTTGACTGTCTTTGCATCGGCATTGTGCAGACTGTCCGCAACGAGCCGCTCGAACATCTGGTAGCACCGGCCGGCTGCGATCCTGAGTGCCTCGTCGACCGCCGTTCCTTGAAGGATGTCCGAAGCGAACATCAGGCGAAAGAGTTGCGGTCTTTTCGTTGCGAGATCGAGAAAGGCCCGACCGGCAGCAGCAAGGCGCGCGTGTCCGCTTTTCCTTTTTTGCGATGCCTTCTCATAGGCGGCTGTCAGGTCGTCGAAGCCGGCGGTCGCAAGGGCGCTCAGGAGCGCACGCCGATCTTCGAAATGTCGGTAAGGCGCGGATCTCGACACATCGAGCGAGGTCGCAAGTTCGCGCAGAGACAAGGCCTCATAACCGCTGCGCTCGAGTTCCTCCGAGGCTGCCCGCAGCAGTGCCGCGCGCAAATTGCCATGATGATAGTTCGAATCTTTCTTCATGCCGGCATGTTGACACAGCTCACATCCCTATGCAATGTGAGCGTCGTCAACATTTACGGCAACTCTCGGGAGCAAGACGATGAACAGGTGGCTTTTGGCGATGGTGGCGGTGCTCGCCACGACCTCGCAGTCGTTAGCCGTGGGCTTTGAGCGCGTAAGCGTCCCTGATGGCGACAACCCGGCACTTGAGGCTGGGATTTGGTATCCCACCGATGCAGCGGTGTCGGTTCAATCGCTGGGCACTTTCAAGCAGACGGTTGCCCCGGGCGCGGCCGTCAAAGGCGAGCGGCTGCCGCTGATCGTCTTCTCGCATGGCAGCGGTGGATCGTTCGAAGGCCATTACGACACCGCGATTGCTCTGGCCGAAGCGGGCTTCGTGGTGGCTGGTGTGACACACACTGGCGACAACTATCGCGACCAAAGCGCCTTGACGCGCGTCGAGAACCGCCCGCGCCACATTAAGCGGCTTGTCGATTTCATGGTGGGAGCGTGGCCGTATCGCGGGCGCATCGACGCCAAGCGCATCGGTATGTTCGGATTTTCGGCGGGAGGGTTTACCACGCTCGCGGTCATCGGGGGCAATCCGGACTTGGCGCGCGTCCCGCCCTATTGCGCCGCCAACCCGCAGGAGTGGGCATGCCAGAAAGCAGCCGGAACGCGCATAGACTGGGCAACGAAGCCGGTCACCGTCGAGCACGATGCGCGTATCACCGCTGCCGTCATCGCGGCACCCGCCCTCGGCTTTGCGTTCACCCCCGAGGGCCTGCGGAGCATCACTGTGCCAATGCAGCTGTGGCGCGGAGACCAAGACGAGGTCCTCCCGCATCCGCGTCACGCCCAGCACATCTATGACTCACTGCCGGTGAAGCCGGATTATCGCGTGGTCGCCAATGCCGGGCACTTCGTCTTCCTGGCTCCGTGCTCGCCAGCGCTCGAGCGCGTGGCGTCTGCCATCTGCAAAGATCCAATGGGCTTCGACCGCGTTGCCTTCCACCGCGAGTTCAACGCGGCCACGGTTGCCTTCTTGAAGGCAAAGCTGGGTGAGGGCATGTAGCGTGGGATCAGGGCAAGTCACAGGTCAGTGACCTGTTCCTCCGCTGCTGGCACCTCGATCAACCGATCGGCCAATTGCTGCAGCAGCGGATGTCTCTTTGTGGCCCATGGCGGCCGATTGTCCCTCGCGACGAAACTTACGCAATCGAGTGGTAAGCGGAAAGTGCCGCCAGCCGATGCTCGACTGGCAGTTCCTGTGGGTCGAGCTGCCGCCCTCGGCAGCGCCGCGAATTCACGATGCTGACCCATCTCGACCGTCGTGCCGGGGCTCAACACCCATGTTACATTCTTGATCAGAGCAGTGGCGGGGCCCTTGATGCGGTGCAACATCTTCTCTCAGTCTGATCGGTGCCCTACTGGACGGGAGATCATGATGGGCGGTGTCTCGATCACTTCGCTTGCTTCTGGCGCTCGGCAATGAGGCGCTTCTCGGCGCCCGCCTGCAACACGTCGAGCTGCTTGCGGAAGCTCGGCAAGTCTATGAGTGGATGTGGGTCGCCGGCCTTGCGCGTCTTCAGCAAATCTTTCGCTTCGCTGAGGCCCGTAAAGAAGCCATGCGTCGTAAGGTGCAACTCCACGGGGCGCCCGTCACCTTGCGTGAGTGCTCGGATGCGCTTGACGCTCGCGATGAATGCCTCGACTTGCTCCGGCCCACGAATGGCAGTCAGCGCCAGTCCGCCGACCGTTAATGCGCGATAAGTTCGAGAACCGTCACGGGCGTCGAATGCGAACGAGGCCGTACCCATTGTATGGCCTGGTGTCTCGAACGCCTGAATTGAGATGTCCCCGCCGGTGACTGTTTGGCTATCGCTCAAGACGATGTCGGGTTCAATCATCGCCCAGGGGAATGGACGCTTTGAGGCCGCAGTTTCCGCGCCCTCGCGCCATCCCTCCTTGGTCATGGCAAAGCGCGTGCTTGACGCGAGCTCGGACTTGAGCAGCGCGATGCCTGCTGCATGGTCAAAGTGGCCGTGGGTGACGACGACCAGCTTGATGTCCCTGGGATCGAACCCAAGCGCGCGAATGTTTCCGAGCATCTGGGCAGTGTAGGGCGCGTAGAGCGTATCGATCAAAACGTGGCCGTTGGGTGAGGTGATCAGCCATGCAGAAACCCAACAGATGCCGACATAGTAGACGTTGTCGAACGCCTTGAATGGCTCAACCTTGTTGTTCGCGACATCGCTCATGAAGCGGACCATGCGCTGCGGCATGCGACCGGTCTCGTTAAGCTCATTAAAGGCTGCCATGAGAGGGGCTGATTCGCATTTGGTCGTCAGCGGCCCTTCTTGCGCTGCCGCCTCGGCCGAGAGCAGAGCCAGCGCTGCGATAGCATGTCCGCAACGATACCTCATGGTCGCTTTTCCTGGACTGATGCAATGCGCCGCGTTGCGGCACAACCAATGTTGCATCGCTGAAAGTTGCTCAGGTTCGGGAACTAAATTGGGATTTGCTGTCGGTTTACGCCCCAGCCCTGGCCCTGGCGTTGTCCACCCACGCCCGACCTTCGTTCCACCACCCTTGCAATGCAAGCGAGTCTTGAGGCGACATCCGGCATCCCTTCGAGCTAGTCTCGAACGGCATGATACGACCAACGATCATGCGCAAGTAGCAGCATTGTTGCCTCGACGGGCGAGCAAAAATGCGGAACCAGACTTCATTTGACTGGAATGATCTCAGATACCTCCTCGCGGTCGCGCGCGAGGGGAGTACGCTAGGGGCGGCCAAGGCGCTGCACGTGAACCAATCGACGGTGCAACGTCGCCTCTCGGAACTGGAGCAGCGTCTTGGTTGCAACCTGACGGAGCGCCACCCGGCTGGCTACCGCCTGACGGAAGAAGGCCGAAGGCTCCTGCCGTTTGCGACGCAAGTTGAGGAGCAAGCGCATGCTCTGCAGCGCCATGCAGCCGCGTTCAACACGAGGATGTGCGGCAGCGTTCGTGTGACTTGCTCAACCGCAATTGCTTTTCGCCTGACGAAGTCCGCCCTGCTAGACGAGTTCAGTAGGCTCTATCCCGGAATCATCATCACGTTGCTCATGACAGAACACGTGTTGGATCTGTCAAAGGGAGAAGCCGAAATTGCAATTCGCGGCGGCTCTACCAAGGCGGAAGGTCTCATAGGCAAGAAAATTGCTGAAGTTCCCTGGGCAATCTACGCGAGCAAATCCTATGTCGAACGTCATGGGCACGCGACGCTCGAGGACTTGGATAGGCATAGCATCATCGAGTTCACTGGTGAGCTTGCTGGCATGGCCGCCGCCCGATGGCTGCCGGCTCGGGCTCCAAACGCGCAGGTCGTCGGGCAGGCGAGCAACGTTCCGAGCGTGCTACTGGCCGTCAAATCTGGAGTTGGGATCGCTCCCTTGCCCGTTCCGCTAGCCGAACTTGATAGCGACTTCGTCCAAGTGTTTGGAACATCATCCGAGCTGCGGTACCCCATATTCCTACTCGTTCATGAGGATTTGCGGAGAATCCCACGCGTCGCGGCATTTTTTGACTTCTGCGTCAAGAACCTGCGCCCCGTCTTGACAGGTGCCTACTCGGGGCACGGGATTGAAAATCGGACCACCCCGTCAAAAGGCGAATAACAAATCGGCATTAAGCCAAAGGACGAGGAGAAACTCATGGAAGGCGGTTGCACGTGCCGGTATGTCCGCTATCGGCTGGAAGGCTCGCCAATTATCGTTCACGCCTGCCACTGCCGCTGGTGCCAGCGTGAGACGGGAACGGCGTACGCGTTCAATGCCGTTTACGAAGCCGAGCGCGTCATGCATACGGCTGCCGACCCAGAGGTGATCGATACGCCGTCAGCAAGTGGCAAAGGGCAGAAGATTGCCCGCTGCCCAAAGTGCAGAGTAGCGGTTTGGAGCAACTACTCAGGTTCTGGTCCGCTTTCGCGGTTCGTCCGCGTCGGCACGCTCGACGATCCAGGCGTGATGCAGCCGGATATCCACATCTACACGTCGACGAAGCTGCCTTGGGTGATGCTACCTCCAGGCGCCAAGGCCGTACCCGAGTTCTATAGCCGCGCGGAGGTGTGGACGGTGGAAGCGCGCGAGCGGTGGAAGGCAATGATGGAGAAAAGTCAGAAGGAGTAACTCTGCGACAGGTGCCGCCGGACACAGTTCTAGGAATAGTGCGCGCCGATGCGAATGCAGCGCAGCAAATTTGAGCCTACGGCACCCTGGAGCGGCAAACACGAAAAGCACATGCTGTCGAATGATCCGCACGTGGGAACGGCAGCAGTTGGCCCTTCTCGACGTTGCATCGCGTTGCAGCAAGTCGGCGGCTATGTGGGGTCACAGCGGTCGCGCTTACGAGGGGACGCAATCGGCCCGATTGATCCGAAGCCGAAATCACGCGCTTCAAGCGCGTGGCTCTTGGCAAAGTCTGCTGCCGATCTCATCACGTCGACAGCAAAGCCGAGTGGTTGCAGGCCCTGGAGAAAGTGCCGGCTCAAAAATGCTAAACGTGCCTGAACCCATGCCAAGCGACGCGTGATTGTACGGACCTGAAAGGGAGTAGCTGCTTGGGTGACATCGTCAACACTCAATCGACTACCCGATCAGCACGTTTGATAAGTTCTTCCGGGATGGTCACCCCGATCTGCTTCGCAGTCTTCAGGTTGATGACGAACTCGCGCTTCGATACCACCTCGATAGGCAAGTCGGCCGGTTTGGCCCCTTTGAGGATCTTGTCGACGACATGAGGTATGCGAGGTGTAGCATTCAGGATGCTCGTCCCGTACTTGATCAGGGCGTCACTCGGCCAGAAGGCAGGGACGATCGTCGGCAACCGAGCCTTCGTCGCCAGTTCGACGATCGAGTTGAGGTGCAAGAGAGGAATCGGCACCTCAAGAACGAGTACAGCCTCGGCTCGATGCTCCATTGCAGATTGGATGGCGGCGGCGAGATCAGGTTTAGGGCCCTTCAATTTCAACCATTGGATTTCGATACCAGCGGCGTGAGTCGCTTCGGCTAAGGGAGTTTCCATAGGGTTGCGACCTTCGACCCTTGGTATATCTATGTCACTGATTACGGCGATGCGCCCCAATCTCGGTATCAACTGCTTCAAGATCCGGATCTGTTCGGAAGCTTGTCCTGGATCGAAGCTTGTGATGCCCGTGATATTGCCTCCTGGTTGGCCAAGAGACGCAACGTAGCCAAGCGCGACCGGGTCTGGCGCGGCCGAGAAGACTATTGGAATGGTCTTGGTAAACTCGCGTGCCGTCCCAACGCCGACGAGCCCAGGTCCAACGATGACGTCGACTTCTAGCTTGACCAACTCTGCCGCAAACTCGCGCAATCTCTCGCTTTGCCCGTACCCAAATCGTGCCTCGAGATTTATGCTCTGGCCTTCGACATAGCCGAGCGCCGCAAAGCCTTTTCGTAGGACGTCATAGCTTGGTCCAGGACCGCTAGGGATTATGATGCCAACGCGCGGCACCTTCTTGTCCTGAGCAACGACGGCGCATGTTGAGACCGTCAGGCAAGCCAGGCCCAACAAGGCCGTTCGGATCAACGCAGTCGAAGCAAACATCTCGCGTTCCCCTGCAATCGGATGATCGCCGATTAAAGCAGCATAGGCACGGCCATCGTCGTTCGCTATTGCGTCAAGAGAGCGGGATCGATACCTTTTCGGTATGGCTGTTGAGCTCCGAAACCTACAGTACTTTATTGCCGTGGCCGAAGAGGGCAACTTCACGCGGGCGGCGGAGCGGCTCGACATGCAGCAGCCTCCGCTCAGCCGCCAGATCAGACTTCTTGAACAGCAACTTGAAGTCCAACTTTTTCGCCGCAGGCCTCGAGGGGTGGAGCTTACAAGTGCGGGTAAGGTGCTACTCACTGAAGCACGGGCAATGCTGGTCCAGCTCTCCCGTAGCATCGAGGCAACGCGGCGTACCGCCCGAGGCGAGCAGGGCCGTCTGGCTGTGGGCATCGCACCAACCGCGCCATTCGTTCCCTTGGTGCCCCAAGCCATTCGCGCATATCGGGAGGCGTATCCAGGAGTTGCTTTGGCCCTGTGGGAAGGCCTGAGCAACGAGGCTGTCGTCCGGTTCGCAGCCAACGAACTTGACGTAGCCTTTGTCCGCGCAGCGAAAGTGCATGCCGATGCGCTCGTCATCACGCCATTGCTCGACGAGCCGATGATGTTGGCGCTTCCGCGCGAGCATCCGGCAGCGCTGCAGTCACCGGCCAAGCCGGTTCCTTTGGGACGGTTATCGAAGGATGCGTTCATCCTCATTGGACCGCCTGGTACGGGGATCCATGACGAAACCGTAGCCGCATGTCACAGGGCGGGATTCGCGCCGCACGTAGGACAGCAGGCACCGCGCATCACGTCGACACTTGGCCTCGTGGCCACGGGCTTGGGCGTGGCAATGGTCCCGGAATCAATGCAGCGCATGACAATGGACGGCGTCGTATTTCGACGGATCGCCGGGATGCAGCCAAAGGCCTTCTTGGGTCTTGCGTTTCGTCGTGGCGATACGTCTCCACTGGTTCGGCAATTCACCGTCGTTGCAAAACGACTTGCCAGGCAGCGCGCTTGACCGACCGCTTCAATGCATTGGACGCAATCTCTTAGCTGGCGGTTGTTTCGGCCGTTCTGCCGCCACGACCGGAAAAGTGCCGGTGAGCCCCGGACTTCAGAACCGCGGACGCTTATGGCCCGGGGCAGAGAGTCGACCAACGGAAGCTCCTGAAGCCATCGTGTTCTCGTTCGCCTCCCATTCCTCGACTGGCAGCTAACGGACGGGAAAGCGTGAGTGGCCGGCTCTTGTTCGAAGGAAGAGCCTGACCCACTTCGGACATCGATCCGACTACGAGACGCAATAGCGGTCTAGCTGTTCGAGTGCGAGAACGCATAGTGTTTGAAAGGTCATACGCGGTCCTACGCGTCACACGACCTTTCCGGG
>JBDHTJ010000207.1:0-7799 GCA_039808585.1 Hyphomicrobiaceae bacterium | reverse complement strand
CGTCTTGTGTTCGTAGCCGCCGAGCGAGACCGTTACGGTCATGTCCGGGTGGCCCTCGTCGATAATCCGCGCGTATTCGGCGGAAAGCGGGCCGAGGAACCCCGCGATTGCTTCGTACAGCGTCAGCGTCCTCTCACTCATCTGCCGATCTCCAGCGTTGTGAATTAAGCAATAACACGCTTGCTTGTGGAGCACAAGAAAGGTATCTAATTAATCTGCGGGTCGGGTTTCCGCGTTGTGGACAATTTCGACCTATGAAGCAGCATCGCAAGCGTCAGTCGCCGGTCGCGTACCAGTACGATCCGAACCTCATCGGCTACGCCCGCGTGAGCACGGAAGACCAGAACCTAGACATGCAGATCGAGGCGTTGAAGCGCGCCGGAGTGGACCCTGTGAACATCTTCGCCGAAAAGGTCTCGGGTGTCGCGGCGAAGCGCCCGCAACTCAACTTCGCCATCCGGCAATGCCGGAGCGGGTCGACGTTCGTTGTGTGGAAGCTGGACCGGGTCGGCCGGTCACTGTTCAACTTGCTCAAGCTGATGCAGACGCTCGACGCCGAGGGCGTTGGCTTTCGGAGTTTGCAGGACAACATCGACACGACGACGCCTGTCGGCCGTATGATCCTGGCCGTGATGGGCGCCATTGCCGAGTTCGAGCGCGACTTGATCGCGGAGCGGACGCGGGCCGGCGTCAAGCGTGCTCAGGAGCGTGGCGTGCGGTTCGGCCAGCCGAAGAAGATCGACGACACCATGGAAGCCGCCATGGAGCGAGAAATCGCCGCCGGTCACACGATCCGCGAGATTGCCGACAGGCATAAAGTGGCGGTCGCAACGGTGCGGCTGCGGTTCAATCGACACCGGCTTGAAAAGATCCGCGCCAAGGCGGCGCGGGCTCGCAAGCGGTGAACAACCAAGGAGCGAACAATGGATTGTAGTAGTTCATGGGCTTCTGCCATTGCTGGTGTAGGCGTTATATGGGCGATTGGCTGGACCATCGTGTCTCTCGCTCGCATCGGCGTTGCTGATAGCGGCAGCAAACCGCGCGACGATCACTGAGGGAGAGCGAGACATGGGCGGCGAGCATCATGTTGACGACAGCAACTGCGGCTGCATGCAATGCCAAGCCGATGATGAGGCGTACGACGATGAGACCAGCGACTGCGATTGCTGGGAGTACGAGCATATTGACCCGCTGACGGGGTGCGCGACATGTGGTCGATGCGGGGCGCGACGTTACCTGTCAAGCGAGCAGATGGCAGAGCTGTCTAGGCTGCAAGCCGAGTATGGCGAAGCGATAGGCGAGTGCACAGAAAGGTAGCGGCGGATGCGCGAACCGTTTTTCAAGCCAGACACTCAGTCATGGCACACCCCGCTTGATAGTCCACAGCAGGTCGCGCACGACGTAGAAATGGCGTTCGCTCGCGACCGCGACGGCAAGGTGCGGGACCGGTTGATTGAGTTGGGGTGGTTGCCCCCGGATCAAGTTGCGACGGTGCGGCGCGCGCTGGCCGAGGCTATCGAGGCGGCAGTCCGCAAGGGCGTCACCGTGAAATGGGAAGCGTTGGCTGCGCAATTGATCGCAGCGCACGACGCGCTTCCGAAGCAGTCAACCTAAAGGAGCCTGACCGTGGATGCCCGATACAAGCACGCCGACGAGCTGCCGCCGCTTGAACATCATGTCATTCTGACCATGCCGCGCGGGACGGAGTTTGTCGGCTGCCGCATCATTGTCGAGGACGACAACGGCAGCGCCTGGGCATGGGCCACGGCTGATGAGTATGAGCCGAAGGCCCCTAAGTGTTGGGATGACGGCGTGTGTTGGGATCACAGCAAGCAACCGCGCCATTGGCGGTACAGATAAGGAGCCAAACCTTGCGCGTGCTCGATTTGTTCAGCGGCATAGGTGGCTTCTCCCTCGGCCTCGAGCGCGCCGGCATGCGCACAGTAGCGTTCTGTGAGATCGAAGAGTACCCGCGCCAGGTCCTGGCGAAGCACTGGCCGAATGTGCCTATCTATGATGACGTCAGAACCCTCGACGCCGACACTCTTCGACGAGACGGAATTGCCGTTGATGTCATCTGCGGCGGCTTCCCCTGTCAGGACGTCTCGTTCGCTGGAAAGCGCGCTGGCCTTGAAGGTGCGCGATCTGGTTTGTGGGGCGAATGACGCACATCATCCGTGACAGCGACGGACCGTGGCTTGCGCCGGGGCATGTGATGATGAGCTTTCGCCCGCTGTGATCGCTCAAGCTAATGGAGCGCTGGCATGCGCGACGGATACGCAGTGCAGGTTTTGCACCTTGGCGAACCGATACTGACAATCGAGAGAGCCATGCTCTCAGGGAAAGCAGACCTTTCGGACGAGGACAAGGCGGCAATTGACGAAGCAGGTGAACACCTCATTGCCTTTGCCGGCGTTCACTTGCCCGCGAGCACGTTTTCGGTCGAGCCCCTTGGCGCAGAGTTCGAGCGCGTGTGGGATCAGAATGTCGAAACCCTTTACAAACCATAGGAGGCTGTCGTGTCTGTCACAATGATCGGAGATGCTGACGTACTGGAGTGGCTGAAGGCTGCTGCCGAAGATCCAACCATGAGGAGGTGGCAGTTCGCGGTTGAGACGGCAATCAATGACATCGAGCGCTACAGGGCTGACATCTCAGCGATCCGCAGCGGGTCGATAACTCTCATCCCGTCATCGGTGGCGCACGCAGAGGCGATGCTCCTGATCGCGGAACGCTATCTCAACGATCGTCGGAAATAATGGAGGCATCGACAGTGGGAACGGCACCGATCGACCATCGCGGCAACTCGATCCTGAAATTGGCGGAGGAGTTGCGCCAGCGCCGCGCGTCCAAGTGGAGCGACCCCGAGCATGGACAGCTTGTCCCGCTCGATCTGCTCGACCGAGCCATCCTTGAAATCATATCGCTGGGGTGCGCAGCGAATATACTTACGGGCAGCGAGTACGCACGCTTCGAGGAAGCGTGGCGTGACAAATGAAGGAGCGAATGAGGATGCACGAAGCCAGACACAACCCAGGCCCGCGCCGCTGCACTTGCCACCCCGATGAGGCGACGACGCCATGCGCCCGCAAGTACGCATTGCGAGATTGCAAGCTGACTGACATCGCGAAGCGCATCCGGCACGCAGCGGACATGGTTGGCGATGACGAACTACCAAGCCAGCTTCACGCCTTGGCGCGTGAGCTTGAGGACGCCATTTAGGGAGCGAGAAATGAAGGAGGGTCGTGTCTCCTGGTCGTCTAAGTAGGACGCCCGGACTGTCAATCCGGGAGGTTGTGGTGCAAGTCCACACCAGGGCGCCAAAGCCATATGTCCCTGAATCTGTCCGACTCGAACGGCGCGCACAACGCGCAAGACGCTGATGGGATTCGATGCTGGGGATTTTCACCGCACGTTCACGTCTGTTCCGTTCCCGTTCATGCCACATCAAATAAAGCATTAGCGAGTTGAGTCAATAAGTTAACACAAAACGCCCGTCTGACTCTTAATCAGCGGGTCGAAGGTTCGAGTCCTTCATCACCCACCAATTAAATCAATATCTTAGCGCTTTCGGATCGGAGCGACGTTCGATCTGCTGGGACGCAGTGTTGGGAGTCTTTGCAGCGAGTCCCGCACCTCGCTGCTGACTACGTGGCGATATTTCTGCGTCACGCTGATCGACGAATGCCCGAGGTGATCGCGGATGACCTCGAGCGAAGCGCCCGACCGGCCAAGCCAGGTCGCGAGCGTGTGGCGCAGATCATGCCAGCGGATTTCCGGCACGCCGGCGCGCTTGCGGGCGCCCTCAAATTCCTTTCGCCAGTTGGTCGTGTCGAACACATACCGAGACTCGCGCGGCTGCTCGGCAATGATCTCGGCCGCTTCTGGGGATAGAGCCACTTCGCGCTCATAGCCGCCCTTCACCGTGACTAGCACGGCGGCAGGCCGCACCTTGTCCCATGTCAGGTTGAACGCCTCCCGGCGACGGAGGCCCGTGGTCAACAGAAACCGGACAAGGGCTTGTGTGTGAGCCGGCAGCTCGGCCAGGAAGCGCTTGGCCTCGTCGATCTCGAGGAACTGGATTCGGCTGCGTTCTTTGGTCTTGAGCTTGCGCCAGTCGATGGCCCGCGTCGGCCACTCCCACATCTTCGTTGCGCGATTGTGGACACCTTGCAAGGCTGTCACGGTGCGGTTGATGGCGATCTCGCCTCTGCCGGCGGCGCGCATGGCGGCGACCATATCGGCGGCATGGCGGGTGGATAGCTCGGCCATACCTTTGGTCGAGCTGCGAGCATGGCGTCGGCAAGTGTGTATGCAGCAGCGGCTTCAATCCGTCCGCCCTGAACGCCATTGGCCAAATCTATGACACGCTGTCGGTCGATCATCGTGGCCAATCCCGTCAGCGCAGCCGCCGCGAAGTAGTCGCGCAAGGACATGCCGATCTCGCTGTAAAGATCGGCGGTTCGATCCTGTTCGCTTGCGGTGCGTGGGAATGCAGGACCGCCGTCATCAATCTTGTCTGTCATCTTTCAACCTCCTGGCCGGGGCAACGGCCTCTAGTCCCTGGACTGTCTCGGATACACGGGCGTACCATCGAACCTTCTCCACCCTCGGAAACTCTGGCGTTTGCTCTCCGCATTCACATGCCGGTTGCGAATGCGCTTCGTCTTGGCAATCGCCGGAATGTCTTCCTCGTTCGTCTTGACGCCGTGGCATGAGCGGCAGAGCACCTGACAGTTATCTAGCGTCGGTCCACCGCCAACAACATCGGGCACGCGATGATCGTAGTGAGGGCCATTGCCGGGCCTGATCTTGACGCCACAGCATTCGCAGAGGCCACGCGCACGCTCCCACGCAGCCAAACGGATTTTCGGCGGGAACTCTTGGCGGCTCACGCTGCGGCCTCCGTCTCTCTGAGTAGCTTCTCGGGATCAAGCCCGGTTTCAACGCGGATCACTTCGTCAACGTCGTCGTTGAGCTTGCAGAACTCCTGATGGCCGATCTTGTCGAAGGCAATCGACTGAGGCACGCAGACGTGAAGCTCGTTGCCTCTCGACCTGCACCACGAGTGCTTGCCCGTCATCATCGCCATGACGATCGGCACCACGCGCGCCGTCTCAGTTGCGTCGTCGTTGAGATAGAACGTCTTGACCGTGTGATGGCCAGCGCGGACGAGTAGCCACGCACGCAGATGCTCTTCGTTGTCAGCCTGGAATCGATGCGACTCCGGCCAGTGGTGGAACACAGCTTTCATGACGCCGAAGAAACGGCGCAATTGCTCGCTGGAACGAGGCTTGCTCATGGCAGCATGTCCTCAAGCCAATCGTCGTTCTTGATGCCCATCGATCGATTAAGCTGGGCTTCCATCATCAGATCGGCAATCGACGGTTCGTCGTCACGCACGGGCCGAAGGTGCTTGATTTTCTTGCCCTTGTGTTTCGTCTTGGCGTGGCAATAACGAGCATCAAGCGTCTTGAACGCCTTCGGGCAGTAGGGGCATTGATGCGGCTTGCTCACGACCTCACCTCATAGCTCTTGGCGTAGTTGTGCAGATGGAGACGATACCGAGTGCAATCCCTGATGTTGTTCACGCGGCGTGCATAGTTGACGTTATGGACGTCCTGACAGACAGGTATGCCGGCCGGCTCGCTTTTCGGCCCCTCGCCAAAGCTCCACCGGGGCCTTGAAAGTTTCGGACAGTCTTTGCAGATCGCAGCCATTACTCACCCTCCTTGAGCCGATCCGCAAAATACACAATGGCGATTCCGATCAGATCGGCGGCCTTGTAAATGCCGATCGCCAGAGCCACGCCAGAAATCAGGATGCAGGTGGCTAGGATGGTCATGCGGGCTCACTCTCAAACTCGGCCATCTTGTCCTCGAACTCGGCATCGAGGATCTTGCGCCAAGCTGGCGGCAGCGACTCCCACGTCTGCCAGTTGTTGCGCTTGATGAGTTCGAGGTCAGCCGGACCATCAGCGCCGGACACCGCGCCGCGAAGCTCGTTGAACACCACGTCCGTCCCGTCCCGCTTGGCGGCGGCCGACGATTTGCGTTTGCGCGGTGCCAGCAGGTCGTGTTGATCTTCCTCGCTGTCGGCCTGTGGCATGGAGTCCAAATCCATGTCGCCAGTCGGGAGCTTGAGCAGACTTCTGAGATAGGCTTTCTCGACGTAGGACTGAGCCGCCTGGAATGTCTGAGGCCCCGTCACTTGAATGTAGAGCGTCCGCTTTGCCCGTGCGTCGGTCCATGTGTCGGCGGTCGTCGCCAGCACGAAAGAAAACTCCATGTGCGCCCATTGGGCCGTCTTGCCGTCCTTCTCGATCCGCTTGATCTCGCAGCGGTCCTCAAGGCTCAGCAGGATCAATCCGACCTCGCCCATCTTGCGCGTGACCGCCGCATAGATGTCATCCGTCGAGGCGAAGTTATAGCCTCCGTGCTGGTTGCGCTGCGACTTCTTCACGGCTTCGACCGTGACCATGATCTGGCAAAGCGCCTGCACGATGCTCGACGGGATCGGCGTCACCCCGCGATCCACGTCGCGGCCACCGCCATTGCTATCCCGAGCAAGACGCTCGCCGTTACCAGAGACGCCGTTGCCAGCGCTATCGTGAGGGCTGACACCCAGCCCCGCTTGTGCAGTCCCATTGAGCCCCTCGCTCATCGCCATGCACTCCCTATCGTGAGAACCACGATCACAATCACGCCGAGCAACACGATGCTGGCCAACATGACCTCACGCTCCATTGCGCTGTCTCCATTTGCGTTCGGCGCTGTCGTCTGCGATCACAGCCAAAACGCTTCCGAGAACAGACCCGCCAACAAGCATCAACGCTTGCACCTGCCAGCCAAACCCAATCGCTGACGCAATCAGCCAAGCTACCAAAGCCACGAAGAAGATCAGAACAAAGTCGCGGTATCTGCTCTTCCATGGCTCGTCGTCGGCTTCGATTTTCTTGCCGCAATGAGGACAGTCCATACTCACCCCTCAATCGTGTCCGAACTCGACGCCCGTTGCCGTTCGCGTGATGATTATCCGCGTCCAGCCGGGACTTTCGTCGCGCACCGCGGCAACCAGTTCGGCCATCGCCTGGAACTTGTCGTAAGGACGAACAAACCGCCGCCAGAGCCTCAACATCATTACCCCCCTGAATTGTCACCGGGACGGAGCCCTGACCCCGCACAGGCCCCGCATCGCTCCGTCCCGGCAGTGTCGCGAGTAGCCCTCACCACTCGCGATTCCGGTTAGACGTTGCTTCGCTTGCCAAGCATGTCGACCAGAGTGGAAATTGCGTTTCTGTCGTCAGCCAGGATGCCCTTCATGCCATCCGGCAAATCAATCTCGGCGCCCAGATGTTTTTGCCATTCCAGCAGCGCCTCGGCATGCGTCTGCTTGTTGACGTGCTCGGCCTCGTTGGGACCGGGCAAGGTTGGCTCCGCCTCACGGAGAGCCTTGCTGATCGCCTCGCCGTAAAAGGCGAGTTCGTGCGTGAAAGCAGGGCGGCCGAGCAAAAACGAAGCCACAGAGTACAGCCCGCCGATGTCGCCCATCAGCTTGCCTGTGCTGGCTGACAGAACTGCGTGCGTTGGGAACTTCATCACACCGCCTCCCGCATCGCGCGGTTGCGGCTGTCAGCGATCCGCTCGCCAGCCGAATGCAGCCAGTCGATCAGCGCGTCCTCGAGAGTGGTCTGGAACTGCTTGCGCAACATCTTCTCGTATGTCGGAAGCTCGTCGGTCGGCACCACCACGCACGGGCGAGCCCAGCCGGTATCGAACCGCACGCCAACGACGGTGATC
>JBDHTJ010000206.1:0-7947 GCA_039808585.1 Hyphomicrobiaceae bacterium | reverse complement strand
CCGGTTCCGATGATGGTGGTGTCTTTCGCGGCGAGCTGCTTGAGGATGGCGAACATCAGCTCCTGCTTGCGGAGCGCGCTGGCGTTTTCCACACCGACCTCGTCGGCGAAGCTCGATAGCTCCGTCGGGGATTTCGCCTTCAAGTCTTGGAGTTTCATCTCCTTGACGAGTTCTTGCATCAGGTAGTCTCCGGGTGGGCTGCGCTCGGGGCGGGAAAAAGTGGGAGCACGGCCGGAAAAGGGGGAGGGCGGCGCGCCGGAAAGGCACGCCCAGATGGTTTTGCAGCCCCTGAGGCTTTGATGACTGTTTCTTGGGGGGCCGCCAGCAGCGGGGCACGAAATGCCGCGACTGCTTGCGGGATTTTGAGTAGCACAGTTCGCGTCCTAACGGAAGATAATTTCGCGTAATTTTCGGATCTCTTATCGTTCCGTAAAATTCCAATGCGCGGCTTCTTGCCTGGCAGTGCGTCGCGCAAAGGCGCAGAGCATCACACTTTCAAAGCCATGGGCAGGGAAGCTTGAGGGCCCGAGGGAACTCGCCCAGAGTTTCCACAGGCATCGGCCGGCTGCCGTCTCAGAAAGGCTTCACCACGACCAGGATCACAATGCCGATCATCAGAAGTGTCGGGATCTCGTTGGCGATGCGGAAATAGCGCGCGGGTTTCTCGTTGCGGTCCTCGAAGAAGGCCGTCCGCCAGCGCCCCAGCGCGTGATGGTAAACGGTGAGGAGGCACACCAGCGCGAACTTCAGCAGCATCCAGACGTCATGGTAGACGTAAAGCAGCCAGGCGAGGATGGGCCCCGTTATCCAAACGATGATCATCGCCGGGTTCATGATGTAGCGCAGCAGGCGATACTCCATCACCTTGAAGGTCGCTGCCTGCGGCGTGCCCGGCCCAACCTCGGAATGGTAAACGAACAAGCGCGGGAGATAGAGCAGGCCCGCCATCCACGAGATGACGGCGACGATATGCAGGGCCTTGATCCAGAGAACCATCTCGATACCCCCGCCCGCGTCAGTGGGGTTGGCGGAGGCGCGCAACCAGGCGCGCGACATTGTCGGGGGGCGTTTGCGGCACGATGCCGTGTCCAAGGTTGAAGATGTAGGGCTTGCCGGCCATCGCCTGTTTCAAGGCATCGACGCGGCGGTCCATTGCCTCGCCGCCGGCGACCAGCAAGAGTGGATCAAGGTTGCCCTGTACGCAGGTTGTCTCCGCCAGGTTGGCCATCGCGGGAAGGGGCATGGCCGTATCGCAACTCACGCCATCAACGCCGGTGGCCGCGACGAATGCGCGGGCCTGCACGGCGGCCCCACGAGGGAAGGCGATGATCGGCACATGCGGGTGGAGGTGTTTCAAGGCCTTGACCATGCGGGCCGTCGGGGCGGTGACCCAGCGGGAGAATTCATCGTCCGGAAGGCTGCCGGCCCAGGTGTCGAAGATTTGAACCACATCTGCACCGGCCTGGATCTGCCCTGAGAGGTATTCGACCGAAACATCGGTCAGGAGGTCGATCAGTCGGCCGAAGCCGGCGGGATCGCGATAGGCCCAGGCACGCGCATCGGCCTGGTCCGAGCTGCCGCTGCCGGCGACCATGTAGGTCGCAACAGTCCAGGGCGCGCCGCAAAAGCCGATGAGGGTCGTTTCATGGGGAAGGTCCTGGCGCAGCCGAGCTACCGTTTCGAAGACGCGGCCGAACTTGGGCCGAGTCGCCTGGGGGTTCAAGCGGGCGAGTTCGGCATCGGAGCGGATGGGCTCGAGACGCGGGCCTTCGCCCTCGTAGAAGCCGAGCTTCTGGCCCAGCGCATCGGGCACGAGCAGGATGTCGGCGAAGAGGATCGCCGCGTCGAAGCCGTAGCGGCGGATCGGCTGCAGAGTGACCTCGGCGGCGAGTTCGGGATTGTAGCAAAGGTCCAGGAAGCCGCCGGCTTGCGCCCGGGTGGCCCGGTACTCGGGCAGGTAGCGCCCTGCCTGGCGCATCAGCCAGACGGGAGGGATCGGATCTTTCGAAACCTTGGTCTTGAGCGTCTCGAGAAGCTTGCGGGTGGTCGACATCGATCTCGTTTTCCGCCTCGATCTTCCAATTTAAGAGTCTAAGAGTCTGAATTTACTTTTATGACTCTTAAGCGTTGGAATTCGGCAATTCTCGATCCTGCACAGATTCCGCACCGGTTGTGCGGACGGGAGGGATGGGTGCAAAGATGTGGCGTCGTCAGGGGTGGCGACCTACAAGGCCGCGCAAGGCTCTGCCGCTGCACACGGTTCGAGGTTCGTGTTGCTGGTGGGCTTCTCCCATAACTTGTGTAAAGCATCCGGGCAACGAGGGGAGCGCGCTTTTGCGCACAGGGAGGCCTCATTGGCACGAAAACTCTCCCGCCGGGTCAGGATGTGGAGTGAGCTGTTGACGAAGGAACGCCTCCCGCCAGCAACCCGGGGGACCGGGCTTGGCTCTGTTGAGAAACTCTGATCTTTTCCACACATGCCCAACCGCGCAGCAAGCTACTTCCATCTGCATCTGATCTCCGACGCGACCGGGGAGACGCTGACCACCATGGCTAAGGCCGCGGCGGTGCAGTACTCGCAGGTTCGGCCCATCGAGCACGTGCATCCATTGGTGCGGACGGCGCGCCAGCTGGAGCGGGTGCTGGACCAGGTCGAGGCCAATCCGGGCATCGTTCTCTATACGGTGGTCAATCGCGAGCTAATCGAGGAGATCGAGCGCCGGTGTCGCGAGCTGAAGGTGCCGTCGCTGCATGTGCTGCAGCCGATCATGAGCATCTTCGAGTCCTACCTGGGGGCGCCGCAGACGCCGGTGGTGGCTGGACAGCACATTGTCGATGCCGACTATTTCAGGCGCATCGATGCGCTGAATTTCACGATGGCGCACGATGATGGGCAGCTGCCACAGGACCTGAACACCGCCGATATCGTCATCCTGGGCATCTCGCGTACGTCGAAGACGCCGACGAGCGTGTATCTTGCCCAGCGCGGCTACAAGACCGCCAACCTGCCGCTGGTGCCTTCGATCGAGCTGCCGTCGCATCTCACCCAGCCGCACTCGGCATTCGTGGTGGGGCTCATCGCAAGTCCCGAGCGTATCGCGGAAATTCGCCGCAACCGGGTGCAGCTGCTGGGTGATCGCAACCTGGACGAATATACCGACCGGACGCAGATCGCGAACGAGATCGCCTACTCGCGGCGGTTGTGCGGGAAGTACGGCTGGCCGCTGATCGACGTGACGCGCAAGTCGGTGGAGGAAACGGCCGCCACCATCATCTCGTTGCTGCATGCGCGTGAGCGCCGGCAGCGCGGCGAGGAGGAGACGGGGGATGGCTGATCTGCCCGGGCGTCGCCTGATCCTCGCCTCGGGCAGCCCCTTCCGCGCAAAGATGCTGCGCGATGCCGGGTTAGCGTTCGAGGCGATGCCGGCGAAGATCGACGAACGGGGCCTGGAAACCACGCTGAGAACAGGTGGAAAAGCAGTGGGGGCTTCGGACGTCGCGTTGGCGCTGGCCGTGGCCAAGGGGGAGGCTGTGGGCCGCGACCATCCTGATGCGCTGGTGATCGGCTGCGATCAGGTGCTCTGCCTCGAGGGGGCCTTGATATCCAAGGCCGAGACGGTAGAAGCGGCGCGGCAGCAGCTGCTGCAGTTGCGGGGGCGGACGCACGAGCTGCATTCGGGGATCGCGTTGATCGCAAGTGGACAAGTTGTGTGGAAACATGTGGAGATCGCACGCATGACGATGCGGGCGTTCTCCAGCGGCTTCCTCGAGGATTATCTGCAGCGGATGGGTCACCGCGCCTGCCAGACGGTCGGCGGCTACGAGATCGAGGGGCCGGGCATCCAGCTTTTCGAGCGGATCGAAGGGGACCATTTCACCATCATCGGACTTCCCTTGCTGGCTCTTCTCGACCGGTTGCGCGGGCTTGGAGCGATCGAGGCATGACGGGGGCTGATTTCAAACGTGCCTGTGTCATCGGCTGGCCGATCGCGCATTCCCGCTCGCCACTGATCCACGGCACGTGGCTCAAGCGCTATGGCATCGCTGGCAGTTATACGCGGGAGCCGGTGAAGCCGGAGGATCTCGCGGAGTTCCTTATGTCGTTGAAGGCGCGCGGGTTCGTTGGCTGCAACGTCACGATCCCGCACAAGGAAGGGGCCTTTGCGCTGGCGCAGCGGCGGCTGCCGGCAGCGGAAGCGGTTGGCGCGGCGAACACGCTGTGGCTCGAAGGCGATGCACTTGTTGCCGAAAGCACGGATGGGGCCGGTTTCATGGCCAACCTGGTGGCCACGGTGCCGGGCTTCTCCTGCGCTGGGAAGGTGGTCAGCGTGCTTGGTGCGGGTGGCGCTGCGCGGGCCATCATCTATGCGCTGCTGCAAGACGGTGCTGCCGAGGTGCGGGTGGTCAATCGCACTTATGACAAGGCTAAGGTGCTGGCCAATCATTTCGGACCACGAGTTGCGCCTGTGGCCTGGGCGGATATCGCGCTCGGCTGCCGCGATGCCGCGTTGGTCGTGAACACCACGGCGCTGGGGATGAAGGGCAATCCACCGCTGGATCTCGACGTTGCGCTGCTGGCGCCCCACGCGGTGGTGGCCGATATCGTCTACGTGCCTTTGATGACGCCACTCCTGGCAGCCGCGAAGGCAAGGGGGCTTGCGGTGGTCGATGGGCTCGGCATGCTGCTGCACCAGGCCGTGCCGGGGTTCGAGCGCTGGTTTGGCGTGAGGCCGGAGGTTACGCCCGATTTGCGGGCGCTGGTGGTAGCCGATCTGGAGACACGCTGATGCTGATCATCGGTCTCACCGGCTCGATCGGCATGGGCAAATCCACCGTTGCGCAACGGTTGCGCGCGCTGGGGCTTGCCGTGATCGATGCCGATGCGGAAGTGCACAAGCTCTACAACGGCGGGGCAGCGGCGCCGCTGATCGAGGCCGCGTTTCCCGGCACGACCGCCAACGGGCATGTGGACCGGCAGAAACTCGCGCAGTGGCTGCTGGCGCATCCGGAGGATTTCAAGCGGCTCGAGGCGATCGTGCATCCTCTGGTCTTCAAGGCCGAGCAGGCGCTGCTGCAAGCGGAGGCTGCGAAGGGTGCCGAACTGGCCGTGCTCGAAGTGCCGCTGCTGTTCGAGACGAAGGGGCACGAGCGCGTCGACGTGACGATGGTCGTCAGTGCGCCGCCGGAGATGCAGCGGGCGCGCGTGCTTGCGCGCCCTGGCATGACGGCCGAAAAGCTAGCGCAAATCCTGTCGAAACAGATGACCGACAGCGAGAAGCGGGCAAAGGCCGATTTCGTTGTGGACACTGGGGTGGCGATCGAGGAGACACAGGCTCAAGTCGATGGCATCATCGCGTCGCTCAAAGGCCGCAAGGGAACAGCCTTCGCGCGCTTCTGGGCCTGATTTTTCCTTCCTGTGCATGCGTTGCTGAATTCGGGAACCGCTTCATGCAGCGCGAGATCGTCTTCGATACCGAGACCACGGGGCTCGATCCTGCGCGCGGCGATCGGCTGATCGAGATCGGTTGCATCGAGATCGTGAACCGCATCCCCACCGGGCGGGAGTTCCACCACTACATCAACCCCGAGCGCGACGTGCACCCCGATGCCGTGGCTGTGCACGGGCTCACGTTCGAGTTTCTCAAGGACAAGCCGGTGTTCGCATCGGTATGCGATGGATTCCTCGAGTTCATCGGCGATGCGCCGCTCGTTGCCCACAACGCCACATTCGACTTCGGCTTCATCAATGCGGAGCTTGCGCGGTTGGCGAAGCCGCTGGTCGAGGCGCATCGTATCGTCGACACACTTCAGATCGCGCGCCGCAAGCATCCGGCCGGGCCCAACAGTCTCGATGCGCTTTGCAAGCGCTATGGCATCGACAACACCAAGCGTACGAAGCACGGCGCGCTGATGGATGCAGCGCTTCTCGCGCAGGTCTACGTGGAGCTTCTGGGCGAGCGGCAGGCGACGCTTGGCCTTGCGGAAAAGAGCGGTACGCAGGTGCGGGCGCGCACGGCTTCCCGCAAGGCGCGTCAGCGTCCGGTTGCGCTGGCCTCGCGCGTCAGTCCAGAGCAGGCCGCTGCGCACAAGGCCTTCGTGGCGACGCTGGGCGCGGAGCCGCTTTGGTTGAAATTCCTGCCCGCTGAGCCACCCGCAAAGACGGGGTGAGTAGGAATGCTGGGTTAGCGGCGCCGCAGGCGCTGCGTAACCCAGCGCGAAACGGGAGCCGTCAGTTTGCCTTGGCCTGCTGCTGCTGAAGCTTCTGGTCGTAGAGCTGCGCGAAGTCGACGGGATCGAGAAGGAGCGGCGGGAAGCCGCCTTCGCGCGTGATGTCCGATACGAGGCGGCGCAGGTAGGGGAAGAGCAGGAACGGGCAGTTGATGTGCAGGAACGCGTCGAGGTTCGGCTCCGGCATATTCTCAATCTGATAGATGCCGCCGTAGCTCAGCTCCAGAACGTAGATGATGCCGATCTTGTTCTCGGCCTTGGCCTGGAAGTTGAGGATCACCTCGTAGAGGTTGTTCATCGGCAGCTTGCTGGGGGCGACGTTGATGTCGACCGCGATGCGCGGGTTGTCGCCCTGGGCCTCGATTAGGCGGCGCACGTTCGGGTTCTCAAACGACAGATCCTTGATGTATTGGCCAGCCATGCGCACCACGATCCCGCCTTGAGCTGGGGCGTCACCGTTTCCGCTCTTCACTGCGTCGGCCATGGAAGGCTCCTCGAATGGCTTTGTTTTTTCGGTTCGGGCGTCGCTAGCACGCGAAACGGCGTGGGGCAATGTGGGCGATGGGCTTGTGCAAAGCCAGCTTCGGTTCGCTGGTCTACCTCCGCTCGGGACCGGAACCGGGCGTCCGTTCATCAAGGCGCTGGAACTCGCCTTCGATCACCGGGCCTTCACGCGGTGGGCTCGCCGGCTCACGGAAGGGGTCGCGGCGGGGGTTGGTGCGCGCGGCAGGCTCCGCCTCTGCGTAGGGATCAGGACCCGAGGCCGTGACAATGAGGCCCCGCATCGTCTGCTGTGCGATCCAGCGTCGGACAGGCGGAATAAGGAGCAGAACGGCGAGTGCGTCGGTGAGGAGACCTGGGATAACGAGCAAGATACCGGCAAGCATCAGGAACATGCCGTCGAGAACGGCATCCTGTGGGGTCTCTCCGCGGCTTGCCGCCTCCAGCGCCTGCCGGAAGGAAGCGGCACTCTGGCGCGCCAGCACCATGCCACCGGCGGCTGCAGAGGCAACCATCAGCGTCAGCGTCCAGAGGAACCCCAAGGCATGGGTGAGCTTGACGAGGAGGATCAACTCCAGGAAAGGCAGGACAATGAAGAATACGCCTATCCCCAAGCGGATCATGCTGCCCTTTCCAAGTGGCTACCGGTGCGGCCCGCATCACGAGTGGCAAGGCCGGCCGCGGGCGCGCGAGGGTGCCGGGGATGCCGCTTTCAATCGGCGCCGTCATAGCCTAATGTTCGCCCAATAGAGGCGGTAGCTCCCGGCGTCGAGGCAAAAAATTCAGCCCGTGTGCCTACAGGGCTGGTGCTCGACTATCCGGCAAACCATATGCATTTGCCAGAGGCTCTTCGTGAAAGCACGGCGATGGACGGCACGTTCAACGTAACGACACTCGTTTTCCTGGTGATCGCGGTTGTCATCTTCTTGAAACTGCGAAGTGTTCTTGGGCGCCGCACGGGCGACGAAGAAGGGCGTTTTGAGCGCTACAAGGCGCAGCAGGAAGCCCAGCGCGAGGCGATGGCGGCCCAAGACAAGGTCATCACCCTGCCCCGGCGGGATCGGGAAGACGTGCCGGCCAAGACCGCCGAGGAAGCCCGTCCCATCGCCGTGGTGGAGGAGCGGGTCAAGACCATCGCCGGCGCAAATGCCGCGGTAGCAAGCGGGCTGATGGAGATCGCGCGCGCCGACTCTTCTTTCGATCCGGATGGATTCCTGA
>JBDHTJ010000205.1:0-8036 GCA_039808585.1 Hyphomicrobiaceae bacterium | reverse complement strand
GTCACGGCACCCAGCACTGCGATGAGAAAAATGATGGAGATGGCAGCAGCAAAGGGCCAGTTGTTCAGCGTCGTCGCCTGCTGATAGAGGTACATCGGCATGAACAGCAGCTGCCCGCCGCCAACCAGCGACTGCGTGATAAAGGCCGTGATGGAGGCCGCATAGGTGAGCAAAGCACCGGCAATGATGCCCGGCAGCGCCAGGGGCAGCGTCACCTTGAAGAAGGTGCGCCACTGGCCGGCGCCCAGGGCGAGCGATGCATCGATCAGGTTTGGGTCCTGCCGCGACAGCGCCGTGATCAGCGGCAGCACCATCAGCGGCATCTGCACTTGCGCAAGCGCAACCACCATCCCGCCCTCGGTGTAGAGAAGCCGCAACGGGCTATCGATCAGCCCGAGCGAAAGAAGCGTGCTGTTGATGATGCCTTGCCGCCCCAAGATCACGATCCAGGCGAAGGTGCGCACGACGACGCTCGTCAGCAGAGGCAGCAGGATGACGAGAATGAGCAACGTCTGCGCCCAGCGTGGCGCCCTGAGATAGGCCCATGCCATCGGAAAGCCGAGCACGAGGCAAAGCACCGTCACCTCCAGCCCAACCCACAGCGTGGAAAAGAGGACCTTGAGCGAGAACGGGTCGAGCAGGAACTTCGCATACTGCGCCAGTCCCATCCGCGTCATCGCCGTATCCACGTGCAGGCTGACGAACACGAGCAGGAACAGCGGCGCTACGAAGAAAGCGATGAAGAACAGGCCCAGTGGCAAGGCGAGCCACAGGTCATAGGTGGTGGCACTGGCAGCGCCGCGCTTTGACATGATGCTTCCAAATGGGCCGCCTCCCTCGCCCGCCGGGAGAGGGAGGCAAAGCCTCAGATCTTGATGTCGCGGTTGAACTTCTCGATCCAGGAGGAGCGCTGCTCGTTGATTTTCTTCCAATCCTGGAAGACGAACTTTCTCTTCATCTCCTCGTGGTCCTTGGCGAGCAGCTTGGCAACCTCGCCCGCGATCTTCACCTTGGTGTTGGTGGGCACGATCAGATAGGGCGCATCCATCAGCTTCGCCTGCACCTCCGGTGCGAGCAGGCTGTCGATGAGCTTCAGGGCAAGCTCGGCGTTTGGCGAGTTCTTCACGATGTGCACCGTGGTCTTGAAGGCGATGGCACCTTCCTTCGGCGCCACGAACTCCACCGGCACGCCACGCGCCTTGAGGATCTGGATGGCGTTGAAGTTGCCGGGACCGATGTCGATCTGGCCCTGCTGGTAGAGCGTTGCGAGCGCCCCGGGATTGGCCGCGACGGCCGCGAGGTTGGGCTTCAACTCCTCGATGGCCTTGAAGCCGGCATCCACATTGGCCTCGCTGCCGCCACGCATGCGCGCGATCTCGACGAGCCAGCCCGTGCCCAGCGTGGAGTTGAGATTGGTGATGCCGACGCGGCCCTTGAACTCGGGCTTCCAGATGTCGTTCCAGGACGTCGGAGGCGTCTTGATCTTCTCGGGGTTGTAGGTGATGCCCACCACCTGGAAGAAGGGCGCCGGGCCCATGGGGTCTTGCGCGTCCTTGATCAGGTCGCCGTAGTATTTCGACTTGTCGGCCGGGAACGGCCCCACGAGTCCATCGCCGATGGCGACGAGCGCCGGGCCCGGATCGTGCAGCATCACGTCGATGGGCGGGTTCGACAGCGACGCCTTCACCTTCGCGATCTGGTCGACCGAAAGCAGCGGGTCGAGCGTCATTTCAGCGTTGTTGTTGTTGGCGCGGAAGTGCGGAACCACGACAGCCTTGTGTGCCTCCTCCCAGCTGCCCGTGAAGGTGGCGAACACCAGCCGGCGCGCCTGCGCGTGCGAGAGCTGCGGAAAGGCATGCATCGCGCCCAGCGCGAGGGCGCTGGTGAGCAGCTGGCGTCTATCGAGAAGCATCGAAATCTCCTTGTGAAACGGAAAGCTTTCTTCTCAGGGCGAAGTGGGGAAGATAGATACGGCGTCAGGAGAGAGCGCTGCGACGCGCACGCGCTCGCCGAAGCTGCGCGGTTCCATCCCGGCCTGCCGCTGCTCGCTGATCTTGAATGTGCGGCCCGTCGCATCGCGGATCTCGTGCACGACCACCGGCCCCAGGGGCAGGCCCATCTCCACCGTGCCTGTAATCCCGCCCTCGCCCGAAATCCGAAGCTGCTCCGGCCTGATGCAGGCGGTGACGCGCACGCCCTTGGCAATCGGCGACGATGGCGGGCGCGCTTCGATCAGGTCGCCCGTATCGAGCCGCAACGTGACGAGCTTTCCCTCGCTCCCCTCCACGACGCCGGGGAACCGGTTCGCCGTGCCGACGAAGGTGTTCACGAACAGCGAGGCAGGCCGGTCGTAGATCTCGGTCGGTGTGCCGAACTGCTCGAGGCGACCGTGATTGAACACGGCCACCCGGTCGGCCATGGACAGCGCCTCCTCTTGGTCGTGCGTAACGATCAGCGTCGTCGTGCCTGCGCGCCGCTGAATGCGTTTGATCTCGATCTGCATGTCGAGGCGCAGGTTCTTGTCGAGCGCTGCGAACGGTTCGTCCAGCAGCAGGATCGATGGACGAACGGCAAGGGCCCGCGCCAGCGCCACCCGCTGCTGCTGCCCACCCGAAAGCTCGCGCGCATAGCGGCCGGCTAGTTCGGTAAGCTTGACGAGCTGCAGCATTTCATCGACGCGGCTGCGAGTTTCCGCCCTCGGCCGCCGCCGTGCCTCCAGACCGTAGGCGACATTCTCGGCCACCGTCATGTGCGGAAACAGCGCGTAGTTCTGAAAGACGATCCCGACGCTGCGCTTGTTGGGAGGCAGATGATCGATCGCCTCGCCACTGACACGAATGCTGCCCTCGCTCTGGGCGATGAAGCCGCCGATGGCGCGCAGCAATGTGGTCTTGCCGCATCCGGAGGGACCCAGAAGCGCCACCAGCTCTCCGCCCTTGATATCGAGGCTTACATCGGCCACCGCCACAGACGTGCCATAGCGATGTGTGACGCGATCGATGTGCAGGCTTTGGCCCGTCGTGGCCTTCGACACTGTGTCGAGCATTGCTCTGCGCCTGCTCCCAAGCCTGACTATGGCGTCAGCTTAGAGCAATCGCAGAGTCCAGCAACGCAACCCCTGCCCATGTTACAGGCGTCGGCATTAATATTCTGACCGTTCTTCGGGCATTCGCCAAATGATTGAGCAAAGTGCGCTTGGTCGCAGGGCACTCGAGCGCGCTGGATTATTCCGCTGGCTCCGCCGCCGTGCGCGCCCGCTGGCGCATCAGCCAAACCGCGGATGAGACGATAACTGCCATCAGAGGGATGGCGGTGAGGTTGATGGCGAACCAGCCGGCCTTCTCGGCAAGCAGACCTGATAAGGCCGCGGCAGTGGCCGTCGCGGCATAGACCGAGAAATCGTGGCTCGCCTGCACCTTCGCGCGCTCCGAGGTCGTGTAGGTGGAGGTCAAGAGCGTGGAACCGCCGACATAGGTAAAGTTCCAACCGATGCCGACGAGAATGTTGGCAATCATGAAGTTGGCGAATGCCACACCCGAGAGATTGACCAGCGCACAACCAAGCAGGATCACACCACCCGTTGCAATCACGGGCAACACGCCATAGCGCGTGATCAGGTGCCCCGTGAAGAATGAGGGTAGGAACATCGCCACGACATGCGCCTGTATCACCGTGGCACTTTCGTTGAACCCGAACCCGCAGGCCATCATGGCGAGAGGGGTGGCCGACATCGTCATGGTCATCACGGCATAACCGAACACCGATGACGCGAGCGCCACGCGATAGGCCGGTTGGCGCGCCACCTCACCCATGCTGCGCCCAGGCTCCGCCCGCTCGGCGGCGCTGAGCGTCGGAATGCGCACGAACTGTACGAGACCCATGACGACCAGCGAGAAGGCACCCGCAGTGAGATATACCCCTGCGAACATGGCCGCCATCGCATCGACCGTCCACTTCGCAGCCTGAGGCCCGAGGAACCCTGCAAGCACGCCACCGGCCATGACGAGCGAGATCGCTCTTGCCCGGTTTGCGGGAAGCGCCGCATCAGCCGCCGCAAGCCTGAAGTACCAGAAGAACGCACCCTGCACCCCCTGCAGGAACGCGGCGACGCAGAGCAGCGGAAACGAGCCCATCATGATCGCCGTGCAGCCGATGAGCCCGAAGGCCAAGCCCGCCATCGCCCCCAGCATGAAGCCGGCGCGCCGGCCAATCGCCGCCATGATGTGGGAGGCGGGAATGGTGCACACCATCACCCCGAAGTGGGTGAGGAAGATCGGCACCGTCGCCATCCACTTGTGGTTCTGGTCGAGAAGGGAATAGGCGGCAAGCGGCGTGGAGGATATTCCCATGCTCTGGATCGACATGAACAGCGCCTGGGACAATGCCAGAACAGTTATATTTCGCGCCTGAGGGGAATGCTGCGCTGCGTCTTTCATGCGGGTTCGCCCTGCCGATAGTTTCCCACGTCCATAAAGCAGGAAGCAGGCGCTGTCTCTGCCGCATGGGGAACAACACGGCCGAACCCACGGAAAATCCGATACGCCTCAGGGACTACCGCCATCGGACTTGGCTGGACAACGCACGTCCCGGCTGAGGCCCGCTGGCCACGCTGGCGCCGCGAACGGCATCTACGCCGCTGAGTTCATGGCGGCGTCGCGTTCCGCCGGCTAAAACGCCACAGGCGTTCGTTCGAAGTCCAGCATCGGGTAGGGAAAATGGACTCCAATATCGCACGCATGGCCGCCGTGGTCCTCGGCGTAATCGGCACCTTTTTTGGTTCGATTTTCGTTGCCTTCCAGTCGCGGCCGGATGTGCCGGGTCGCATCGTTATGGCGACAGGCAACACCACCTACCACGCCCTTGCCGAAACCTGGCGAGAGGATCTTGAGCGCAACGGCGTCAAACTCGAGCTTCGGCGCACCCTCGAAGGCTTTGATACGCTGAAGGCGCTGATCGAGCCG
The DNA here is from genome assembly GCA_039808585.1 of Hyphomicrobiaceae bacterium. GTDB lineage: Bacteria > Pseudomonadota > Alphaproteobacteria > Rhizobiales > Hyphomicrobiaceae > AWTP1-13. The sequence continues at coordinate 3,075 of JBDHTJ010000205.1, read as the reverse complement.
GGCTCTGCCGTCAACGCGGGTTTCATCAAGGGCGGCGTCGTCGGCAGCATGCAGGGCCGCCTTGCCGGCGCCCGGTCGAAGGAATGGCGCAAGGGTGAGCTCGACAAGCTGCGTTCCGTCGGTCGCCTGTTCTACGAGCCGATCTGGGTCTTCACCCGTGGCGATATGCCGATCGCCCGCCTCAGCGACCTCAAGGGCAGGAAGATCCTGGTCGGCACGCGCCAGAGCGGCGCCCGCCGCCTCGCCTTGCAGCTCTTGCGTGCCAACGGCGTCGACCGCACCAACGTGACGCTGATCGAGGAGGATCTGGCGGCCGACGTCGCCCAGTTCCGCTCCGGCCAGGCAGACGCTGCGATCGTCATCAGTCCGCCCGATACCGACCGCATCCAGGCGCTGCTGCACATCGGCGATATCCGCCTCATGAACTTCGAGGAGGAGGCATCAGCCTACGTCAACCGTTTCCCCGCCCTGACGAAGGTGGTCATGCCCACCGGCTCGGTTGAGTTCAGCCCGCTCATCCCCTCTGCAGACATCACGCTGCTCGCCACGACGGCAGCTCTGGTGATCCGGGCCGACATGGACCCCGCACTCGTCAACCTTCTGGCGCATACGGTGCTCAACCATCCCCGGTCCGGCTTCGACAAGAACGGCGACCCCATCTTGTTTTACAAGGCCGGTGAGTTCCCTTCCGCAAGCGATCCCGAGTTCACCTTCTCGAGAGATGCCCGCCTGATCTACAGGACGGGCGAGCTTCCTTTCATCCTGCGGGCGAGCGCGCCCATCAATCACCGTTTCGGCGTCCCCTTCTCGGTCACGGCATTCATGTCCGCGCACGGGGCAAAGCTCGTGCTTCTCATCCCTGCGCTTGCTGTCATTCTGCCGCTGATGCGGGGATTGCCGGCACTCTACGCCTGGTTCATCAGGCGCCGTCTTCTCTACTGGTATCGCGAACTCAAGGCACTGGAACGCCAAGTCGACACGTCGGAGGCCTTCGAACATATCGAGCGGTCACGGGCCGAGATCGAACGCATCGATGCCGGTGTGCGGCGCATCAAAGTGCCGCTCACGTTTTCCGACCGTGTCTACGATCTGCGCGGCCACATCGATCTCGTGCGCCAACAGCTGTACGCGAAGCGTCCTCCAGCAAAGGCAGCCGCAGAATGAGGCCCTGAAGCCGAGAAAAATCGCGTACGATGCTTTGGCCCTGATGCGCATCCCGCAAGATCATCGGAGCAGAGGAGGCAGAGCGTGGCACAGCAATCCGACATGACACCGCAACAGTACGCGGCAGCGGTGGCCGAGGCCCGGCGGCAGATTGCAGAGCACTGGGGCTGGTTTCTGGGGCTCGGCATCGTCTTCGTGCTCGCAGGCGTCGCGTCTATCGCCTTTCCACTCGTCTCCACCATCGCCGCAAAGATCGCCCTCGGCTGGATCTTCATGGTGAGCGGCCTGATCATGCTCATCCACTCGTTCTCGATTACGCGCTGGGGTGCGCTGCTGCTCAACCTGCTCATTGGCGCCCTTTATGTCTTCGTCGGCGCCTACCTCGCCTTCTTCCCGCTTACCGGCATAATCACGCTCACTCTAATGCTTGCGGCCCTGTTCATGGCCGAAGGCGTGCTGCAGATCGTGATGGGCGTGCGGCTGAAGGGGCACGAGGGGTGGGTATGGCTGCTGCTCAGCGGCGTAGTGGCGATAGCCGCTGGCTTGCTCATTGCGCTCAACCTGCCGACATCGGCCGGCTGGGCCATTGGGCTGCTGGTCGGCATCAATTTCCTGTCGACAGGGCTCAGTTTCGTCCTCCTGTCCCTGGCGGGGCGGCGGGTCAAGGGCAACACCACATCTGCTTGATCGGGGCGCAACGCCGCTTACACTTCGTCCCGGCTCGGCGCCCGTAGGCGGCGGCCCCAAAAAAGCTGGAGGAAACGACCATGTGGCTCGTCCGCGGCGCCGCCTTGTGCCTGGCCGCCATTGTTCTGGCGTGGGGACCTGCCGCCTCGGCGCAGGACTATCCAAGCCGCCCTGTCCGCATCGTCGTGCCGTTCGGCGCAGGGGGCCCGGCAGACGTCTACGCGCGCTTCATCGCGCAGGGGCTGCAGGAAGACCTGAAACAGTCGTTCGTAGTGGAGAACCGCCCGGGCGCCGGCTCCATCATAGGCACCTCGGAGGTGGGCAAATCGGCGCCGGATGGCTACACGCTCCTGATGATGTCCAACACGCACACCGTCAACGAGACCCTGATCCCCAACAAGCCGTTCCAGTTGATGCGAGACTTCGTCGCGATCGCCCCGGTGAACTATTCGGATCTCGTCATGGTGGTGCATCCTTCCGTGCCCGCGAACACCACCGCAGACTTCGTGGCCTTGCTGAAGGCGAAGCCGGGCGACCTCAACTATGCCTCCTCTGGGCCCGGCACGCCCTATCACATGGCCGGCGAACTGTTCAAAGCCATAAGCGGCACCAACATCGTGCATGTGCCGCACCGCGGTTCGGGCGAAGCGCGCACCAGCGTCATCGGCGGCCACGTGCAGATGATGATCGACGCCATCACCACGATGGCGCCTGCCGTGCGTGACGGGCAGGTGCGGGCCTTGGGCACGACCGGCCTCAATCGCTCCTCCGTCCTGCCCGACGTGCCGACCATTGCCGACAGCGGCGTTGCAGGCTACGAGGCGTTGATCTGGCTGGGCCTGATGGCGCCCGCCGGCACGCCGAAGCCGACCGTGGAAAAGCTGAACAAGGCCGTTGCAGCCATCGTGCAGCGCCCGCAGATCCGGGACGCATGGCGCCAGCAAGGCGCCGAGCCGATGATCATGACGGCAGACGAATTCGACACCTACATACGCAAGGACATCGACAAATGGGCGGGCGTCATCCGCCAGGCCGGCATCAGGATGCAGCAATGACAGCAAGCGCAGGAACCCCGATATCCCTCACCGTCAACGGGCGTCGACACAGCATTTCGGCGCCTGATAATGCGCTTCTGCTCGACGTGCTGCGCAATCATCTGGGCCTCATGGCCGCACGCTTCGGCTGCGGGGCCGGCGCATGCGGAGCCTGCAACGTTCTTGTCGA
>JBDHTJ010000204.1:0-8045 GCA_039808585.1 Hyphomicrobiaceae bacterium | reverse complement strand
TTAATCAATCGCTTGGTTCAACATGTTGTAGGAATTGCCCGTTGCGTCCCCTTCTGTTCTACCGGCGTTCTTTTCCTGTTCCGATCTCTGTCGAAAGCCTGTTTCGGACTTTCGCCCTCGGTGTTTTCCTCGCCACTGCCTTCTCCATATCCCCGGCCAATGCCCAGTCGCGGGAAACGTGGGTGGGTTTCGAAACTTTTTCCGGCAGCTGGTCGCTCTACAGCGGCACGACATGGGCCCCCTCGCTATCCTTGACGGAGGATGGCGTGCGCCTGCGCGCTGTCACCGGGCAGTCGAGCTTCTCCTATGCCGCGCCCGGAGGCGCCGGACGGGGGGCGGCTCCCTTCGCCGAGTTTCTGGTTGGCTACCAGGGGCAGTTTGGAGCCACGACCGTCAAGGCGTTCGCAGGCGCCTGGGCCTACGCCCTGCTGCTCGATCCATCCGATGCCTTGGATCTCTGGGCGCATACGAAGGCCGGCCCGAAGCTGGCTTTGGAAACCTGGACGTCACTCGGCGACACCGGCTTCGTTGCGTTTGATTCCAGTGCCAGTTCGCTTGAGATGACCTATTGGACGCGGCTGCGCGCTGGGTTTCAACTCACGCCCGCCTGGTCGCTAGGGCCGGAGGCAGGCGTTTCAGGATCGAGCCGCACGCATGCGGCCCGAGCGGGTGGCTTCCTGCGCTATGCGTGGACCTCGGGCGAGGTTGCCCTTTCAGGAGGCATCGCTGCCGACGGGCGCGGCACGACACCAGGCACCGTTGCCAACATGCACGAAGCCGTGGCGCCGTACGCCACCGCGCTCGCTCTGTTTCGCTTCTGATCTGCTGATCGCGTTTCGAACCGGCTCTCGGGATGTCTTGGCCTGTGCTACACTGCGTGCACTGGCAGATAACATCAGCAACTCCGTCAAAAGCTGGATCGAAGCCATGAAAAGCTTTCTTATTCCCGTCGACCAAAGCGAGTCCGTTCCATCTGCGCTCGAAACCGCCTGGCGCTTCGCCCGGCTGTTCGGGGGCACCGTCGAGGGCGTGGCGTTGCGGCCCGCGTTCGCGGAGATCGTCGCGCCCGACCCTATCGTGGCCGTCACCATCCCGCCGGCCGACTGGAACGAGACAGAGTTCTGCCGTTCCGTGCGTTCGGTTTTCGATGTTTTCGCCACGGCGCACGGCACCGCGGGCCAGCCCGAGGCCGGCACCAGCGCGCGCTTCCGCTGGCGCGGCGGCCCTGCCATCGATGACGCGACGCTGGGCTCTCTCGCCCGCGTCTACGACACGACCGTGGTGGCGCGTCCCGGCAACCGCGGCTCCCGCATGACGACGCTCGAGGCTGCCCTGTTCGACAGCGGTCGGCCGCTGCTGATGGCCCCGCCCAATGCACCCAAAACATTGGGAGAGACGGTGCTGATCCACTGGAACGCATCCACGGAAACGGCGCGCGCCATCGAGTTCGCCCTTCCCATCCTGCGGCTTGCAAAGCGCGTGTCTTTCATCGCCGTGGAAGGCCATATCTCGCCCGGCCCGAGCATCCGGGATGCCATCGCGCACCTGGAGGCCAACGGCATCCGGTCTACCGAGAAGACCGTGACCACGCGCAAGGGCCCTGGCGACGCCATCCTGGCGGAGGCGGCCAGCATCGGCGCCGATCTGCTCATCAAGGGGGCCTACACGCAAAGCCGGTTGCGCCAGATGATCTTCGGCGGCGCTACCAGCCACATTCTCTCGCACGCCGATATTCCGGTGTTCTTCGCGCACTGAGATCGGCACCGGCGCAGGAGAACTGGCAGAGGCTCGGCAAGAGCGTCTGCCTTCCTCTTCAGACCACGCGCTCCTCGCGCAAGGCGCGCACCAGCCAGAACGTCGCCATGCCCACCAGCGCGGCGACGATCGCCTGCACGAACGATGTGATGTAGTTGCCCGTCACGGTATAGAGCAGGCCCGAGGTCCATGAGCCGATGCCGGCGCCGAGCCCCATCGCCATCGACAGCGTGCCGTAGATCGCGCCGATGCCGCCGCCGGGAAAAAGCTTCGTCACCATCGCGACGATAATGGGCCCGCGCGCGCCCTGCATCAGCCCGAAGAAGAGCGTGAAGCCGTAGACGAGCACCAGCGATTGCCACCCCGTCACGGCAATCAGCAACAGGATGCCGATGATGGTGGAGCAGTAGGTGAAGGTCGCCGTCTGCCGACGCCCGAAGCTGTCGGAGGCCCAACCGACCCCCATGATGCCGGCGACGGAAAGCATGCCGGTCATGCCGAAGGCGCTCGCCGCCACCAGCGGATCGATGCCGCGCTCCACCAGATAGGCCACCGAGTGCGGCAGCACGCTGTAGGCCGCGACAGACGTGAAGAGATAGGCGACGAACAGGCCCCAGAAGGCGCTCGTCCGCACGGCCGTCGAGACGGTCCAAGGCCCCATACCGGAGTTCGAGGCCTTGGCGCGCAGTCCCTGCCATTCGGGCGAGCCGCGGGTCATCTTTTCCAGCGGCAGCAGCATGACAAGGGGCACCATCATCGCCACGCCGAGCCCCAGCACCTTGTGCGTCGTCCGCCAGTCGTAATAGGTGAGCAGCAACTGCGTGAGGGGCGGCAACAGCAGCATGCCTGCGCCCATCGCCGCGTAGGGCAGCGACATGATCCAGCCGATGCGGCGCGTGAACCAGCGGCTGATCAGGCCGGACGCGATGATCATGCCGAGGGAAGCGGCCCCAAGCCCCCCCAGCAGCCCCACCGCGAAGCAATATTGCCAGAGCTTCGTGGCGTAGCCCGCAAGCAGGTATCCGCCCCCTAGGCAGAACAGCCCGAAGCCATAGGTGATGCGGGCGCCGAAGCGGTCGATCAGTTGGCCCGCGAAGGGTGCCGAAAGACCGTACGCCAGCATATACACCGAGTAGGTGAGCGTGATCTCGGCGCGGCTCACGCCCAGGCCCTTCTGCACGGGCAGCAGGAACACCGCGAAGGTTTCCGTAACGCCGCGCCCGAGCAGGTTCATCGCGAAGGTCAGCGCCACGAGCGTGAACAGGAACGCCTGCGTGGGCGCATCATCGGAAATGGATTTGTCGGCCGTCACCTGCGCCACGCGATCAAGCCTCCAGGGCCTATGAATTGGGCTCAGATGCGCCGGAACTTCGCCATCGCCTGGGAGAACGACAGCCCCTTCTTGAGCTGTTCGGCGGCCGCTTCATCATCGTTCTGGTAGCTCAGGGCCAGTTCCGCCACGCGCGCGGCGTGCTCGGCGGGAATGCACGTGACGCCCGAGCCGTCTGCCACGATCACGTCGCCGGCGCGCACCCGCACGCCACCACAGGCGATCGGCTCGTTGATGCCGGTGATGGCAAGCCGTGTCCGCCCTGTGAGCGGCGTCATGTGCCGCGTGAACACAGGGAAACGATGGTCCAGCATCTCCTCCTGGTCGCGCACACCGCCGTCGACCACAAGGCCGCCCACGCCTTTCACTTTCGCAGCGAGCGTGGCGAGGCCCCCGAATGTCGAGATTGCCCGGCCGCCGTTGTCGACGACGATGATGTCGCCCGGGTTCGCGGCGTCGATCATGGCGCCGACGCGGAAGTCGGCCGATGTGAAGTCGCCGCGTTCGCCCGCGATCTGGCGGATGGTCACGGCCCGGCCAACGCAGCGGGTGCCCGGCACGACCTGCCTCAGCCCTTCGAGCACGCCTTCGAATGCAACGTCGTCGAGGGCGTTGGCGATGGTCGGGGTTGCGAGCGTCTTGAACAGGGCGAGCGTGGCGTCATCGACACGAGGGGGGCTGGTCATATCCGGTCTCGTCTCCTCCAGGAGCGCTTGCTTGCGCCATTATTCCAAGTCGTAGCGGCCTCTTCTGCCGGGCACAATGGCCGGTGCCATGCTCACACCTTGATCCAGGCCCGCGCCTTCTGCAGTACGCGACCGTCGATCAGGATCAGGGCGGTGGCGATGATGCAGGCGCCCACCATGTCGCGCGTGGACAGCGTCTCGCCCAGGAACACGCCGCCCAGGAGGATGGGCGTGAGAGGCATGATCAGCGTCACGATGAAAGCATTGGTTGCCCCGGCCCGCTTCAGCACCGTGAAGTGACACAGCGATGATAACCCCGAGCCGAGGATGCCCATCCCCAGGATGGCGATGATTGCCTTCGACGACGGCGCAGACTGGGTCCAGGGTTGGTCCACGATCAGGGCCATGGGCACCGCGATTACCATGGAAGCGAGCATCTGCATGACGGCGATCACGAACGGCGGGTGCACCCCGAGCTTGGTGCGCGCCATGATGCTGGCGAGCACATAGAACAGCGGGGCAAGCAGCAGGGCAAGGCGCGCCAGCACGTCGAGGCCCGAGCCAACCGCGAAATCGACACCGACCAGGATAATCACCCCCGTGAGCCCCACCAGGACGCCCGCGAGCTTGTGCACAGAGAGCTTCTCGTCATGCGTCAGGAGATGTGCGAGGAAAACGCCCATCACAGGCGCCGTGGCATTGAAAATGGCGGCCATTCCGCCGGTGGCGCGCGACTGACCCCAGACGACGAGGAGATGCGGGATATAGGTGTTGAGCAGGGCGAAGCCGATGAACAACTTCCATTGGCTCCATTCGGCCGGAAGCCGGTAGCCGAGCGACAGAACAACGATCAACAGGACTGCAGCGGCGGGAATCGTGCGGGCAGCGGTGACGCTGAACACCGGCAACTCGCCCTGCACCATGGCAACGAAGAAATACGAGCTGCCCCACAACGTGGACTGCAGCAGGATAAGCCCCCACTCGGTCGCGCCGAGCCTCAAGGGAGCATTCGGCGCATCCTGCAACTCGATCTCCTCCGTGTGCATCGGGGCCGGCATGCGGCGCCGCATTGCCTTCGCACCGCAAGCGGCTATGGTCGCGCCATTATCGACGTGAGGGCGCATGCCACAACATTTTGCTTCTGACAACAATGCAGCCATGTGCCCTGAGGCGATCTCGGCGCTGCTCCAGGCTAACGCGGCGGGCCACGTGCCGGGCTATGGTGACGATTCCTGGACCCAGAAGGCCGTCCACCTCCTGCGCGACCTTTTCGAAACCGAGGCAAAGGTGTTCTTCGCCGGCACCGGCACTGCGGCGAACGCCCTGGTACTCGCCCAGCTGCTGCAACCTTTCGATGCTGCCATCGTGCATCGGCTGTCGCACGTGGAGGAGGACGAGGCCAACGCGGTTGGCTTCTACGGCGGCGGTGCCAAGCTGCTCACGGCCGACACGCCGTCGGCCAAGCTCACGCCCGATGCGGTTGCCGAAATCGTGGCGCGCGGTCGCGGCGTGCACAGCGTGCGTCCGCGGGCGCTGTCGATCACGCAGGCAACGGAACTCGGCACCGTCTATGGGGCTGACGAGATCGCAGCCCTGTGCAAGGGCGCGCACGGTGCGGGGCTGAAGGTGCACATGGATGGCGCGCGCTTCTGCAACGCCCTTGCGTCCACAGGTGCAAGCCCAGCCGACCTGTCATGGCGTGCGGGCGTCGATGTCCTCGTCCTTGGGGCCGTCAAGAACGGGCTGGGATATGGCGAAGCCATCCTGTTTTTCGACGACGATCTCGCAGAGGCCTTCCAATGGCGCGTGAAGCAGTCGGGCCAACTCACCTCGAAGATGCGGTTCGTCACCGCGCCCTGGGTGGGTCTGCTGGAGAGCGGCGCGTGGCTGCGGAACGCACAGCATGCCAACGCCATGGCACAGCGCCTGCAGGCAGGTCTTGCGCGGCTCGGTCTTGCCACGTTCGTGCCGGTGGAAGCCAATGCCGTATTCGTCGATCTCAGCGTCGAGGCGCAGAAGCGCCTTCACGACAAGGGTTGGCGCTTCTACACGTTCCTCGGCCCGACCGGATGCCGCCTGATGTGCGCTTGGGATACCGAGCCCGCAACAGTCGATCGCTTTCTGGGCGATGCCGCCGAGGCGGTTTACGCCTGATCAGCGCGCCCGCAGCGGCAGGTATGACAGCACGCGGCCGTCGACCACGAGCAGCCCGAAGGCGATGACGATGGCACCCAAGACCTGGTGTACCGTGAGCGCCTCGCCCAGGAAGATCACGCCCAGCGCCGAGGCGCTCACAGGGATCAGCAGCGTGACCAGCATCACGTTCTGCGGGCCGGCAGACGCCGAGATCTTGAAGAACACGATGTAGGCGAGCGCAGTCGCAAGCAGCGCCACGCCAACCACCGAGGCCAGCACGTAGACCGGCGGCACCGGCAATTGCCAGAAGCGCTCCGTCACAGCTGCGATCGGCAGCATGATGATGCTGGAGCAGGTGAGCTGGCTTGCGGCGCTTACGATGGGCGGCACCTCCCGCAACCGCTTCATCCATTGTGCGGAGATGCCGTAGAAGAGCGCTGCTCCGAGAAAAGCGCTCATGCCGAGCAAGGTGCCGAGGTTGGAGCCTGCGATCTCGGGGCCAACGAGTATGCCCACGCCCGCAAGGCCGAAGAGCACGCCCGCGGTGCGATTGAACGTCAATGGCTCGCCAGCGAGAACGCGTGCCACCAGCAGGGTGAAAAGCGGCGTCGTCGCATTCAGCACCGACGCAAGGCTGCTCCCGATCTTGGTCTGTCCGTACACCATCATGCTGAACGGGAAGACGTTGTTCAGGACAGATTGGACCGCGAACAGGCGCCAGTTCGCCCATCCCGACGGCATGGCATAACCAAATGCCAGTGCGACGGGCACGAGCACGAGTGCGGCAAGCGAGACACGCGCCAGCACCAGTGTCAGCGGCGGCACCCCACCCTTCAGCGCGATCGCGACGAAGAAGTAGGAAAAGCCCCACAGCACCGCGAGCAGGATGAGAAGAAGCCAATCGCGGGTGCGCATCGCCGTTTCCCGTTCGCGGCGGTTTTTGTTCGCCGCCGTCTTGTTCCCTTTGCATCCAGCCGTCGCTTGCCGATGCGTTGCCTGCTCTAGGACGGGGTTGCCATGCCGTCCACCCGTTTCCGTACGCCGGGGCAGGGGCTCATGCGCGACGACCGAGCACCTCGCCGAGGGCCGGCATGAACTCGCGGTAGTGCTCGATGACGATGTCGGCGCCAAGGTCGCGCACCGGAACCGGCGTATAGCCGAACGTCACGGCGATACAGGGCACGCCCGCGGCGCGCGCAGTTGCGATGTCCACCTCGCTGTCCCCGACCATGACGGCCCGCGCAGGCGAGCCACCTGCCGCCTCGATGGCCATGGTCAGGTGGCCAGGCTCGGGCTTGAACACGGCAAACGTGTCGCGCCCCGCGATGAAATCGAAGTGGCGGTCGAGATCGAGGCTTTGCAGCAGCAGCTTGGAAAGATGCTCGACCTTGTTCGTACACACCGCCAGCCGCGCGCCGGCGTTGCGCAGGTCCGCAATCACCTGCGGGATATGCTCGAAAGGACGGCTTTCGACGGCGACGTTCTGTGCATAGTGGGCCAGAAAGATCTCGTGCAGCCGCGTCAGTTCGTCGGGCTGCACGCCAGCCCCGTGGAGACGCAGGCCGGCCTCGATCATGGCCCGCGAGCCATGCCCGATCAGGGGGTGGATCTCAGCCAGGGGCACGGGCGCAAGTCCTTTGTGCGCCAGCACATAATTGGTGGCTGCCGCCAGATCCGGGGCGGTGTCGACAAGCGTCCCGTCAAGATCGAAAACGACTGTCAGGCCCTCGAGATCGAGGGGGGCAGGTGTCGGGGGCATGGGGGTGAGCTGTGCCTGTGCTTGAAAACTGGTCGAATCTCATCTGTCACGGTGGCAGCAGGGAGGCAAGTCCTTGCCACGCTTGGCCCCGGCGCCTAGTGTCCTGATCGCGAAATTCGTCTCGTTCTTCGGCTCGCGATGCACGAATTTCGCGATCTGAAGGACACTAGCAAAGTTACTAAGCTAGTGTGATTCAGATCGAGAAGTCCGTCTCCCGACCTGGCGGCGAAGCAGGTAACGGACTTCTCGATCATCACACTAGTGTCCTGATCGCGAAATTCGTCTCGTTCTTCGGCTCGCGATGCACGAATTTCGCGATCTGAAGGACACTAGCAAAGTTACTAAGCTAGTGTGATTCAGATCGAGAAGTCCGTCTCCC
>JBDHTJ010000203.1:0-8129 GCA_039808585.1 Hyphomicrobiaceae bacterium | reverse complement strand
AAATGGACACGTCCCCGTGTCCATCGAAAGCGTGAATCAGACTCTCAACAAAGAGCCTGATCGCTTGAAATGGACACGTCCCCGTGTCCATCGAAAGCGTGAATCAGACTCTCAACAAAGAGCCTGATCGCTTGAAATGGACACGTCCCCGTGTCCATCGAAAGCGTGAATCAGACTCTCAACAAAGAGCCTGATCGCTTGAAATGGACACGTCCCCGTGTCCATCGAAAGCGTGAATCAGACTCTCAACAAAGATCCTCATCGGAAGAAATGGAAGCGTCTGGCGCCTAGTCGCCGAGCCATGCCTTCGCGATCTTGTCCGCCGCCCGCCGCAGCTTCGGTACGAAGCGCTCGCAATCCTGCAGTGTGAGGCGCGTCAGCGGGCCATGCACTGCCAGCGCCGCAAGCATACGCCTGCCCTGCCCGAGGATAGGCACTGCGACGCCGACAATGCCGTCGAAAAGTTCCTCCTTGTTGAGGGCATACCCAGACGCCCTTACTCTCTCGAGTTCAGCTTCCAGCGCCGCCGGCTTCGTCAGCGTGTGTCGCGTGTACGCATGCAGCTTCCGCCCCTTGATGAGGCGCCGCAGCACCGCTTCGTCCAGCGCCGAAAGCATGAGCTTGCCACCCGAAACCGCGTGTGCGCCGACTCGACTCCCGGCCTCCAGGTGCGTCCTCAGCGGCCACTTGCACTCGATGCGTTCGGTGTAGACGTAGTCGAGGTCGTCGAGCACGCCGATGTTGCAGGTCTCCTTGAGGTCGTCGACGAGGTCCTGCAGCAGGGCGCGCAGCGGAGCACTTTGGTTCTTCGAGCACAGCGAGGCGAGCGCAAGCCGGGATTGCCGTGGCCCGATGGCGTACCTCTCGCGTGATTGATCACGCCGGACGAGGCCCGCACTTTCGAGCTGGCCGAGAAGTCGGTGCACCGTCTGGCGCGGCAGCCCGAGGCGCGCGGAAAGATCCGGCAGTCCCACCGGTTGCCGTTGGTCGCTCACCGCCTCGAGCACGGCAAGCGCCTTGTCGAGCGCCGAAAGCCGCTCCTTGCCGTCGTCATTGTCCCAATCGTCGCGCATCACCAACACTTTAGGTTGCTGTGGGTCTACCGCGGAAGCATCCGCTCAGCAGTGTCCACGGGCGGCTGAAACGAGCCATCGCCGCTGAGATCGTAATTCCGCGACGATGCTGCGCGATATGCACTTTGCGGTCACACCACTTTTGCACACCGTGTGCTGTTGTTGACATTCGCGGCCGGGCTTGGACAGTGAGACACCACGTCCCGCTTTCTCGAAACCGATGATCGCTGGACCACGATACAACGAGGAGGAACCGATGGCTGAAGTGCAAGCTGTGGCAAAGCCCAAGGCCGCGCCCACCGAGGATCCCATCGCCCCCGTCGTGGCCCGGGCCCGCGCCGCCATGGCCATCTACGCCCGTGAAATAGAGGCCCACGGACAGGCGCGGATCGATGAGGCCGTCACCGCCCTGGCCTGGTCGATCTACAAGCCCGAGAACGCGAGGCGCCTTGCCGAGATTGCGGTAGAGGTGACGGGCATCGGCGAGGTGGAAAGCAAGGTCATCAAGAATACGCGCAAGACCTTCGGCACCCTGCGCGACCTGTTGCGCGTGAAATCCACCGGCATCATCGAGGAAATTCCGGAGAAGGGCATCGTCAAGTGGGCTAAGCCCGTTGGTGTCGTCGGCGCCGTTACGCCGTCCACCAATCCGTCCGCGACGCCCGTCAATAAGGCCATGTTGGCGCTGAAGGGCGGCAACGCCATCGTCATCGCACCCCCGCCAACCGCATGGGGCGCCTCGAAACCAACTGTCGATGGCATGCGTGCCGAGCTGAAAAAGATCGGCCTGCCTGAGGATCTCGTTCAGATCCTTCCAGCGCCCGTTACCCGCGAGGCGACCACGCGCCTCATGGAATTGTCTGACCTTGTCGTCGTCACGGGCAGTCAGGTCAACGTCAAGCAGGCCTACAAGAGCGGCAAGCCCGCCATCGGCGTAGGACTCGGCAATGCTCCGGTGATCATCGATGACAGCGCCGACCTCGACAAGGCCGCGCACCTGATCATGCTTTCCAAGACCTTCGACCACGCCACTTCGTGCTCGTCGGAGAACGCTGTGATCATTGTCGACAAGGTTTTCGACAAAGCCATTACCGCCTTGAAAAAAGCGGGCGGCTACATGGCGACCACGGACGAGAAGACACGCATCGTCGAGCGCCTCTGGCTCGACGGCAAGTTGAACCGCGCCGTGATCGCACAAGGCCCCGAAGCACTGGTGAAGGTGTTCGAGCTTTCACCCGCCGCGAAGGGCTGCAAGTTCGTCATGGTGGAGGAGAAAGGCACCGGCAAGGCGTTCCCGCTTTCAGGCGAGAAGCTTTCGCTCGTGCTCACCGTCTATCGCGCGAAGGACTTCCAGGATGCCAAGCGCATCGTACGCGACATCCTGGATTACCAGGGCAAGGGCCACTCCTGCGGCATTCATACCAAGAACGCCGAGCACGCACGCGAGCTGGCACGCGACATCGATGTGGTACGCGTGCTCGTGAATCAAGCCCACACCTTCGGCAATGGCGGTGGCTTCGACAACGGCCTTCCCTTCACCCTGACAATGGGCTGCGGCACGTGGCAGGGCAACGCCCTGTCCGACAACCTCAATTGGAAGTGCTTCGTCAACATCACCCATCTCGTGACCACTATTCCCGAAGACAAGCCGAGTGAGGAAGCCCTCTTCGGCGCCTACTGGGCCAAGTACGGGAAATAGGGCTGGCCGGCCAAGCAGAAATTCAACCCGAAGGGAGCGCGCCTTGAACTTCGAGGAGCATGCCGCAAAGCCGCTATTGCGGGCCGCGGGGATCGAGACGCCGAAGTCCCGCCTTGCCGCAACACCGGCGGCAGCTGAAACAGCTGCTGCCGAAATCGGCCCGTGCGTAGTGAAAGCGCAAGTGCCGATCGGGAAGCGCGGCAAGGCCGGTGGCATCAAGCTGGCCAGCACCCCCGGAGAGGCGCGCACGCGCGCAGCCGACATCCTTGCGCTCACCATTGGTGACTACAAGGTGCAGACGGTGCTGGTGGAAGCGCAGGTGCCCATCGCACACGAGATGTACGCATCGGTGTTGAACGATCCTGAATCGAAGGGACCGCTGCTGCTCTTTTCTGCTCAAGGCGGCATGGACATCGAGGAGATTGCAGCCAACCATCCCCAGGCGCTCCTGCGTCTCCCGATCGACATCCGGAAGGGGATCGACGCCACGTCGCTGGACAATGCACTCCCCCGCGCTCTGCCGTGCGACCGCCGGGCCCTGGTCGACCTCCTGTCGAAGCTCTACAAGGCTTACGCCGCTAACGACGCCGAGCTTCTGGAGATCAACCCGCTCGTCGTCACGAAGGATGGCGCCCTCATCGCACTCGATTGCAAGTTCACCCTCGATGACAGCGCCGTGCCGCGCCATCCTGAGCTTGCAAAGTCCGGCACGCCGGAAAAGCTCACCGCGATCGAGGAGCGCGCCAAGCCCCTGGGCCTGAAGTTCATCGAGCTCGACGGCGAGGTAGGCGTGCTCGCCAACGGCGCCGGTCTGACCATGACCACCATGGACGCCGTGCGCCACTATGGCGGCCGACCCGCGAATTTCATGGAAATCGGCGGCGAAAGCTACACGAAGGCGAAGCCCGCGCTCGAGCTGGTTCTCTCCAACCCCAACGTGAAGTGCCTGCTCGTCAACTTCTGCGGCGCCTTCGCCCGCACCGACGTCATGGCTGAGGGCGTGATCGACGCCTGGCTCGATCTCAAGCCAACGGTACCCATCATCTTCACGATCCACGGCACCGGCGAGGACGAGGCCATTGCGATGGTGAAAGAGCGCCTCGGCATCACCCCGCACGATCTCATGGACGATGCCGTGAAAGCTGCCGTTGCCGCCTCGAAGGGAGCCCGCACATGATCATCAGGGGCAGCGAGACGGTGCTCGTACAGGGCATCACGGGTAAGCAGGGCACCTTCTGGTCCGAACGCATGCGCGACTACGGCACGCGCGTCATTGGCGGCGTCAACCCCAAGCGCTCTGGCGAGAAGCATCTCGATCTGCCGATCTGGGCGAGCGCCAAGGAGGCGGGCCGGGACACCAAGATCGACGTCGCCGTGATGTTCATACCGCCTATGGGGGTGAAGGAGGCGGCATTGGACGCCATCGATGCCGGCATCGGCAAAATCGTCTGCCTCACCGAGCATGTGCCCGTCCACGACACCATGTACGTGCTGGCCGCCGCACGCGAGCGCGGTGCGCGGCTCATCGGCCCGAACACGGCCGGCGTCGTGACGACGGGCGAATGCTTCGTAGGATTCATGCCGGCCTTCAATCCACGCGTCTTCCGCAAAGGCAGCGTAGGTGTCATCTCGCGCTCGGGCTCGCTCGGTACGCTACTGTGCCTCAACCTCGTCCAGGCTGGGCTCGGCATATCCTCCTTCGTCGGCATCGGCGGCGATCCGATTATCGGCACCACGACGAAAGATGCGCTGGTCGCGTTGGACCAGGACCCCGCCACTACGGCCATTGCCCTCGTCGGTGAAATCGGCGGCGCCATGGAGGAGGAGGCGGCCGACTATGCCCGCACCATGAAGAAGCCCGTTGCGGCCTTCATAGCCGGCGCGGCCTCTCCCCCTGGCAAGAAGATGGGGCATGCCGGCGCTATCGTGATGGGTGACAAGGGCAGTTACGCCGGCAAGAAGGCCGCGCTGGAGGCGGCGGGCGTTGAGGTCTGTGCCACCCCCAATGGCGTCGCAGAGGCATTGAAGGCGCGGATGGCGCGATAGCCCATGCAACGCGATGCGGGATCATCTATGCTGATCCACGTGAAACAGCCTGAGCGGAGGCGAGCATGATTACGGTTTACGGCCGCGCCAACTCCATCAACGTGCGCAAGGTGCTCTGGATGCTGGATGAGGTGGGTGAGCCCTTCCAGCGCGAGGACTGGGGCCGCGGCTATCGCTCCGTTGACGATCCCGTCTTCCGCAAGCTCAATCCCGTCGGTGTCATTCCGGTCATCGACGATGGCGACTTTCGCCTGCGTGAGAGCAACACCATCGTCCGTTACCTAGCACGCAAGCACAACCGCCTCGACCTTTATCCAGACGACCTGCGCCAGCGTGCGGTGATTGAAAGCTACATGGACTGGGCCTCCACCGATTTTGGTAACGGCATGCGGCCTGTCTTCCACGGCCTCGTCGTCAAGAATCCGGCCTATGTCAGCCAAGTCGATGCTGGCGCGAAGGAATGGGCAAAGCAGATGCAGGTGCTCGATGAGCATCTGGCTGCCAATGGCCCCTTCATCATGGGCAAGGCTTTCACCGTCGCCGATATCCCGGTGGGGCTCGTGGTCAATCGCTGGTACGCGATCGACTTCGAAAAGCCGACGTTCAAGAACGTCGCGGCCTACTACGATCGACTCGCCGAACGTGCCCCTTTCCGCGCCCATGGCCGCAACGGCACGCCTTGACCGCTGCCGCAGGCCGTCTGACAGTCCCAGAAATCGCCGCAATCACGTATATGTGTGCGGCATGACCATGCACTGGCAGACTTCGCCCGGACCCGGCCTCATGGCTTGCACGCGCAAGATCATCCTGTTTGCTGCGCTGGCTGTCGCATTCTTCACGTTGGCGCGCATGCCTGCACAGGCGCAGGAGTATTGCGTCGCGTGCTCTGAGCCGGAAGCCGTATACCGCTGCGTCATCGACAATGCGCAGCCGGGTAGTTCGACGCCGCTGCAGGTGCAATGTGTGACGGCGATGGCGAAGGCCGGCGGTCACTCGGGGTGTGCCATCAAACGTGCGACGGTGTTCGATTGCAAAGGCCCCGTAAAACGGGTGCCTTGGACAGCCGGCGACGAGGTTCCTCAGCCGCTGCCTCAGACAAAGCCGGAATCGGCGCGTCCCGCAGATCCCAAGGAGCCTCCCAAGACGGTGCTCGAGATGGCCGATCGCGCGAACAAGAAGACGGCCGAAGACATGAAGAAGGCCGGTGAAACGGTGAAAGAGGGCGCTGAAACCGTGGGCGACGGCGTCTCCAAGGCCACCAAGAAGACCTGGGATTGCCTGACGTCCCTGTTCTCGAAGTGCTGAGGCGCTCGGACCAGAGCACTGCGAGCCGGGTTCAGTGCATCCGCAGCCACTCGCGCGCCTGACGCTGGGCCTCGGCCACTTCCTTCTTCGTCATCTCGCGCGCAATCTCCATTCGATAGCGCTTGGCCTCGTCGTTGCCGCGCAGCGCCGCGAGGTTGAACCACTTGTGCGCCGTGACGAGGTTCATCTCCACGTCGCGGCCTGCACAGTACATCAGGCCGAGCTCGAAGAGCGCGTCGGCGGACTGGCCCGCCGGCATGACGTCGCTGTTGAGAAAACCGATCGATTCGAAACGAGCCATTGTCCTACCCCTGTTCTCCGTACGCAAAACCATGCGATGGGACTGTGATCGCATGAGAACCGGACTGCTTCTGTTCGCCAGGGAACACCGGCAGAAGCCGTCGCCTGACCTTGAGCATGATCACCGGAACGCGATTAAATCGAGTAAATTTTGATGCGATTTCAATGGATTACTTTGCTAATGCCTGACTAACAGCGCCGCCTTCGTGTTTCGTTTCGAAGCGATTTTCCCGCTCCGATATGCGCATTAACGCATGCTTGGGCCTCTGTTTACCTTTCGTTCACCAAGCTTTCAGGTGAGGGGGCGCAGGCTATCAACAGCCTCGTCACTTTACGCTTGCGCTGTGTCGTTCGGGCGATAAGCTCATTGCAGAGTACGAAGAGGCGGGGGCCACGACGTTCTCAGGGAAGGGGGTAGCAATGTCCGTCAAAGGCGTGTGGATGGCAGTGACGGCGAGCATTCTGCTCGCGGGTTGCGCCAACAGCCAGCCCCTCTCGACGGGGTTTGCAGGCCCGGCTCAGGCAGCCGAGGAGCAACCGGATCCGGCGCAGAAGACGATCGCATCGAAGGTGCTTGGCGCCATGGCGCTCGAGCGCGTGACGGGCGCCAAGCCTGATCCTTCCCGTCTCACTGATCGCTAGCGCTCCAAGCCCTGCTCCAGGCACTGCGCCTGGCCAGCCTTTCCAATCCATCTCCTTTGCAATCCATGCCCAAGCGGTGCCGCGGCCAGCAGCGAGCTGATCGCCCGGGGCAATCTCCCGCCATACGCACCCGACGCCTGGCCGCATCATGCACGCGGGCAATGCAAAAAGGCCCGCACCTTTCGGCACGGGCCTTCGAAGCGACAGCAGTGGCGCAGGCTTCACGCCGCAGCGAGATTGCGCAGCACGAACGGCAGGATGCCGCCGTTGCGATAGTAGCTCATCTCTTCTTCGGTATCGATCCGGCACAGTACCTCGATATCCTGCGCCTTGCCGCCCGCGGCAATGTTGACGATCACTTTCTGCCTTGGCTTGAGCGTCTCAAGACCCTTGATCGTCACCACCTCGGACCCATCGAGCCCCAGCGTCTGCCACGACTGCCCGTTCTCGAACACCAGCGGCAGCACGCCCATGCCCACCAGGTTGGAGCGATGGATACGCTCGAACGACTGCGCAATGACGGCGCGGATGCCGAGCAGCTTGGTGCCTTTCGCAGCCCAATCGCGGCTCGAACCCGTGCCGTATTCCTTGCCGGCAAAAACCACGAGCGGCACGTTCTCCGTCTTGTAGCGCATGGCCGCGTCGTAGATTGACATCGGCTCGCCGGAAGGCTGGTGGATGGTGTTGCCGCCCTCCTTGCCGCCCAGCATCATGTTCTTGATGCGCACATTGGCGAAGGTGCCGCGCATCATCACGTTGTGATTGCCACGCCGCGCACCATAGCTGTTGAAGTCGGACGGACGCACCTGATGCTCGATGAGGTAGGTGCCCGCTGGCCCGTCCTTCTTGATGGAGCCGGCCGGCGAGATGTGGTCCGTCGTGATGCTGTCCTGGAACAGGCCCAGCACGCGCGCGCCGACGATATCCGTCACCGGCGCCGGCTTGATCGTCAGCCCCTCGAAGTAGGGCGGGTTCTGCACGTAGGTCGAGCCGGAGTTCCACTTGTACGTGAGAGACGGCTTGGCCTTGCCCATGCCCTGCCAGCGCGCATCGCCCTTGAACAC
>JBDHTJ010000202.1:0-8156 GCA_039808585.1 Hyphomicrobiaceae bacterium | reverse complement strand
GTGGAGATCGAGGCCAACCGGCTGGCACTTGGGGGCATGCGCGGCCTCATCGCCAAGCTCGGCGGCGCGGAAGGGCTCCGCCGCATGGGGAAGATCGCGCAGGCCGCCGGCGTGACCACCTCTGCCGAACTCATATTCGGCATGGGCGACTTCGAGATCGAGTGGAACATGTACTCCTCCACCGTCAACGAAGAGAGCTATCCTCTCCGCATGGGCCTCGTGACACTGGAGAACGCCATCCACCATACGCACGGCGCCAAAGCGGTCGACTTCCTGCAGAGCGCGATGACGCGCAGCAACGACAAGCTTTTCTTCCATGGTGTGAAATTCCTGTCGGACGGCTCCTTCCCCGCCATGTCGCTGCGCGTGAATTTCCCGGGCTATCTCGACGGCAGCAACGGCCTGCGCAACGACATTCCATGGGACGAGTTGCACGAGCGCATGCTGCCGTTCTGGAAAGCCGGCATCCAGATCCACTGTCATGCCAACGGTGACGAAGCGGTCGACGCGTCACTGGAAGCGCTGGCGAAGCTGCAGGGCATCCACCCGCGGTTCGATCACAGGTTCACGCTCGAGCACTATTGCATCAGCAGGCCCGACCAGGCACGGCGGCTGAAGGCGCTTGGTGGCGCTGCAAGCGTCAACAACTACTTCGTGCATTACCGCAGCCAATTGCATGCACGCGAGGGTTTCGGTCCGGATCGCTCGGAAGCCGTCGCACGGCTCGGCTCGCTGGAGCGGGAAGGCGTCATCTTCGCGCTCCATTCGGACTACTCGCTGGTGCTGGTACCCCTGCATCCACTCACGGCCGCATGGGCTGCTGTCAACCGTATTGCGCTCGACGGCAAGACCGTACAGGCGCCGGGGGAGCGGATCGGGCTCGAGCGGGCTCTGCGGGCGATCACCATCGATGCGGCCTATGTGCTTGGGCTCGACCATCGTCTCGGCAGCCTGGAGGTCGGCAAATTCGCGGACTTCGCCATTCTCGAGGATGATCCATTCTCCGTGGATGTGAAGGAGCTGAAGGACATTCCGATCTGGGGAACGGTGCTCAACGGACGCCTGCAGCCCGCATGAAACACGAGATGCCCATGAGCGGCAGGCCGCCACCGAATTCACCGTTCGATGCTGGGTTCACCATGCTGACGGGGCTGATGGAGGCTGCCCGCATCATTCCCCAGAAGCTCGCCGCGCGCGACAACTCCCTGCCGTTGACGATCCTCTCGGGCTTTCTCGGTGCAGGCAAGACGACGCTCGTCAATCGCCTGCTAGCCGACCCAGGCGGGCGACGCGTCGCCGTCCTCGTCAATGATTTCGGCAGCCTCGATATCGACGCGCGTCTCGTGCGCTCGCGCTCATCGACCACCATCAGCCTTGCCAACGGCTGCGCCTGCTGCACCGTGGCGGGAGACTTGACCCGCACCCTGGTCGATCTTGCAAACATGCAGGATCCACCCGAGGCATTGCTTCTCGAGGCAAGCGGCCTCGCCGACCCCAGGGGCATCGCGCAGATCGCGCTTGCCAACCCCGCCATTCGCCTCGACGGCATCCTGACCATGGTCGATGCCGATACGCTGCCGCAACTCTTGGCCGATCCCCAGATCGCACCGCTCTTCATCTCGCAGGTGACTGCAGCCGATGTCCTGGTGCTCAACAAGATGGACTTGGCAGATCCAGCGGGAGCGACCTCGGCGCGAGAGGATCTGGCGCGGCTTGCCGGAGAAAAGCCAGTTCTCCCGGTCGAACATGGTGCCGTGCCTGCGGCTGTGGTGTTCGGCGTAGAGAGCGCAAGAAGCAAAGAGGATCTTGGCACTGCGGAGGCTTCCCATCCCCATGCCTTCCGCAGCTGGAGCCTTGTCTGGAACGTTCCCACCAACGGGCCACGCATGCGAGCGGCCCTGGCGGATGCACCGCCGGGCATCGTGCGCGCGAAGGGCATCCTGCGCTTCGACGACGAGAGCTTGCCGCACGTCTACCAGCGTGTGGGCCGCCGCTGGAGCCTTCAGGTTGCAGAGGATGGGGTTGCCGATGACGAATGCTCTCGACTTGTCATCATCGCGCCGACCACGGAAGCAGCGCGCATCGAAATCTACGTCGAGGCATTGAAAAAGGCTTAGCAAGGCTGAAAACCGGCAATAAGAGACTGGCAGAAATCGACAGATTTGATGTCGCAAAGCTACTCGCGAAGAGGGCGCCAAGAGCCCATTTGGGGATCAGATCAGGAGCGAATGGGCGGTGCGATATTCAGCATTAAGCATCTTACGCCAGGCCTTTGCAGGAAACTCCGGCTGGCCCCAGCAGTGGCGGTCGCCCGATCCCAAGCCATCCTATGACGCGATCATCGTCGGAGGCGGCGGGCATGGCCTTGGCACCGCCTATTACCTCGCCCGCGAACACGGTTTGCGCAACATAGCCGTGGTGGAGAAGGGCTGGATCGGCGGCGGCAACACCGGAAGAAACACCACGATCATCCGCTCGAACTACCTGTGGGAGGAATCCGAAGCCATCTATGAGCACAGCCTGAAGCTGTGGGAGACGCTGTCGGCGGAGCTGAACTACAACGTAATGTACTCCCCGCGCGGCGTCATGATGCTGGCGCATACGATCCACGACGTGCAGGTCTTCAAGCGCCACGTGCACGCAAACAGGCTCGCGGGCATCGACAACGAGTGGCTGACGGCGGAAGAGGCCAAGGAGTTCTGTCCGCCGCTCAACATCTCGCCCAACCTGCGCTACCCCGTGCTTGGCGCCGCTCTCCAGCGGCGCGGCGGCACGGCGCGGCATGATGCAGTCGCCTGGGGCTATGCACGCGCGGCGAGTGCGATGGGCGTGGACATCATTCAGAACTGCGAGGTGACGGGCATCCGCCGCGATGCCTCGGGCGCCGTCGAGGCGATCGATACGACCCGCGGCCTCATCAGAACGAAGCGCGTCGGCGTCGTGGCGGCGGGGCACACCAGCGTGCTGATGGCGATGGCAGGCGTGCGTATGCCGCTCGAAAGCTACCCACTGCAGGCGCTCGTATCGGAGCCGGTGAAGCCTGTCTTCCCCTGCGTCGTGATGTCGAACACTGTGCACGCCTATATCTCGCAAAGCGACAAGGGCGAGCTCGTGATCGGTGCGGGGACCGATGCCTACACCTCCTACAGCCAGACGGGCGGACTGCACATCACCACGCACACCGTCGACGCCATTTGCGACCTGTTCCCAATGTTCCGCCGCCTGCGCATGATGCGAAACTGGGGCGGCATCGTGGACGTGACGCCGGACCGGTCGCCCATCATCGGCAAGACACCCGTACCGGGTCTATTCGTCAACTGCGGCTGGGGGACCGGTGGCTTCAAGGCGACGACAGGCTCGGCCAACGTCTTCGCCGCAACCATAGCCAGGGGGGAGCCGCATCCGATCGCGGCGCCATTCTCGCTCGAGCGCTTCACCACCGGTCGCCTGATCGACGAGGCGGCCGCTGCCGCCGTCGCCCACTGAGAGATCCGCGATGCTTCTCATTCGCTGTCCGTACTGCGAAATGGATCGGCCCGAGATCGAGTTCCGGTATGCGGGCGAGGCGCATATCGCGCGGCCACGCGATCCTGCTGCACAAAGCGATGCCGACTGGGCCGCATATCTCTACATGCGGAGCAACCCGAAGGGGCTGCATTTGGAGCGCTGGCATCACGTGTTCGGCTGTGCGCGCTTTTTCAACGTCGCGCGCGACACCGTCAGCGACCGCATCCTCGCCACGTACAAGGCCGGGGAGCAGAAGCCGGACATCGCATCCCTCACGCCATCGGGGGGCAATCCGTGAGCACGCATCGCACCGCGAGCGGTGGCCGCATCTCGCGCAGCAAGCCTCTCAACTTTACCTTCGATGGAGTGCCCTATACCGGCTGTGAGGGTGACACGCTGGCTTCTGCGCTCCTGGCCAACGGAGTGCATCTGGTTGGCCGGTCCTACAAGTATCATCGGCCCCGCGGCATTCTCTCGGCAGGTCCTGAGGAGCCCAATGCGCTTGTTGAAATCGACCGGGGGCGCGGGCGCATCACGCCCAATCTGCGGGCGACGCAGGTCGTGCTGTATGATGGCCTCGTTGCACGCAGCCAGAACCGCTGGCCGTCGCTGCGCTTTGACATCGGCGCGATCAACACGCTGCTCGCCCCCATGCTGTCCGCGGGCTTCTACTACAAGACCTTCATCGGTCCCCGCTTTCTGGGGCCGAGCCAGGCGTGGGCCAAGATCTACGAGCCGTTGATCCGGAGGGCCGCGGGACTGGGACGGCCACCGCGCCACCCAGACCCGGACTTCTACGCGCAGATGTTTGCCCATTGCGACGTGCTCGTCGCAGGTGGGGGACCGGCAGGGCTCGCCGCAGCCCTCTCTGCCGGAGAGGCCGGCGCCCGCGTAATCCTTGCCGACGAGCAGTCGGAGTTGGGCGGATCGCTGCTGGCCGATACCTCGGCAATAATCGATGGAAAGTCCGCAGCAGAGTGGCTTGCCGATGTGCTCGCCCGCCTGCGCGATCTGCCCAACGTACGCCTCCTGTCGCGCACGCAGGTGTTTGGCTATTTCGCGCAGAACTTCCTCGGTCTCGTGGAGCAATGCGCAGACCATCTCGCCGATGCGAACCGGGAACGTCCACGTGAGCGGCTTTGGCAGGTGCGGGCCAAAGAGGTGGTGATCGCCACCGGAGCGATCGAACGGCCCCTGGTGTTTCCAGGCAATGACAGGCCAGGCGTGATGCTGGCAGACGCTGCACGCACCTATGTGGCGCGATATGGCGCCTTGCCAGGGCGACGCTGCGTTGTGCTCACCGCCACCGACACGGCCTACGATGCCGCGATTGCCCTGAAAGCAGCAGGTGCTCGCATTGCCTGCATTGCAGACCTGCGAACCGATCCTCCGGAGCCAGTCATCGCCTGCGCGCGCGCCGCGGGTATTGAGGTTCGTACCGGCACCACCATCCTCGGAACTGGCGGGCGCTTGCGCGTTGCCAGCGCGACGCTCGCACGTATCGAAGGCGGCTCCGCCACCGAAACGGAAACGATCGCGTGCGATCTCATCCTGATGAGCGGCGGGTGGACGCCATCCGTACATCTGTTCTCGCAGTCGCGCGGAAAACCGGTCTGGTCCCCGGACGCCAACGCCTTCCTGCCCGGCCCGTCTGTGCAGAAGGAACGCTCCGTTGGGGCATGCCGCGGCAGCTTCGATCTTCGGACGGCGCTGGAGGAGGGATATGCCGCGGGTGCAGACGCTGCTTCGGGCTCAGGCTCAGGCGTGAGCGCCAACCCAGGCCACACATTTCAGGTCGAGGCAGCGGAGCGGCAGCGGACAGGCATCCTTGGGCAGTGCCCCGCGGGCAGTGCCAAGGAGCCTGCCTTCGTGGACTTCCAGCACGACGTCACGACGAAGGATTTGAAGCTTGCCGCACAAGAAGGCTTCCGGTCCATCGAGCACGTCAAGCGCTACACGACGACCGGCATGGCAACGGATCAGGGCAAGACGTCGAATCTCAATGCCATGGCAATCACGGCTGCCAACATCGGACGTTCCATCCCCGAGGTGGGGCTCACGACCTTCCGGCAGCCCTACACACCCGTGACCTTCGGCACGCTTGCGGGCCATAATCGCGGCGACCTGTTCGACCCCGTCCGCCGGACACCCATCCATCCCTGGGCCGTGCGGAACGGAGCCGCCTTCGAAGACGTTGGGCTGTGGAAGCGAGCGCACTATTTCCCGCGCACCGGCGAGAGTGCGCATCAGGCCGTACATCGCGAATGCGCCACGGTGCGCACCACGGCTGGCGTCTTCGATGCCTCCACGCTTGGAAAAATCGAGGTCGTCGGACCGGATGCCGCCGAATTCCTCGAGCGCATGTACGTCAACCCCTGGAAGAAGCTGGAGGTGGGGCGCTGCCGCTATGGCGTGCTGCTCAACGAAGCGGGCTTCATCATCGATGACGGTGTAGTGGGGCGGATGGGGCCTGAAAGTTTCCACGTCACCACCACGACAGGCGGCGCGCAGCGTGTGCTGCACATGATGGAGGACTACCTTCAAACGGAGTTCCCTGAGTTGAAGGTGTGGCTCACCTCGACAACCGAGCAGTGGGCGGTGATCGCGGTGCAGGGCCCGAGAGCCCGGGATATCATCGCCCCGCTCGTTGAGGACATCGACCTGGGGCGCGCAGCCTTCCCACACATGGCGGTGCGCGAGGGACGGATTTGCGGCGTCGAGGCCCGTGTCTTCCGTGTCAGTTTCACAGGGGAATTGGGTTTCGAGATCAACGTCCCATCGAGCCATGGGCTAAGCGTCTGGGAAGCCGTATGGGCGGAGACAAGAAAGCACCATGGCTGCGCCTACGGCACCGAAACCATGCACGTTCTCAGGGCCGAGAAGGGGTTCATCATCGTGGGCCAGGAGACGGACGGCACCGTCACCCCCGATGACGTCGGTCTTTCGTGGGCGATCGGGAAGTCCAAGCGCGATTTCGTCGGCAAACGCTCGCTCGAGCGCCCTGACATTCGTGCAAGCGGCCGCAAGCAACTTGTGGGATTGCGGCCAACAGGCGGAGCGAGCATGTTGGAGGAAGGCGCGCAGATCACTGCTTCCGCTGCGCCGCCGGCAGGAACGCCGGCGTTGGGCTACGTCACGTCCTCCTACTGGAGCGCTACTCTCGGACAGCCCATCGCGCTCGCCCTTGTCGCGGATGGCCGTAACCGGATGGGGGAAACGCTTTACGTCCCGATGCTGGACGGCGCCATTGCGGTGGAGATCGTCTCTCCGGTGTTCGTAGACCCGAAGGGAGAAAAGCTCAATGGCTGAGGCCGCTGCGACGAATGTCTCACCGCTCGAGACCCTGGTCCTCGCAAGCGGGCCCACGGCGATACACATCTCCGAGCCCGGCGCGCAGATGCGCTTCGTCTATCGAGGCGGCGTCAGGGCTTTGAAGCAAGCCTTAGATGTCGATGCAGCAGCGCCCATCAACAGGGCCTCCGGCGGCGGGCCCGCCGATGCACTTCGGCTTGGGCCGGACGAATGGCTCGTGCTCGGCTCGGAAGAGAGCGGGGAAAGCGTGCTTGCTTCCATCCGCGCCGCACTCACGCCGGGCGAAGGTTGCGTCGTCGACATCAGCGACAGAAACGTCACCCTTTTGATTTCGGGCAGTCGCTGCGAAGATCTCCTCGCCAGCGGATGCCCTCTCGACTTTGATGTACGCTCCTTTCCCGTCGGAATGTGCACCCGCACCATCTTCGGCAAGGTCGAAGTGGTCATGTGGCGGACAGGGCCTTTGAGCTTCCGTTTGGAGACCGCGAGATCGTTTGCACCCTACCTCACGGACCTACTGTCCGTCTGCATCAAGGGCTTGCCGGATCCGCACTGACGGCGATGCACTCTGGTGGCCGCTCGCGGCGCTGCGGGCGCTGTCCTTTTGGGCCTAGGCCCAAGCGGATTCGAGGCGATGCTTGGAGTTCTCGCGCCTTGTGTCTATCGTCTGCCCTGGGCCAATAGCAGGGAATGCAAATAATGGAATTTGATGACGTCATTCTGGGGCGGCGAAGCATCCGTGGCTACAAGCCCGATCCGGTCCCAATGAAACTGATCAAGGAAATACTCGGGCTGGCGATGCGTGCGCCGTCGTCGATGAACACGCAGCCTTGGAACTTCTATGTCATCACCGGCGCCCCCCTCGATCGCATTCGTCAGGGCAATACCGAGCGCAATCTCGCAGGCGTGCCGCACTCACGAGAGTTCCGCATTGGACAGCCCTTCGAGGGCGTGCATCGCGAACGCCAGATCGGTGTCGCCAAGCAACTCTTCAGCGCCATGGGCATTGCCCGCGACGACAAGCAAAAGCGGCAGGATTGGGTGCTGCGCGGCTTCCGCCAGTTCGATGCGCCTGTCTGCGTGATCATCACGTATGATCGCGTGCTGGCCTCCAGCGACGATACGGCGTTCGACTGCGGGGCTGTCGCCACGGCGTTGGTGAACGCTGCGTGGTCGCGAGGGCTCGGTGCCGTGATCAACAGCCAAGGCATCATGCAATCCCCGGTCGTGCGCGAACATGCCGGAATTGCCGACGATCAGGTGATCATGAAGAGCATCGCCCTGGGCTGGCCCGATTTCAGCTTTCCGGCCAATGCGGTTGTTTCCGAACGCAAATC
>JBDHTJ010000201.1:0-8201 GCA_039808585.1 Hyphomicrobiaceae bacterium | reverse complement strand
TCACCAGTTCAGAATGGGTGCGGGTTCCGGGGACCTGGGTGCTCGAAGTGTGGGATGGCAATCGGAAGCTGCTGAGCCAGCAATTCGCCATGTCGCGCTAGTGTGATGATCGAGAAGTCCGAACCTACTTTGCCGCCAGGTTCTGAGACGGACTTCTCGATCTGAATCACACTAGCTTGTGGACTTTTGCTAGTGTCCTTCAGATCGCGAAATTCGTTCGTCGCAAGCCGCAGAAGGAGACGAATTTCGCGATCAGGACACTAGTGTGATGATCGAGAAGTCCGAACCTACTTTGCCGCCAGCTTGGGAGACGGACTTCTCGATCTGAATCACACTAGCTTGTGGACTTTTGCTAGTGTCCTTCAGATCGCGAAATTCGTTCATCGCAAGCCGCAGAAGGAGACGAATTTCGCGATCAGGACACTAGTGTGATGATCGAGAAGTCCGAACCTACTTTGCCGCCAGCTTGGGAGACGGACTTCTCGATCTGAATCACACGAGCTTGTGGACTTTTGCTAGTGTCCTTCAGATCGCGAAATTCGTTCATCGCAAGCCGCAGAAGGAGACGAATTCCGCGATCAGGACACTAGTGTGATGATCGAGAAGTCCGTTACCTACTTTGCTGCTGGCTTGGGAGACGGACTTCTCGATCTGAATCACACTAGGTTATTGACTTTGCTAGTGTCCTTCAGATCGCGAAATTCGTTCATCGCGAGCCGCAGAAGGAGACGAATTTCGCGATCAGGACACTAGATGCATGCGTGCAAAGTATCGCGAGGCAATTGCGCGTGGGACGCGTCTGGTCCGGGCTGGACAAGAAAGTGGTTGGTTGCGGGGATAGGATTTGAACCTATGACCTTCAGGTTATGAGCCTGACGAGCTACCGGGCTGCTCCACCCCGCGTCACCACTGCACGGCGTGCCTTGGGCAGGCCGTCCAAACATCCGCATGTGCGGAAGCGCTGCCGTCCGATTTGTCCGTGGGCCCAAGCGTGTCCCGCGAGCACCGGCAGCGGGGCCCTTATAACAGGTTTGCAGCGCTTGTGAACCCCGATCTGCAAAGATATGCGCAGGACCTCGGGGAGGCCCGATGAACTTGTGATTTGAACGGCTTGCAGTCTGCCCCCGACGCCGCAATCAGGCGGCCTGGCAGGCCGGCGTCACGCGCGCAGGGCGCCAGAGGCGGCAGAGAAGAAGCAGCGCCTGCGGGGCCGAGGGAAATCAACTTCGCAAAGCGAGCGGGGAGAGCGAGACGGTCTGCGGGTCTGCGGGTGAAAAGACGCTGCTCAACCGTGCAAGCGCCTCTCCTCCCAAAGAACATCGAAAAGCCAATTCGACTTGGAATATGACAGCGCCGGTGGATCGAGCCGGAAGCGTAGCCGCTGCAAACGGCCACTCTATCTTTCCCGATCAAGATGCCGTTGCGATCCGATTTTTTTACAGCGACGCGACCTACGAGCGGCGCGGGTTCAACGAGACCAACGGGCTTCGGAGCCTGATATCCGAAGCCCATTCTTTTCCAGGCGGTGAATGCCGGACTGCTGGTGCCGGCTCCCGGCACTCAATAGCGCTGCGCGAAGCCCATGTAGACCTGCAAGGCGGGCGTATCGCGCGTAAGGCCGATGTTGGCCCCGACATCGAGCTGCGTGCTCTTGTTCACGGCCCAGGCGAGGCCCGCATCGAAGCTCGCCTGCGTGATAGTGCGTGCTGGATCGAAATTCACCTGGCTCCACAGTTCGCCGTAAAGCGTCCAGCCGGAGGCGATCGGTCCGCTGAGATTGATCAGGTTCGTGGTGCTGGCGTGATAGCCGCCGTCGTTGGCGTTCTTCAGCTGGTCCACCTCGAAGTTCACGAGCAGCGTGCGATCTTGTGGAAGACTGAATGAGAGGGGCGCGATGATGCCACCCTCCATTACGCCGTTGCCGAGGCCGCTCGCAGCGGTCGGAAACTTCACCCACGGCACCAGGGCGAATGCGGTCTTGCCGCCCTCGTTACCCCACAGGTTCATCTTGAGACGCGCGATGGTGTCGCTTATGCCGGCAGAGCGTGTCGATATGCCCGTTGCGCCGTCGCGCGTCCGCAATTCCTGAAACGCAGACGTGCCGATTTCGAGATCGATACTGCTCGTGAGCCCCACCTTCATCAACGAATTGAGCAGCGTCAGGGAATTGGTCGTAACGCCGCCGGTCTTCTGCTGATAGGCGTTGAAGAAATCGACCTCGTATTGGAAACGGCCCGCGTCCACGGTCTGCGGGACCGTGGATTTCGTCGGCCTGTCGGTGGAGAAGGTGCGCAGGAGATTGTCGGGGGTGGGGTTAAACAGCGAATACATGCTCTTGTCCGCCGAGGCCTGCGCCCAGGCCGTGGAACTGCAGGCCGCACAGGCCTGCGCTGCGACAAAAGTTGCAGCGGCAAACGCCAGCTGAGTAGAGGCCTTGGCCAAGCGCGGGTGCTGTGTCACGGGTTTTCTCCATTAGCACGCGCACCGATAATACGTGCGTTGTGTATTGGGATTCGCCCTTTGGCTGCAAAAGGTTCCGCTTGAGCTTGCGACAGGCCTCGAGGGTGGCGGCGGGTGGCGAGGGGGAGCCGATCGGAGGCGCAGGGCGGTCGTGCCCGTCCCCAGACGCCTCGGGGCGCAAACTACGCCTCCCACCTTCCCTCATGTTGTCAATATTAAGTATGCTGGTCGTGGAGTTTGAGAACTAATATTTTTTTGTTTTCTTTGCATGACATCTGAATTAAGAAAGCCACTGGAACAAGCTTATAAGCGACTGAATTTTGGAGCTCGACATGGCCCGCATGCCCAATCTCGACAAGTTGTCCTACGCTGATCTGCTCGCGCTGCGCGAAGAGGTCGATCAGCTCATTGTTCAAAAGCAGTCGGAAGAGAAAGAGAACCTGAAGCAGAAGCTGGCGGAACTTGCAAAATCCAACGGCTTTTCGCTGGAGGATATCGTCGGCAAAGGCCGCAAGGCGCGCGGCGCCGTCGCCATCAAGTATCGCGATCCCAAGAACCCGCAGAATACCTGGACTGGCCGTGGCCGCATGCCACGCTGGATGGTCGCCGCCACGAAGGCGCGCGGCGTGAAGAAGGAAGATTTCCTTATCTGAGCGGACCGCCACCTTCTGCGGATAAAATGTTCGGCCCTCCCCCTCGGGGAGGGCCTTTTTCTTTGCGTGGAATGACCGACACACATCAGCGAACCCCGAGTTTCGGTTCGCTTTTTGACGACTGGACTGTTCCGATGTAACCGGTGCATTCCCATACCCAGGGCGGAGGAACGATGTCCAATTCCTTTTCAGGACGCGACATCACGCACGCCGCGAAAGATCTTTCGGCGCTTGCGGACATCAGCCGCGCCTCGGAAACGGAATGCCTCGCGCTGCTGGGCACGCAGCGCGCAGGGCTTACGGACACGGAGGCGGAACGCCGGCTCGTGGCGGACGGCCCCAACGTCATCTCCAGTGAACAGCAGCGGACGATCCTACGGGAGCTTTTGGGCCGGGCCGAGAACCCGCTCAACGCGCTGCTTCTCACGCTGGCTGCGGTCTCCTATGCCTTGGGCGACGCGCGCGCGGCTATCGTCATCGGCGTCATCGTGATCCTGGCGGTTGCGACAGGCTTCATCCAGGAGCACCGCTCGAACGTCGCAGCCCAGCGCCTGCGCGCGCTGGTGCGCAACACCGCCGCCGTGGTGCGCGTTGGTGATACAGGCGGCAGCGCGCCGCGCGAGTGCGGCATCGAGGGCCTGGTGCGCGGCGATGTGGTGCATCTCGCCGCGGGCGACATGATCCCGGCGGATCTGCGCCTGCTCGAGGCCAAGGATCTCTTCATCAACCAGTCCGCCTTGACGGGCGAGGCCATGCCCGCAGAGAAGTTCGCGCACGCCAGCCCGCAGATGCCCTCGAGCCCGTTCGACGTGCCGAACTTGTGCTTCATGGGCGCCAACGTCGTGAGCGGCTACGGCACAGGGGTGATCATCCGCACCGGCGCCCGCACCTTCTTCGGCGACATCGCCAAGCGGGTTTCGGCTTCCGCCGTGGAGACGGACTTCGACCGCGGCCTCTCGCGCTTCACCTGGATGATGCTGAAGGTCATGTTGGTGATGGTGCCGCTCGTCTTCCTGATCAACGGCGGCACCAAGCACGACTGGCTGGAGGCGCTGCTGTTTGCGCTCGCCGTCGGCGTGGGGCTGACACCCGAGATGCTGCCGATGATCGTCACCGTGAACCTGGCCAAGGGGGCCATGTCCATGGCGAAGGCGAAGGTGATCGTGAAGCGGCTCGATGCGATCCAGAACATCGGGGCCATGGATGTTTTGTGCTCCGACAAGACCGGAACGCTGACGCAGGACCGGATCATCCTGAAGCGGCACCTCGACATCTTCGGCAACGAGGCGGAACGCGTGCTGCAGTACGCCTATCTCAACAGCCATTTCCAATCGGGCCTGAGGAACCTTCTCGACGTCGCGGTGCTGCGCCACGCGGAACTGCACAAGGAACTCGAGATCGACACGTCGTTCTCGAAAGTGGACGAGGTACCTTTCGACTTCTCGCGCCGGCGCCTGTCGGTGGTGCTGGCGGACAAAAGCGGGCGTCACATTCTCGTGTGCAAGGGCGCCGTGGAAGAGATCTTCGCGGTCAGCACCCAATATGAGGCAGAGGGCCAGAGCGGGCCGCTCGATACCAGCCACTTCGCCGCGGCGAAAGCGGAAACCGAAGTGCTGAATGCCGATGGTTTTCGCGTCGTCGCCGTCGCATACAAGGAACTGGGTGCCGGCAAGTCCGCCTACGGTGTTGCGGACGAGTGCGATCTGACGCTGCTCGGCTACATCGCGTTCCTAGATCCGCCAAAGGAAACGGCGGCACCGGCGCTGGCGGCCTTGGCGCGGCGCGGCGTGGCGGTGAAGATCCTCACCGGCGACAACCCCATCGTTACCGCAAAAATCTGCCGTGACGTGGGGCTGGACCCGGGGCAGGTGGTGCTCGGCAACGAGGTGGCAGGGCTCGACGACGATGCGCTGGGCAGGCTGGCCGAAACGACACGCGTCTTCGCCAAGCTCACGCCGGCCGACAAGGCACGCATCATCACCATCCTGCGCAAGAATGGGCACGTGGTCGGCTTCCTCGGCGACGGCATCAACGACAGCCCGGCGCTGAAGGCCGCAGACGTGGGGATCTCGGTGGAGGGGGCGGTGGATATCGCCAAGGAATCCGCCGACATCATCCTGCTCGAGAAGAGCCTGATGGTGCTGCAGGATGGCGTGGTCGAAGGACGGCGGATCTTCGCAAACATCACGAAATACATCCGCATGGGCGCCAGTTCGAACTTCGGCAACATGCTCACCATGCTCGGTGCCAGCGCCTTCCTGCCGTTCCTGCCGATGGCGCCCATCCAGGTGCTGACCAACAACCTGCTCTACGACTTCTCGCAAGCTGCCATTCCAACGGACAATGTCGACGAGGAACAGGTGGCAAGCCCACGCCGCTGGGACATCGAGAACATCTTCAAGTTCATGCTGCTGCTGGGGCCGGTGAGTTCGCTGTTCGACTACGCGACGTTTGCGCTGCTGCTGTGGGGGCTCGGCGCGTGGAGCAATCCGGCCCTGTTCCAGACCGGCTGGTTCGTGGAATCGCTCATCACCCAGACGTTGATCATCCACGTCATCCGCACAGCGCGCGTGCCGCTGTTGCAAAGCCGGGCCAGCACCACGCTTCTCACCACTACGGCGCTCATCTCAGCGGCGGGCATCCTGCTCCCCTACACGCCGGCCGGCGCGACACTGGGTTTCACGCCGTTGCCATGGAGCTACTGGCCGATGCTGCTCGCCATCGTGGGGAGCTACTGCGTTGCCACGCACATTGCGAAATCGGCTTTCGTGCGACGCTGGGGATTGTAGGACCCGTCACATCCAGCGGCGGGGACCCAACGGGTCGCGCGTGGTCGGATCAGACACCGTGCGCGACACGACGAGGCGGTGCCACACGACAAGTACGACCACGGCACCGAGCGTCGCGCCGATGATGCCAGCGCCTTGGTCAAGCCGATACCAACCGAGAGATTGACCCACGAACGTGGCCACGAAGGCGCCGGCAATTCCCAGCACTGTCGTAAGGACGAAGCCCGATGGGTTGTTGGGACCGGGCAGCAACGTGCGCGCCACGAAGCCGGCGATCAGCCCCACGAGAATTATCCACAGAATATGCATGCGCTGCTCCGCGTCAGGTGACTTCGACGGGAGCATAACGTCGCGCGATAAGCCGCGGTTCCACAGCGAGAAACAGCGAAGGCACGCCGCATCGCGCTTACGCACAAGCTGAAGCCCGGGGAGACGACCAGCGCCCCCTCTCGTGCTAGCAGCCCAGGGAGAGGGAGACGACGCTCATGATGATTTGCGATGCGCATTGGTTGCAGAAGACACTCGCGAAGTTCGAGGTAGAAGAGCTTTCTCCGCTGTTGAACCTCGGCTCCTCCACACTGCATTTCCGCACCGTGGAGCAGCCTTACGTGCACGACATGGTGTTCGCGCCGCTGGAACAGCGCGGCGTCAACGTCATTCACACGGATCTCAAGACCGCGCCCGGCGTCGACATCAGCGCCGACATCCTCGATCCTCGTGACCATGCCAAGCTGAAGGCCGTGTCGCCCAAGGCGGTGATCTGCACACACATGTTCGAGCACGTTGCCGATCGCGACCTGATGGCTGAGCGCATCATGGAGTTGCTGCCGCCGGGCGGGCTGTTCTTCGTCACCGTGCCGTTCAGCTATCACGAGCATCGCGACCCGATCGATACGCTCTACCGCCCCTCGCCCGACGAACTTACCCAGCTCTTCCCCGGGCAGGTGGTGCTGGAGAAAGCCGAACTCATCGGCCACACCTACTGGACCCAGGTGCGCAAGCGTCCTTTCACGCTCTTTTTCCGGCACTTCACCCGATTCTTCCTGCCCTTCCTCGGCCTCGACAAATGGAAGCGCTCGATGACGAAGCTCTATTGGCTGTTCCATCCCTACAAGGTCTCTGCCATCATCGGCCGCAAGGTGGCCTGACGGGGCTGGTGGGATAACGGGCGGTGGCGTGAAAGTTCTGAACGTGATGCTGTCGCGCGGGCGCGGTGGCCTCGAACGCGCGGTTATCGACGCGCACGAGGGCCTGATGCGCGCGGGATGCGACATGCTTTCCGTGATCCCGCCTGCGTCGTGGATCATGCAGCGCTTTCCGCAGGACTGGTCGCGGCGTTATCTGCGCAGCTTCGGCAACTGGGATCCGATGGCGCGCCTCAACCTGATGCGCGTCGCGGCCGACTTCAAGCCTGACGTGATCCTGACACATGGCAATCGCGCCGTACACGCCGCACGCATGGCGCGTCGGCTTGCGCCCGTCGTGGTGGTGTCGCACACGACGAACTACAGCGTCCTGAAGGCGCTGCACCTCATCGACGGCGCCATAGCGCTGACGAGCCACTACAGGCAGAAGCTGGTGGACGGCGGCTTTGCGCACGCTGCAATCCGCCTCGTGCCCAACGCCATCCGCCTCGGTGACGAGCCGCCGCCGCCCTTTCAGAACGGTACGCCGGTGATCGGGGCGCTGGGGCGCATCGCGCCGAACAAGGGCTTCGACATTCTGGTCGATGCCTGCGCCAAGCTCGCTGCCAAGGGCGTACCGTTCCGCTGCCTCATAGGCGGCGTCGACGAGGACGGGCAAACGCATTCGCTGGCGGCGGTGCGCGATGCTGCGGGGCTCTCGCCCGACCAGTTCCAACTCGCCGGCTGGATCAGCGAGCCGGCGGCATTCCTGCGCTCGCTCGACCTCTTCGTCATGCCCAGCCGGCGTGAAGTGCTGAGCATCGCCCTGCTCGAAGCGCTCGAGAGCGGGCGGCCGATCGTGTGCACCAAGGTGCCGGGGCTCGAGGACGTGTTCACGCAAGGCAAGGAAGGCCTGTTCGTCGAGCTGGAGGATGCCGCAGGGCTCGCCGACGCCATCGCCCGCATCCTGGCCGATCCCGAAAAGGCGCGCACGATGGGCCGCGCCGCCCGCGACCGCGCCCGCGACTTCGACATCGCGGCGGTCGGCCAGCAGCTGCGCACGGCGCTCGACGGCCTCGCTGCCGCGGCGCGGCAGCGAGGTCAGTGAGCTCAATATGCCTTCCCGGAAGACGCGTCGTGGACGCGGCTGTCAGGGATCTTTCCCGCCCGCGATG
>JBDHTJ010000200.1:0-8223 GCA_039808585.1 Hyphomicrobiaceae bacterium | reverse complement strand
CCACGCGCTCTTCGAGATCCGCGCAGCAGTTGCCACCGAGGTCAGCAGCTTGTGCAGAGCCAAGGCTCAGCAAAATCCCGACCGCGGATGCCATGGCAAGGCGACTTGTCGCACTCATCATTGCCCCGTTCATTTCCATCTCCAGTGCTAATTGCATTGATGCAGGACGCGATACGCGCAGGCCCGGCCGTGCCCACGCCCGGACCACGACGCGCGCAGGCGCGCGGTGCCGTCGAGAACCGGACGCGGATACATTCACGCTTTACTGGGTGACGCAGAACGCTGGGGAAGCATGGTGCAGCTTCCGAAGAGCACCGGGTTGCTTCCTGCCGAACACTTCAACCGCACGAGCGCTTCGTCAGACGAAAACGCAACGGTCGAAAATCATACCGGACCGATGTGGTCCACGCCTCACGACTCGGTGACAGGCAACTCAACAGGTAGTCCACGAATCCCTTGGTTGCAATTCATTGCGCAAGCTTCGAGGGAGGAACAACCCGGATTGTGGCGCAAGTGCCACGAAATCATGCAGTGAAACTCTTGTTTAACCCCTGCACCTCTATAATACGCAATTACTCTATATCCGCGACCCGCAAGCAATTGCGCTGATCCACGGCGAAGCTGCAGAAAAGCGGCTGAAACCACGGGATTCCACCGCATCTTGCCGGACCCCCGACAAGAACCTGTTGTTCGATCCCTATGCCCGGGCAGCCGGGCTGACAACCTCTCATTGGAGAATGCCCACGCCATCGCGCGGTTGGTCGGAATAAGGGCAGAAATCGAAAGTGGATGAATCACTTCGCATCAGACGTTTCCATCAAAACAAGCTCCTTGAGGGCTTGATTTTCCATTTATTGGCATCTTTGCACTGATTCGTTTTTGGAGGTTCCCCACTTCCACCTGGCACCGCGCCGCTGTGGACGCTCCGCCTTCGAATCAATTTGCGCTCCACACCCGCAATCCGGCCGCCCAGCTTCTCGTGCCTTTTACTCCATCGCCGACCCTCGCATCGCGAGGCCACAACCAGGCCTTCGCACACCGCGGCTTGACGCAGGCGCTCGCCTCGCTTAAACGGGGCCCGTGACAGCGCGCTACGGGCACCGCCGGGCGCGCTTTTTTGGATTGCGGGCGTAGCTCAGTTGGTTAGAGCGCCGGCCTGTCACGCCGGAGGCCGCGGGTTCAAGTCCCGTCGCTCGCGCCATCCATTTCAATCACTTAACGTGAGATGGCTGCTCCCGAGGCCGCCGTGGGGAGCCTGGCCCACCCGCCGCCGCAGCACAGGTTTATGCGTCTCGGTTCAGGATGGTGACTTGGCCTTTGGCCGGCTCGATCAGCAGCTCGTCGCCGGTCCTTATCAACTCCGACGGCCGGCCTGCTTCGAACCGGTCCACCATGGTCATATCTGCAAAAGCCGCACCCTGGGCGAGAATCGTATTGGTGCGCTCGAAGATGATGGCCTTGGGGGCCATCTTCCGCGATGTCATCTCGCGCAGCATCCACGCCGAGGCGACGCCGCCCTTGGCGGTGACGAGGACGAGAATCTTGTCGGCATAGCTTTTCCCGTACAGCTTGTGCTGGGGCCGCGAGAACACGCCCTTGATCCGGTCGAGGTCATAGCGCGCGGAGAAGTTGTCATCAGCCACCAGAGCTTCGCCCCGCACATCCGGCCCGATGCCCGTGTGGCACTTGAGTACGATCGGCATCAGAGAATCCTCCCCGCGCAGGCGCTGTCGACGCAGTTTTCCATGCTTGCGAGCGATGGGCTGTAGCCATAGCCGGCAATAATGTTCACGAGCTTGGCCGAATTGGTCAGCAGTCTCTGCCAGCCGTTGGCCTCGGCCATTTCGCGCGCGTAGCTCTGATAGAAGCAGATGCCCGCCGCGACGACGCCTCCCGCGCCCTCGATTCGCGCCGTCAGCCCCATCCTGTCAGCGGCGAACTTGTTTTCCGGCGAAGTGGCAACGATCAGGGTCGTGTGCGGGGCGACGCGGCGGCCATCGAGCAGGCTCGCCAATTGCTCCATCTCTATGATCGACAGCTGCGGCGCGGCAAAGACAACCACATCCACCTTGTCGCCCTTGGCCGCGAAGCCTGCATAGAAGCGCTGGAAGTCATCCTGCCCAATGCGCTCTGCGGCAGGAGCGTCCTTGCCGCCAAAAGCATCCGCAAGCGTCGCCGCCTCGGGCGTGATGCCAGGCATATGGAACATGGCGACCGAACCGAAGCTCGCCAGTGCCGCTCCGAAATGCTTCAACTCGTCGGATGTCGGGGCTTTCTTGATGCCTGTGACCACCGGCACGCCCCAATAACTGTTGGTTGCGCGGCCCACGATGGCGCCCAGCGCACCCCAGTCTGCAAGATCCCTGAGTTGCGTCTCCACCGCGAAATGCCGCGTGCCGACGCGATGCCGGTCGAGATGGAAGCCATAGCGGGGCGTTCGCCCTGTCAGTCCCGCGGCAAGCGCAGAGGGACCGCCCTCGAAATTGCTGCGTGCCCCTTGCACCCCATTCGAGTAGATCACAACGCCCGTATCGCCCATGGCGAGGTGCTCGCCGCGCACCGGCGGCAGCACCGTCTGGTAGTTGATGCAGGTGTTGGTCATGAGGACGCCAAGCGCCTCGAAGGCTTTCACTGCGCGCTGCTCCAGCGCTGCCATCCAGTCGCTCTGGCGCAGGCGTTGGTAGCTCTCCATATCGAGCCCGCGTGGATCGGTGATGGTGGGAATGCGCACGCGCCGCTCCGGCGCCGGAAGCGCCGCAAGTTCCTCGAGCCACGTCACCCCGGAATCCCCAAGGCTTTCGGTATCGGCCATGATGTGGGCTTGCGCGACGGGCACGAAATCCTCTGCATCGAAAAATTGTCCCACCGCCACCTGGTGCTTCAGGGCCCATTGTCTCGCAGGTCCGAATTTCCCCGCCAGCATGGCTTGTTCTTCTTCTTGCAATCGCATCAGGCGCTCCGCTTGCATCTTCGACAGCGCGGCCAACGGAACACTGCTCGCGCAGGGCGTCAACTGTCCGAGGCGCTTTGTATCGATGAGCGGAACGAGCTTTGCCACTCAGGCACCGCACGCGACCCGACACCTCGCTGCACCGCATCACGTTTTTCGCTGCATTCGCGAGCTTTGCCATTCACAAACCGTCGTGCGCGAAAGGAACAAGACCACGGCTTGACACTTTGCGGCGTACACGGCCACCTTTGTGAGGTCTCGGCAAACAGGCGCTTTCGTCTCGATGAGTGAAACGACTTCCCCAGCGGATATCGAGAAGTCGCCCGTGATGAAGGCGCTGCGGCTCCTGTCGCACGTTGCGGCCAGTCATGAGCCCGTGACGCTCGCCGAGCTCACGCGCGCACTGCGTCTGCCAAAACCCACCAGCTATCGCCTCGCCCAGGCGCTCGAACAGGGCGGCTACCTGCAGAAGGACCCGCTTACGAAGCGCTACGTCGTCGGCACGCACTTCGAGGATGTGGCGCTTTCTGCCATGCGGAATGGCGCCAGCAACGGAACCCGGCGCCTGATGCTGAACGAACTTGCCGACCGCATTGGCGCGCGCATTAACGTGGCCGTGGTGAAGTCGGGCAAGCTCCTGCTGGTGGAGTGGGTGGAATCGACGTCGCCCCTGCGCGTTGATCTCAAGCCCGAGACGCACATCCCGGTCCATTGCAGCGCCAGTGGCAAGCTGCTGGTTGCGTTCGGGCCGCCGCGGCTCCAGGAGGCGCTGGTGCGCTCCGCGCCGTTTCAGATTCTGACGAAGCGCACCATTACCTCGGCACGCGCCATGACCCGCGAGTTGGCAGCGATCCGTCGGTGCGGCTTTGCCGAGGATAACGAGGAGTTCCTACCGGGCGTAAATTGCCTTGCCGTTCCAGTCCGGAACGCCGCCGGTGACGTCGTGGCTGGCCTCGCAGCAATGGCCCCGAACATCAGCATGCCGCTGGCAAGACTTCGCAAGCACCTGCCCGATCTCGAAGCCTGCGCCGCACGCATCGGCGCGGAGCTTGCAGCATTTCCCCGCAACGTCGGGCGCCCGACGCGGGCGCAAGCCGCACCCAACGAGGAACCAGCCACCAGTCAGGGACGGAAACCGCTCAAGGAGCCAGCCTCATGAGGCAAGGGCACCGGTCCCATCGGCTCACACCCGTCATGCATGCGCGTGTGCGGCGTCCTATGCGGTCGCCAAACTGCGCACGGCCAGTTTTCAATTGAAGATCGAGAAGGCAGAGATGGACCTCACGCACCAAGACGTACGCGATATCCTGAAGATCATCGACAGCGCCGAGCACCTCGATGAGATCGAACTCGCCATGGGTGGCTTTCGCCTCCACGTGGTACGCAACGGATCAGCCGGCGCGCTGCAGCGGAGCCATACAGCGCCGCCTGCGCGATCTGCCAGTGCCCAACCCAGCGCAGCACCGGCTGCTTCGCCACCGACAGCGACTGCTCCCGGCGCGCAAGCGGCAGCAGAAGCACTACCACCGGGCATCGTAGCCATCCGCGCCCCGATGCTTGGAACTTTCTATCGCGCTCCCGCACCCAACGAACGGCCCTTCGTCGAAGTGGGTCAGCGGGTGAAGGCCGACGACACCGTCTGCATGATCGAGGTGATGAAGCTTTTCAACTCGATCCGTGCCGGCATCGACGGCACGGTCGTCAAGATCTGCGCCGACAACGCCGCCATGGTCGAGTTCAACCAGGTCCTCGTCCACGTGAAACCCGACTGACGGACGATAGAGCCGGCCCTGATGCAGCGATCCTTCAAGCGTGTCCTCATCGCCAACCGCGGCGAGATCGCGGTGCGTATCGTCCGCGCGTGCCAGAAACTTGGTATCGAGACGGTGGTTGCAACGTCCGATGCCGATCGCGACACCCTGGCCGCGCGCATGGCAACGCGTGCTGTATGCGTGGGCCCAGCCCCGTCCCGCGACAGTTACCTTCGGCCCGAGCTGATGGTGATGGCGGCGAAGGGCACGGGGTGCGAGGCGATCCATCCTGGCTACGGGTTCCTGTCGGAGCGCGCGCATTTCTCCAAGCTGTGCGCCGACCAAGGCGTCACGTTCATCGGGCCGGCGCCTGAAGCCATCGAAGCGATGGGCGACAAGCTGTCGGCCGTGCATCTGGCTGTCGAGGCTGGCGTGCCGCGCGTGCCCGGCTCCGGCCTGATCTCAGGGGTCGCGGCGGCGCGCGCTTTCGTGAAGAAGCACGGCCTTCCTGTCCTCATCAAGGCCAGCGCCGGCGGCGGCGGGCGCGGCATGCGCATCGTGCGGACAGCTGCTGAACTCGAGGGAGCGCTGGGCGCGGCGGCGGCGGAGGCCAAAGCTGCCTTCGGCGACGGTTCGATCTACATGGAAAAGTTCATCGAGCGGGCCCGCCATCTCGAGATCCAAGTGCTGGGAGATGCACATGGGAATGTCGTGCATCTGGGAGAGCGCGACTGCTCCACGCAGCGCCGGCACCAAAAGCTGATCGAAGAGGCAACGTCCCCCGTCGTCGATGCTGCGATGCGGGAGGAATTGGCGGGCGCCGCCGTTCGCCTCGCGCAGCGCGTGCACTACCAGGGCGCCGGCACCGTCGAGTTCGTCTACGACGAGGATACCCGCGACTGGTACTTCCTAGAGATGAATACGCGCATCCAGGTCGAGCATCCCGTCACCGAAATGATCACGGAGCGCGACCTCGTCGTCGAGCAGATCCGCATTGCGGCCGGTGCGCCCATCTCGTTCCGTCAGGCCGACGTGACGTTCCGCGGCCATGCCCTCGAGTGCCGCATCAACGCCGAGGACGCAACGAACAACTTTGCACCAGGCCCTGGACGCCTGACGGTGTGGCAACCGCCGCAGATGGATGGCGTCCGCATAGATACCCACTGTTATCAAGGGTACCTGGTCCCCCCGTTCTACGACAGTCTCCTCGCCAAGGTGATCGTCCACGCGCCGACACGGGAGGCCGCCATCGCGCGCATGCTGGATGCGCTGTCTCGCTTCCGCGTCGAGGGCGTTCCCACTACCATCCCGTTCCATCTCTCGGTGCTCGCGCACGAGGATTTCAAGGCTGCACGCGTGACGACGCGCTGGGTCGAAGAGAAATTCCTGCCCGGGCTCAGCCCGGCCGCCACGCGGGAGAGCGCATGAGGTCCACCTTACCGCCCGCGCTGCTCTGCAAGGTGCCGTCATGGTAGACGCCACCACGATCGAAGTCGTTCCTGAAAAGCCGCGCGAACGCCGTGGCGGGCGAACGCTATTGTGGAATGTCGTTTCGCTCGCCGTTGCGCTGCTCGCCTGGCAGGGCATGTCGATCATGCTCGCCTCGCCGTTCTTTCCTGGGCCCTCGAAGATCCTCGATGCATTCATCCAGCTTGCGACACGCGGCGACGTTACGGGTAACTCCCTGTGGACCCACGCCTGGGTGAGCATACAGCGCGTCCTGGTGGGTTTCGGCCTGGGTGTGCTTTTCGGCGTCCCGCTCGGGTTGCTGATGGGCCTTTACCCGCAGCTCTACGCCAGCACGCGCTCGATCATTGAACCGTTCCGCTTTATTCCGCCCATCGCCTGGATACCGCTCGCGATCATCTTCTTCTCGGGCCTCACGCGCTTCGCGTTCCTGATTTTCCTGGGCGCCTTCTTCCCCGTGTTCACGTCGACCCTCGTGGGCGTGGCGCGCGTGGAACCCATCCATCGCAAGGTCGGTATCGTGCATGGCGCGAGCAAGTGGTGGATCCTGCGCCACGTCGTTGTGCCCACAGTGCTGCCCGACATCATGGCTGGAATGCGCGTCGGTCTCGGCACCGCCTGGCTCACGATCGTCGCTGCGGAGCTCGCCGGCGGGATTTCCACGGGGCTCGGCCGCATGATGGTGAACTATGCCGAGTTACTGCAGGTGCCGCACGTGATCGTGGGCATGCTCCTGATCGGCCTCATCGGCTTCCTCATGAACGAGATCCTGCTTCTCATCGAGAAGCGCCTGTTCCGCTGGCGCTGGAGCGTGAGCCTCTGATCCATGCAACGTGAAGCCAACATCACCCCCTCACGGCCGAAGGTCGAGGTCGACACCTCACACCGCTACGGCGATCTCCTGGTGCATGAGGAGATCAAGTTCAACGTCTATCCCAACGAGTTCATCTGCATCTGCGGACCCTCGGGCTGCGGCAAGACCACGTTGCTCGACACCCTCGCCGGCATCCTGAAGCCGACGCGCGGGCAGGTCCTGATCGATGGCGAGCGGGCAAATCCGAAGCGCCAGAGCATTTCCTTCGTCTTCCAGGAGCCCTCCACGTTTCCTTGGCTCACCGTCCGGCAGAACGTGGCGACGGGCCTCGCCATTCGCGGGGCGCCCAAGGCCGAGATCGACGCCAAGGTGGATGAGATCATCAGCGTCGTCGGCCTCAAGGGCGCCGAGGGCTTCTACCCTTATCAGATCTCCGGCGGCATGAAACAGCGCGTGGCGATCGCCCGCGCCTTCGCAACGGACGCCGATCTCATCCTCATGGACGAGCCCTTCGTGAGCCTCGACCAGCCGACGCGCGAGCGCATGCAGCAGGAGGTCCTGGACATCTGGCGGCATCGCAAGCGCACCGTCATCTTCGTCACGCACAACCTGGAGGAGGCGGTGTTCCTGGGCGATCGCATCGTGATCCTGTCCGCAAAGCCAGGGCGTGTCGTGGCTGACCTGCCCGTACGCATGCCGCGTCCGCGCGACCCGATCTCGCACGAGTTCATGGAACTGCGGGCCAGGTGCATGGCCTACCTTCACCCCCCTGCAGCACCAAAGGCAGAAAGCAAAACCCCAATCACATAAGGGGCACAACAGTCGAAGAGGAGGAAACAACATGCAGACTAGACGCAAAGTCATAAAGCGGTTGGGTGCCACGATGATGGCGCCTGCTATTGCAAGCCTCGGCACCATCCACGCCCGCGCCCAGGGCACCAAGGTGGTACGCCTCGCCGACCAGAGCGGATCGGAGGTCGATTACGCCGCCATCTGGGTTGCAGAGCTCAATGGTGAATACGAGAAGGAAGGCATCAAGATCGAGCGCAAGACTTACGCCAATGGGCCCTCTGCACTGCTCGACATCAACAACCTCGACGCCGTGATGGCCGCGATCGTGCCGTTCATGCAGTACGTCGCGCGCGGTGGCGACATCCGCATCGTGATGTCGGTGACCAAGGGCAACGCGCCGATCGTCGGCCGAAAGCAATACAAGAGCGTCAAGGAGCTGAACGGCAAGA
>JBDHTJ010000199.1:0-8234 GCA_039808585.1 Hyphomicrobiaceae bacterium | reverse complement strand
GCGCGTGAGGCGACGCAGTAGTAGCAGCGGCGTTCGGCATCGGCGTGTCCAGCATGCACAGGCTCTATGCGCAGCAATTCCAGCGATCGTGGTTGCGATTGACAATTGCCGGAGCAAAGGGCTTCTCTAGCCGCGTGTGACGGTTCCGCCCGCGGCTCTTCGAGCGCGAGCGGTGAAAAGGGAACACGGTGCAGGGCAAGGCGGGCGTCAAGCCGCAGCTGAGTCCGATGCCGAGGCTGCCCCCGCAACTGTAAGCGGCGAGCATCGCCCCTCATGCCACTGCCGGCGACGGCGGGAAGGCGGGGTGAAGCGCCCGAGCCGTGAGCCAGGAGACCTGCCGGCACCAGTCGCCCATCACTTGCGCGGGGCGCGCGAGGGAGCGGACAACCGTAGTGGCGACGGTTTGCAATGTGCAGGTCGTTGCCGGTCGTGTTGTTCGTGGTGTTGGCGTAAGGTGCGCATCGTGCTGGGCAAAGGCCCGGCGCTTGCGTTGCGAAGGCTTAGGCTTTCGCCCTTTTCCTCCAATCCGCGCATGTCCGCTGGTGGCGCTCTGCCTCAGAGCGGAGATCCGTCATGCCGTTGTACGGCCCATTGCCTGCGCCCGTGCGCCTGTTCACCTGCCTTTTCCTGCTTGCCGCCAGTTCGGCAACCGACGTTCGTGCCCAATCGCCTGTCTCCTTGCCGCCGATCTCGGTGCAAGGGGCGACGCTCGACGTGAAGCCGTCCGGGCCTGCAGCTACCGCGTCCGAGCCCGCAG
This sequence comes from Hyphomicrobiaceae bacterium, assembly GCA_039808585.1. Lineage (GTDB taxonomy): Bacteria > Pseudomonadota > Alphaproteobacteria > Rhizobiales > Hyphomicrobiaceae > AWTP1-13. Next base: position 7,477 of record JBDHTJ010000199.1, on the reverse strand, counting down.
CACCTGACGCGCCGGCGTCTGCGCCGAAGGAGACGGTGGACGGCGTTCCCATCGAGAAAGTTGGCTCTTCCGTGAGTGTCGTCACCCGCGCCGACATCGAGCGGCAGCAGATCCGGAACGCGGCAGAGGCGCTGCGGAGCCTGCCCGGCGTATCGGTGAGCCAGTCGGGAACGCCCGGCAGCGTTACGGTGGTGCGCATCCGAGGCGCCGAGAGCCGCCACACCCTCGTGTTGATCGATGGCGTCGAGGTCAACTCGGGCACGGATGGCTTCTTCGACTTCTCCAACCTCACGGCCGACGACATCGAGCGCATCGAGGTGCTGCGGGGACCACAGAGCGGGCTCTACGGCAACGGCGCACTGGGCGGCGTGATCAACATCACGACCAAGTCCGGCAAGGGCCCCTTGACGCTGCGCACGCAAGTGGAAGGCGGTTCGCTGAACAGCACGCGCCTGGGGGCGCAGCTTTCCGGCGGCAATGCGAACGCCTGGGGCTCGATCTCGGCGACGGCCTTCCGCACCTCGGGCTTCAATATCTCGACGGCGGGCGACGAGAAGGACGGCACGCGCATCGGCAGCTTCGCCTTCAAGGGCGGTTTTGCCCTTTCGCCGGACTTCAAGATCGAGGGCAATTTCCGCGAGCAGCACACGCAATCGGGCTTCGATAAGCTAACCTACTTCCCGTTCAGCGGCGTTTACCGGGGCTTCATCGTGCCCGGTGATGCCCCCTACATCGGCGATGCGCGCACGCGCGTCGCCGGCATCAGCGCTTCCCTCGATACATTCGGAAAACGCTGGCTGCACAATTTCTATCTGCAGGGCGCCGACACGCTCCGCCTCGACACCAGCACAAACGTGCTCGAGACCAACAGCACCAACTACAAGTTCGGCTACAAATCGACCCTGCTCTTGCAAGACAGCAGGGACGCGCAGGTACGGCACTACCTGACCGGATTGGTGGAGCGCAGGACCGAGCTTTTCCATCAACCCGCTTTCTCGACAACGGAGTACGCCCGACATCGCAACAGCTTTGCGGGCGAGATCAGGGGCGAATACTTCAAGTCGCTGTTCCTTGGCGTGACGCTGCGCCACGACCAGAACGACACCACGCGCGACTTCACCACGTGGAACGTCAACGGCTCTTATCTCGTGCCCGGGGGCGTGTTCCGCGTGCATGCGAGCGCTGGAACGGGCGTCAAGTATCCAAGCTTCGGCGACCTCTACGGCTTCTTCCAGAACTACCTGCCGAACCCCGCCCTCAAGCCCGAGGAGGCCAAGGGATACGACTTCGGCATCGAAACGAAGCTGCTGGGCGGCCGCGCCGTCGTCGACGTCACCTATTTCCACGTGGATCTGCAGAATGAAATTTCGATCACCTGTCCGCCGCCGACCTTCGCCTGCTCGCCCTACAACTTGAGCGGTCTCAGCCTGCGTCAGGGCATCGAGGTTTCGGGACGCCTCGCCGTGACACAGCAGATATCGCTGGGTGCGGCCTACACCTATCTGCACGCGCGCGAGTTCAGCGGAGCAGAAGAGATCCGTAGGCCCCCGCACCAGGGCCGCGTGGACGTGAGCTATGCCACGCAAGACCGGCGCGGCAATGTCAGCGTGGTCGCCGTTTACAATGGCGCCATGAAGGACATCGCCACCGACACGAACTTCAATACCCTGTATCCAGCGTTGCCCGACTACTGGGATGTGCGGCTTGCCGCGTCCTACAAGGTGCAGCCGGGTGTGGAGGTGTTCGGACGAGTGGAGAATCTGTTCAATCAGCACTATCAGCAAGTGCTTGGCTACAACGCGACGGCTGGCGCCACGGCGTTTGCGGGGGTGAAGCTGACCTTCGGCGGTCCAGATGGCGTGGGTGGGAGCTTCCAGAAGTAATCTCATGCGAGCAGCAGCGCAAAGCAACGGTGCGATGAGGAAGGAACCTGCGGCCATCGCAGTGCGCCTTGCGTTGCTTGTGTTGCTCGGGCCGCTGCTTGCCATCGGCGCGCACGCACAGGGCACACCGCAGCGCATCGTGTCGCTGGACCTGTGCGCCGATCAGCTGCTGATCGATCTCGTCCCGCGTGGCCGCATCGCCGCCCTCACGCATCTCGCCGGAGATGCGTCCGTGTCGGCAGTTGCGGAGAAAGCCAGGGGCCTGCCCGTGACGCATGGGCAGGCCGAGGATGTGCTGCGGCGTGATCCGGATCTGGTGCTGGCGGGCCCCTACGGCGTGTCGGCGACTGTCGCGCTTCTCAAGCGCATGGGGCGCAGGGTGGTCACGGTTCCACTCGCTTCCGATCTCGACGGCGTGCGCCGGGCTGTCGAGGTGGTCGCTGAAGCTGCGGGCGAGACAGACGCGGGTAAGGCTGCCATCGCGCAGTTCGATGCGCGGCTTGCGGTGGTGGCCGAGAGCGCGAAGGGCGGGCGCGGCCCGAGCCCGTCGGCGCTCGTCTACCAGGTGGGCGGCAGCACTTCGGTGGAAGGGACGCTGGCAGATGCAGCGCTCGTCGCCGCCGGATTTCGCAACGCCGCGCGCCGCTATCCGCATGCGCGAACATCGCAGGTGCCCTTGGAAGCGATCATTGCTGATCCGCCTGACCTGATGGTTCTGTCGAGCGCTCCGCAGGCCTATCGCACGCCCGTGGCCGACAACCTCCGCCATCCGGTGCTCGCCGCACTTTCGCGGCAGGTGCCGGTGATCGAGCTGCCGTGGCGGCAGTGGCTGTGCGGGACGCCGCACGTCATGGATGCCATCGAGAGCCTGGCAGCGGCGCGGCGCGGCATGAGCCGGGAGGCGACGCAATGAGCCTTGCGGCGCTGGCGCGCGCGCGTGTGGAGACGGTGCCTCAGCGGTCGTTGCTGGCAAGCCTCGCCGGCATCGCGCTGCTGGCGTTTCTCCTGTCATTGGCCGTTGGCCCCACGGGGCCGCTGATCGATGCGGCGCCGGGTGCACGCGCGCTGATCTTCATGGAAATCAGGTTGCCGCGCGCCCTGCTGGCCTCCCTGGTCGGGGCGGCTCTCGGGCTGTCGGGCGCCGCGATGCAGGGATACCTGCGCAATCCGCTTGCCGAGCCAGGGCTTCTGGGGGTCTCGGGTGGCGCCGCGCTGGGGGCCGTGCTGGCGATCCACACCGGCCTGTCGCAAGCCTTCGCGCTCGCCTTGCCGATGGGAGGTCTCCTCGGCGCGCTGCTGACGATGGGCGCTGTGATGGCGCTGGCGGGAACCCGCGGTGGCGCCGTGACGCTCATCCTTGCCGGACTTGCCGTCTCGGCGCTTGCCGCCGCGCTCGTGTCGCTCGTGCTCAATCTCTCGTCCAACCCGTTCGCCTCTGTCGAGATGGTGTTCTGGATGATGGGCTCGCTCGCCGATCGCAGCCTCGTGCACGTGTGGCTGGCCGCGCCGTTGATCCTGGCAGGCCTGCTGCTGCTGATGCGCGTGGCCCGCGCGCTCGATGCGCTATCGCTGGGGGAGGATACGGCGGCGAGCCTCGGCGTCGATCTCTCCATGACGCGCCTGCTCATCGTTGCGGGAACGGCGCTGGCTGTCGGCGCGGCAACGGCGGTCACCGGCATCATCGGCTTCGTCGGGCTGATCGTGCCGCACGCCTTGCGGCCCTTCTGCGGCCATCGGCCGGGACTGCTGCTCGCCGCCAGCAGTCTCGCCGGCGCTGCGCTGCTCACCATCGCCGACGTGGCGCTGCGCCTCCTGCAGCCGTTCGCGGACCTGCGCATCGGCGTCCTGACGGCACTGCTCGGCGCGCCGTTCTTCGTGTGGCTGGTGCTGCGCACGCGCCGGGAGCTTGCGCCATGAGGGTGGAGGCAAGCAGGCTGGTGGCGAAGCTCGGCCGGCGCATCGTTCTCGACGGCGTGGACCTGCAGGCACAACCGGGTGCCGTCACTGCCGTCATCGGTCCCAACGGGGCTGGCAAGTCGACGCTGCTGCGCGTGCTCGCGGGCCTTCTGCCTCCCGCACAGGGCCGCGTGCTGCTCGACAACCTGCCGCTCGCGCATTGGAAGCGGGAGGCCCTCGCGCACGTCTTGGCCTATGTGCCTCAGGATCGCACCGTGCATTGGGCACTCAGCGTCCGCGCCGTTGTGGAACTGGGGCGGCTTGCCCACCAGCAGGCAGCACGTGCCGATGCAGCGGCCGATGCCACCGCGGTCGACAAGGCACTGGCCGACATGGATGTCGCAAGCCTCGCGGACCGGCCCGTGACGGAAGTATCGGGTGGTGAACTCGCGCGCGTACTCATCGCCCGCGCACTGGCCCAGGAGCCGCAAGTACTCATTGCAGACGAGCCGGCGGCGGGCCTCGATCCCGCGCACCAGCTGTCGCTCTTCCGCCACTTCACGCGTATCGCGGCGCAGGGACGCACGGTGATTGTGGCGCTACATGACCTGTCGCTGGCTGCGCGGTTCTGTCACAAAGTCGTGCTTTTGAAGGAGGGCCGCGTCGTGGCTTCGGGCGCGCCGGAAAAAGTGCTCGAAGGCGAGCACTTACGCACAGCCTATGGCGTCGAGGCACAGCTTCGCCATCTCGATGGCATTCCGGTTGTGCAGGTAGTGGGCGAACTGCCATGATGCGGCCGCCCGAGCCGCAGGCGGCGCGTTGATCTCGCCTGTCGCCGCAACGCCAGGATGCCATCTTGAGGTTCTTTTCCAAGCGTCGCAAAAAGCTGAACCTCGCGCTCGAAGGCGGCGGCGCGCATGGCGCCTTCACGTGGGGTGTGCTCGACCGGCTGCTCGAGGACGACAGCTTCGACATCGGCTGGATGAGCGCGACGAGCGCGGGCGCGGTGAACGCCGTGGCGCTTGCAGCGGGGCTGGCCGAGAATGGGTCTCCGGGTGCACGCGGCATGTTGCGTGCGGTGTGGGAGGCGGTGGCGAAGGCCGGGTTGCCTGAGCTGATCCGCCTCAACCCGATGCTTGCGGGCTTCGCGCGATCGCCAGCGATGCAAAGCGTCGCCTCGCTCTTCTCGCCCTATGACTTCAACCCGCTCGGTTTCGACCCGTTCCGCAAACTGCTCGAGGCGCACATCGACTTCAGCCTCTTGCGTACGAGCGAAGGGCCCGAGCTTCTGATCGCGGCGACCGACGTGGCCACCGGCAGGCCCCGCCTTTTCCGGCGCCGTGAGATCACCGTGCAGTCGGTGCTGGCGTCCGCCTGCCTGCCGACCATCCATCACGCCGTGACGATCGACGGCAATGCCTATTGGGACGGGGGGTTCTCGGCCAACCCCGACCTCGTGACGCTCGGCCGGGAAAGCCCCGTCGCCGACACGCTCATCGTCAAGCTCACTGGGCCGGAGCGCGCCGGCAAGCCAACCACCTCGCGCGAGATCAGCGGCCGCATCAACCACATCACGTTCTACCAGCCGATGATCCGCGACGTTGAGCTGATCGTGACGACACGGGCCCTCTACAGCCGCTGGTCACGCGGCGCAAAGTCCTCCGATGCGCGTCTTGCCCGCCACCGTTTCCACCTCATCGACGCGGGCCGTTTTACCGGCACGCTTGCCCCGGAGACCAAGGGTAAGCCCGACATGGAGATGCTGACCTACCTCTTCAACTCCGGCCGCAGCGAGACCGAGAAATGGCTGGCCCGCGCCAAGGCCGACGTCGGCGCACGCGATACGGTCGATCTCGCGCGCTACTTCCTGGAACCCCGCGCGGCAACGTCCTCGGATGCGCCCCACTCCCCGCCGGAGGCTGCGGCCTGAGACTGCCGCATGTAAGGAAAAAGCATGCTGCCGGGCCCCATGCCGGCCTGGCCATGGCCGCCCTTGACCCATAGGGCCGGTAAGCCCAGAGTCGCCCCCAAATCGCAAACTCATGGGAGGATCAGGGCATGTCGCAACGTCTCAAGGGCAAGGTCGCGTTCTGTACGGCATCGGGCGCAGGCATCGGGCGCGCCGTGGCGCTCGCGTTCGCGCGCGAAGGCGCCCAGGTCGTGGCGAGCGACCTGAACGAGGCCGCCATGGCGGGCCTCGAGAAGGAGGGCGTGGCGAAGCTTATGAAGGTCGACGCCCTGAGCAATAGCTCCGTGGCCGACGCCGCCAAGGCCGTGGGGCAGGTGGACATCCTCTTCAACGCCGCGGGCTTCGTGCACCACGGCGCCGCACTCGACTGCACCGAGAAGGAGTGGGACTTCGCCTTCGACCTCAACGTGAAGTCGATGCATCGCACCATCTCGAACTTCCTGCCGGGCATGCTGGCCAAGGGCGGCGGTTCGATCATCAACATCGCCTCTGCCGTGGCCTTGAAGCCGGCCGTGAACCGCTACGTCTATACCGCGACGAAGGCTGCCGTTGTGGGCCTCACGCGCGCGGTGGCGCTCGACTACATCGGCAAGGGCATCCGCTGCAATTGCATCTGCCCCGGCACGGTGCAGTCGCCGTCGCTCGACGACCGCATCAAGGCGCTTGGCCAGCAGGTGGGCGGCGAGGAGAAGGCGCGCCGAATGTTCATCGAGCGCCAGCCGATGGGGCGCCTTGGCACCGCGGAGGAGATCGCGGCGATTGCGGTCTATCTCGCGTCCGACGAGTCGAAGTTCACCACCGGCACGTCGATGGTGGTCGACGGCGGCTTCACGCTTTGAGCGCGAGGCAATCATGCCGCTGACAGGCCCGGGTCCCACGTCGCGCATCTATTTCTCGCAGCGGCTGCGGCTGCATTACGTCGATTGGGGCAACCCGGACGCACCGCCGCTGCTGCTCGTGCATGGTGGCCGCGATCATTGCCGCAACTGGGACTGGGTGGCGGAGGAATTGGCGCCCAAGTATCACATCATCGCGCCCGACCTGCGCGGCCACGGCGACAGCGCCTGGTCGCAGGACGGTACCTACCTGATGGCAGGATACATCTACGATCTGGCCCAACTCATCCATCAGCAGAAGCTGGCCCCCGTCACCATCGTTGCGCATTCGCTGGGCGGCAACATCGCGCTGCGCTACGCGGGTCTCTATCCCGAGAACGTCGCCAAGCTGGTGGCGATCGAGGGCCTGGGGCCGTCGCCCAAGATGATGGCCGAGCGCGATGCAAAGGGCTTTCCACACCGCATGCGGGCCTGGATCGACGAGCAGCGCAAGCTTTCGGGCCGGCTGCCACGCCGCTACGCCACGATCGAGGATGCGTTCGCGCGCATGCAGGAGGAGAACAAGCACCTGTCCCCCGAGCAGGCGCGGCATCTCACGCTGCACGGCATCAACCAGAACGAGGACGGCACCTACAGCTGGAAGTTCGACAACTACGTGCGCTCCTGGCCGCCCTATGACATCACGCAGGAGAACGTCGAGGAGCTTTGGAGCCGTATCACCTGCCCCACGCTGCTCGTCTACGGCAAGGAGAGCTGGGCCTCAAATCCGGAGGCCGATGGGCGCGCGCGCCACTTCAAGAATGCGCGCGTTGTAAGCTTCGAGCGCGCGGGGCACTGGGTGCACCACGACCGCCTTCCCGAGTTCATGGCGCTCGTGAAGGAGTTCCTGGGTT
>JBDHTJ010000198.1:0-8299 GCA_039808585.1 Hyphomicrobiaceae bacterium | reverse complement strand
CCACGCTGCTGGCACAGGTCGACAGTTCCGTGGGCGGCAAAACGGGCATCAACACGCCCCAGGGCAAGAACCTCGTCGGCAGCTTCCACCAGCCGAGCCTCGTGCTCGCCGACATCGATGTACTTTCCACCCTCCCCGACCGGCAGTTTCGCGCAGGCTACGTCGAAGCGGCCAAGTTCGGCCTCCTGGGAGATGCAGCCTACTTCACCTGGCTCGAACAGAACGCCAATGCCATCTTCGGCAAGGAACCATCGACGCTTGCAGAAGCTGTCCGGGTGGCCGTGGCCGGCAAGGCTGGCGTCGTAGAACGCGACGAGACCGAAACCGGCGAACGCATGCTTCTGAACCTTGGCCACACTTTCGGCCATGGCCTCGAGGCGTGGGCCGGCTTTTCCGACCGGTTGCTCCACGGCGAAGCCGTCGCCATCGGCATTTGCCAGGCCTTTCGCTTCTCGGCACAAAAAGGGCTCGTCACAAGCGCCGATGCAACCCGCGTCGAGAACCATTTCAGGCGCGTTGGCCTCCCCACCCGGATCGCCGACCTTACCGGCAACGACCGTCCCGACGCCGCCACCCTCATCCGCATCATGGGTCAGGACAAGAAGAACTCCGGCGGCCGCATAACGTTGATCCTGGCCCGCGGCATCGGCCAGGCCTTCGCCACGCGTGACGTGGAGACCGCCGCCGTCGCAGAATTTCTGCAGGCAGAGTTGGCACTCCCCAAAGCTTAACGGGCACACGATATAGAGTGTGCTAATCAGGCTTTCAGGCATTGGGCACTTCGCATCCGCCAGATGTGCCTGCAAGCATAGTCATAGAGCCACCGGCCCACGCCATGGAAATCGACATCATCCTGATCGTAGCCGCGATCATCGGCATGCTGCTGCTGTCGGCATTCTTCAATGCCAGCGAGACGTCGCTGACAGCTCATTCCCGCGCGCGCATGCATGCGTTGGAGCAGGAAGGCAATACGCGCGCAAAGCTCGTGAACCGATTGCTCAAATCTCCCGAGCAACTGATTGGCGCTGTCCTCCTCGGCAACACTCTTGTGGACATCCTGGCAGCATCGCTCGCCTCCGGCCTCGCAGTCATGATGGTAGGCCCCGCCGGCGTCGCCTATGCCACCGCCATAATGACGGTGCTGATCGTGATCTTTTCAGCCGTGCTGCCCAAGACCTACGCGCTCGCCTTCGCCGATCGCATGGCGCTCGCCCTCGCCCCGCTCATGCGCATCATGATCATGGTGCTGCTACCCTTCACCAACGCCATCCAGTGGGTCGTGCGTTTGCTCCTCAAGCTCACGCCCACGAAGCAGGATGATGCCGCCAACATCCTCGCCGCTCATGAAGAGATCCGCGGCACGATTGAACTCAAGGCGATCGGCGGCGCCGTCGCCAAAGGTGATGCGGCCATGCTCGGCGGCGTCCTAGATCTTCGCGACCTGCAGGTCCTCGACATCATGGTCCACCGCACCAAGATGCAGACGCTCAATATCGACGATGCGACACCCCGCATCGTCGAGGGCATCATCCGCAGCCCCTACACGCGCGTACCGGTATGGAAGGACGAGCCCGAAAACATCGTCGGCGTGCTGCACACGAAGGATCTTCTCGTGGCGCTGTCGCGGCAGGGCTGGGACACCGCCAAAGTCGACATCTCCAGCGTCGTGGCAGCTCCCTGGTTCATCCCCGAGACGACGAGCGTCAAGGACCAGCTCAACCAGTTCCTGAAGCGCAAGGCCCAGCTCGCCCTTGTCGTCGACGAGTACGGCGAGGTGCAGGGCCTCATCACGCTCGAGGACATCCTGGAGGAAATCGTTGGCCAGATCACCGACGAGCACGACGTGCAGGATGCTCAGATCCGCGTGCAGCCCGATGGCTCCGTCAATGTCGATGGCACGCTCGCCGTGCGCGACTTGAACCGCCACATGGAGTGGGACCTTCCCGACGAGGAGGCGACCACCATCGCCGGCCTCGTCATCCATGAGGCCCAGACCATTCCCGAGCCGGGCCAAGTCTTCACCTTCTATGGCTACCGCTTCGAAATCTTGCGCAAGAGCCGCAACCGCCTCACCGCGCTCCGCATCAAGCCGGTGAGCATCAAGGAGAGAAAGCGCAGCGAAACGTCGGCGGCCGCCGCACGCAGCTGAGGGCGATACGCCAGCAGTGCTTCCCGGCGGCGTCTCACACGCCGAGATGTCGGTGCATAAGCTCAGGGTCCGCTGTGAGCGCACTCGGGCTGCCGTCGAACACCGCTTCACCCTTCACGAGAATGACGATGCGGTCGGCCACCTCTGTCACCGCCGCCACCGTCTTGTCGACGATCACCGTCGCGATGCCACTATCCCGCACGAGCCGCACGATGCGCCAGATCTCGGCGCGGATGACGGGCGCCAGCCCCTCCGTCGCCTCGTCGAGGATCAAGAGCCGCGGGTTCGTGAGCAGCGCGCGGCCGATGGCCAGCATCTGCTGCTCGCCGCCTGAAAGCTGGTCGCCCTGGTGATGGATGCGCTCGGACAGCCGCGGGAACACGTCCAGCACCCGATCATAGGTCCAGGCCCCGCTGCCCTCCTGCCCACGCGCCGCGATGCGCAGGTTCTCTTCCACCGAAAGGCTTGCAAAGATGCCTCGCCCCTCCGGCACGTAGGCGATGCCCCGTTGCGCCCGCGCGAACGTGCGCAGGCTCGTGACGTCCTCGCCATCCAGCAGCACCTGCCCGCGCCGTGGTGCCACGAGGCCCATGAGCGTGCGGATGAGCGTCGTCTTGCCCATGCCGTTGCGGCCCATCAGGCCCACCGTCTCCCCCGGCAGCACGGCAAACGACAGCGCGCGCAGGATGTGGCTTTGGCCGTAGTAGGTGTCGAGATCGCGGCCTTCGAGCAGCGGTGTGTCCATCACACGTGCCCTCCGAGATAGGCGTCCTGAACTTCACGGTTTGCGCGTATGTCGTTGGGCGTGCCCTGGGCCAGCACCGTGCCCTCGGCCATCACCGTCATCCAGTCGGCCACCGAGAACACGAAGTCCATGTCGTGTTCGATGAGCAGGATGGCGTGCTCGCGCGCGAGGTCCTTTAGCAGCCCCGTCAGCCGATGGCCTTCTTCCGGCCCCATGCCCGCCAGCGGCTCGTCGAGCAGCAGCACCTTTGGATGCGCGGCCAGCGTCATCGCGATCTCGAGCTGCCGCTGCTCGCCATGCGAAAGCGAGCCGGCAAGACGCTGCGCGACGCCCGACAGCCCCACACGGTCCAGCGCCCACTTTGCCCGCTCGATCAGTTCCCGCCGGCCAGACGCTGGCGCCAGCGGATTGCCGCCGTGCGCCACCGCCTGCGCCGCAAGCCGTACGTTTTCCTGCGCGGAGAGCGTCGCGAAGATGTTGGTGCGCTGGAACGAGCGGCCGATACCGAGCCGCGTACGCTTCCACGCGGCCTGCGTGCCGATATCGGCCCCGTCGAGGACGATGCGCCCTGACGATGGCCGCAGTTCGCCAGCAAGCAGACTGACCAGCGTCGTCTTGCCGGCGCCGTTCGGGCCGATGACCGCGTGCAGCTCCCCGCGGTTCAACGTGATGGACACGTCGCGAACGGCGACAAGGCCGCCGAACCGCCGGGTCAGGCCCTCCGTCGCGAGCACGGCAGCCGATGGATCGCGCGGCTCAGACATGGCGCTGCGCCTCCAGGTCCGGGTGCGGCACCCGCTTGCGCTGGAACAGCCGCGGCAGACGCAGGCCGCTCAAACCCTGCGGCAAGGCCAGCACCACCAGCAGCACCACCGCGCCTTCGACCAGCAGCTTGCGCTCGGTGACGAGTTGCGCCACTTCGCCGAGCGCGGTGAACGCCAGCGCCCCGAGGATCGGTCCGTGCAGCGTGCCGAGCCCGCCCAGCAGGATCATCAGCAGCGCCTCGGCAGAGCGATGCCAGCCGACAAGTTCCGGGTTCACGAAGCCCCGATGCATGGCCCACATGTGCCCGGCAACGCCCGCGAGCATGCCCGCAAGCACGAAGGCCGCCAGCTTGTAGCGGTAGGTGTTGAAGCCAAGCGCCTGCATGCGATGCTCGTTGACGCGAATGCCTTCCAGCACCCGTCCGAACAGCGACCGCAGCACCACCACGAGAAACAGGTACATCGCCACGAGAAGGGCGAGCGCCACGTAGTACACCGCCATAGGGCGCTGGCGGCGTGTCAGTGGCAGCTGCCAGTCCATGAGGGAAAGCACCGGGCGCGCCAGGAACGCACCATCCGTGCCTCCACCTATCTTCGTATCGTGGAAAACGAAGAACACCATCTGCCCGAACGCCAGCGTAACCATCAGCAGGAAGAAGCCACGCGTGCGCAGCGACAACGCCCCCACCGCCAGCGCCAGCAGCCCCGACGCCACGATCGCCACCGGCAAGGTGACGAGGATCGAGCGTCCGCTCGTGCCCGGCGTCAGGAAGTAGACGGTGTAGGCTGCAAGCCCATAGAACGCCGCGTGCCCGAGGCTCACGATGCCCGTTACCCCGACGAGCAGCTGCAGGCTGAGCGCCAGCATCGCCGCCACCAGCGCATAGGTGCCAAGTTCCACGTAGTAGGCCGACGACAGCATCGGCATGACAGCAAGCGCGAGGGCGCCCGCCAAGAGCAGCAGCTTCAGCCCCAGAGATTGCGGTAGCATCGGCCCCGTCCCCCCTCTCTAGCGACGCTGCTGGCCAAAGAGGCCGGTGGGCTTCCAAAGCAGCACCGCGGCCATCAGCAGATAGACGACGAGCCCTGCCACTTTCGGCGCATAGACCTTGCCCAGTCCATCCACCAGCCCGATCAGCAGCGCCGACCAGAACGCGCCTTGCACGGAGCCGAGCCCGCCGATCACCACCACCACGAACGAGATGATCAGGAACTGGTCGCCCATGCCGGGGTAGACTGAATAGAGCGGAGCGGCCAGCACGCCGGCGACCAGCGCCAGCACTGTGCCGATCGCAAACACCGTCATATGCACGCGGCGCGCATCGATGCCGAGGATGTCCACCATCTCCGGCTTTTCCGCCGCCGCCCGGATGATTGCCCCAAGCTTCGTTCGCTCGATCCACAGGAACAGGCCGAGCGCCAGCGCGAGGCACACCCCGATCACCGCGAAGCGATAGGCCGAGTAGGAAAATCCAGACGTGATCGGCACCGAGAAGTTGAAGATCTCCGGCACCGGCACCGAGTAGAAATCGTTCCCGACGATCAACGACCGCGCCTCCTCGAACAGCAGGATCAACGCGAAGGTCAGAAGCACCTGGTCGAGATGGTTGCGCTGGTAGAAGAAGCGGAAGAGCCCGCGCTCCAGGACGGCCCCCAGTACCGCCCCGCCCAGCACCGCCACCGGCAGCGCCAGCCACACCGAGCCCCAGGCCCTCGCCACGAGAAACGCCACGTAGGCGCCGATCATCAGCAAGGAGCCGTGGGCGAGGTTGATGATCCCCATCACCCCGAAGATCAGCGTCAACCCGCTTGCGATCAGAAAGAGCAAGAGGCCGTACTGGACGCCGTTGAGAATCTGCGTGAACAGGCCGGCAAGATCCATGTCGGTCAGGTCTTCATGTCAATCGATGCCGCTGTTTGCCGTGTCCGAGACGCGTCACTGCAGCCCTCGATGCAACACACCCCAGTCTAACAGTCTCCACGATGCCGTGCCCCGTGCCAGCCGGAGCATTCGTTCGGCGCGCGACCGTCACCACTGCCCTCCGCCGCGCAGACAGGCGGCGCGGCGGCCAGGCAGCGGCGAAAGCCCTTACGTGAGTTTGCACCCGGTGCCGGGATCGGCAAGGGCCTCGGCGGCGACGCCGATCACCTTGTTCTCCCCGCCCTGCACCTTGCGCAGGTAGATGTTCTGCGTGACGTTCTGTGAGGGCGACATGCTGATGGGCCCGCGCGGACTGTCCATTTTGGCCTCGCGCATGGCCTTGTAGAGGCCTGCCTCGTCGTCCATGTTGCCCTTCACCGCTTCGAGACCCACGGCCAGAAGCTGCGCGGCGTCATAACCCTGCACGGCGTAGACATCAGCATCGCGGCCCGCCTTCTCCTTGAAGGCCTTCCGGAACGATGCATTTTTCACGTTATCCAGCCCGTCGCCGTAGTGTAAAGCGGTCTCGATGCCGTCGGCCGCTGCACCCTGCGCTTCGAGTGTGCCTTCCGTCAGGAAGCCCGAGCCCACTAGCGGCACCTTGATGCCTGCGGCGGCATACTCCTTCACGAACTGCACCGCGCCACCACCCGCGAAGAACGACCCCACCACGTCCACGCCGAGCCCGGGGATCTGCGCCAGTAGCGGCTGGAAGTTCGTCTGCGGAAAGGGCAACGTCAGGCTCGGCAGCACTTGTCCGCCAGCCTTCTCCATCGCCTCCTTGAAGCCCGCCCCGCTTTCGGCACCGGCGGCATAGTCCCACGTAACCCAGACGCCTTTCTTGTAACCCTTCTTCGCCGCAGCGAGCCCCATGCCGTAGGCAGGCTGCCAATTGGTGAAGGAGGTGCGGAACACGTTCTTCGTGCACAGGTCACGCGTCACCGCGCCGTTGCCCGCGTTCGGCACGATGCACAGCGTGCCGCTTTCCGAGACCACCTTGTGGATACCCATCTGCACGCCCGAATGGACTGTACCGATGATCACGTCCACCTGGTCGCGCTTGACGAGGCGGTCCGCGTTTTGTGGTGCCACTTCCGGCTTCGATTCATCGTCGAGCTTGATGATCTGGATCTCGCGTCCGCCGAGTTTGCCGCCCTTCTCCGCGATCAGCATCTCCACCGCGTGCGTGATGTTCTCGCCGAGCTTCGCGAACGTACCCGAGTAGGGCAGCATCAACCCCAACTTTAACGGCTTGGCCTGAGCTATGGCCCAGCGCGTCGGCAAGCTGGTGGCTGCGGCCAGCGCGGCGGAACCTGCAAGCACGCCCCGGCGTGACAAGCTATGCCTTCTAGGCTGTGACATCTGACGGTATCCTCCCAATCTCGATGCGACGCATCAGTGGCCCTCTTAGAGGGCTATTATGAAGTCTTCTTGTTCTTGGCTCGCATGCCTGCGGCCGGTTTGCAACCGGGTCTGCGTCCGCCTCAGTAAGTCTCGACGTGATAGCGTCCTTCCTTGCGCATTTGCGGCTTCAGGCTTGCCCAATCGAGCCCGCTTTCGCGGCAAATCTCCTCGAAGGCTGTCTCCACCCCCGTCTCCATGCCCTTCAGTCCGCAAATATAGACGTGCCCCTTGGTGCTCTTGAGGATTTCAGCAACTCTCCAGCCACTCTTGCGCATTCGGTCCTGCACATGCTCCTTGGGCTGACCGGGGAGGCGTGAAAACACCAGCTCCTTCTGCAGCAGGCTTTCCGGCACCTTCTGCAGCGGCCCGAAATAAGGAAGCTCCTCCGGTGTCCGCGCCCCGAAATACATAAGCATTCGCCCGGGCGCGCCGGGGGCGGCCCGTCGGCGCCGTTCGGTGAAGGCGCGGAACGGTGCCGAGCCCGTGCCAGTGCACACCATGAGAATGTCGGCGTTCGGATCGTCCGGCATAAGGAACGTCGCGCCGAATGGCCCCACCACCTGCACCTGGTCGCCCACCTTCAGGTCGCACAGGTAGTTCGAGCACACGCCGCCCTCCGCCCGCTTCACGGTCAGCGCCACGTTGTTGGCGTTGCGCTTCTCACCGTCACGCGCCGACGCGATGGAGTAGAGCCGCATGTCGTGCGGCCGTCCGTCCGCGCGCAGCCCAGGGGGCAGGATGCCGATCGACTGGCCCTCGAGCACGGCAAACCCCGTCGCCCCGAACGCCAGCACGATGTGCCGCACGTCGCTCTCTGTATCGGCTCCCGTGATGCGATAGTTCCCTTGCACGGTTGCAAGGGCAGGCTTCGCGCGCGTGAACAGATTGACGAGAGGCTTGGCCGCCGAGGCCGGCGCAACTGCCTTGCCGCCACCGCCCGCATGCGCAGCACGCAGCAGGTCGCCCGCCTCACCTTCGAGCTCGTCGGCATCGATCTCGCCCTGGCCGACATCGGCCTGCACCGGCAGCTCGTCCCAGCTGAACTGCTCTTCGAGCGAATAGGGCACCGCTACGATGCGCCAGTTGTCGATCGAGCCTGTTGGGCACGGCCCGATGCAGTCGAGGCAGGCCTTGCACTTCTCCGCATCGACGACGTAGTTGCGGTCATCGTGCGTGACGGCGCCCACTGGGCACGTGGCCTCGCACGTATTGCACCGGATGCAGATTTCCGGATCGATGACATGCTGCTTGCGCAGAGTGGACAAAGGCGTGAGGTCGTTCATGTCTGAAAACCTGGCAACCGTTCGTGCGTGACC
>JBDHTJ010000197.1:0-8314 GCA_039808585.1 Hyphomicrobiaceae bacterium | reverse complement strand
GCTTGCGCCCATTGTCCAATATTCCCCACTGCTGCCTCCCGTAGGAGTCTGGGCCGTGTCTCAGTCCCAGTGTGGCTGATCATCCTCTCAGACCAGCTACGGATCGTCGCCTTGGTGAGCCGTTACCTCACCAACTAGCTAATCCGACGCGGGCCCATCTAACGGCGATAAATCTTTCCCCGTAAGGGCGTATCCGGTATTACCCCAAGTTTCCCTGAGCTATTCCCGACCGTAAGGTAGGTTCCCACGCGTTACTCACCCGTCTGCCACTCCGTATTGCTACGGCGTTCGACTTGCATGTGTTAGGCCTGCCGCCAGCGTTCGTTCTGAGCCAGGATCAAACTCTCAAGTTGAAAGTTTTGATTCTGGTAGCTTGGAGGTTTTCTCCAAGGAATCTCTGCGTAACGGGCACCTTCACACTCAGACATACGCTTTTCAGGTTGCCCCGAATCGCCTACGTCTTGGTGATGGTTGAAACGCAGAGATCGCCAGAGTTCATTCGATCCTCGAGCACTTTCGTGTCTCGGATCCGCCAGGACTCCGCCGCCTGCGTTTCCCTTTCTTCAATCAACTTGTCAAAGAGCACATCGATGGTCAATCCGCGGAGACGGCTTGGCTTGCGCCAACCCTCCGCAGAGACAGCGAGAACTCAGCCCAGCCTTAGCTCGGCTTCGTCTCGATCCAATCCGTAGGATTGCTGCCCATCTGTTCGCTCGCCGTCCGTGTGTCCGTCGGCGTCGCGAGAGAGCCGCAATTAACTCCAAACCGATCGCGAAGTCAACACCTGTCGCAAAACTTTTTTATAGATTTTTGCAAGCTCATCTCTCGATGCGAGAGATGACCTCTTTCACCTGTTGAATCAAGTCTCTGCGCTAATCCACAGGCTGCCCTGAAGGTCCCGCCCTTGGCCAAGATGCCCGAAGCGGCTGGGGCAGCTGCCGGAAAAAATTCGGACGCCGCGCAAGCGCCGTGCGAAGGGGACAGCCTGACTGAATACGTTGACGTTGTTCCCGCCCGTCCTGCATGATCAAGACCTTGCTGGGGAGCAAGAGCGAGGGAAAACACGAGCATGCAGCAAAGGCGGCACGTGCCCTTGGGCCGGCGCAAGATCCACTTGGCGGCCCATGCTGCTGGGCGCCGTGGGCAGTCGCCCTTGGCCCATCGCCGAGGGCTGCGCGGGCTCTACGCCTCTGATCACGCAGATTCCCGCCATGGTGGCCGCTTCCGCTGGCTGGTGAGTACCTGCCTGGCCGCTGCCGTTGCGGCGGTTGCCATTCTCGTCGTCATCGCAGGGTCTACCGATACCCAGGAGATGGATGGGGGCCTGCTGCCGACGCTGCAGCGCGTCCGGGAAGCGAGGCATGCGGCTCAGCGCGTCGCCTCAGTCAAGGTGGACGGCCTCCGCTGGGCAATCCCAAAGACGGATCGCCTGATCGTCCCCACGGGTGCGATGGCCACGAAGTTCATCATCCTGGATGCCGTGCGGCAGCGTCGCGGCAATCGGGACTACATCATGAACAAGCCCTACGCCCGCATCGCGGCGCGCCTTGCCCCCCTCTCCAAGGCGGACGCGCAGCGCGTGCCGCCGCTGAACCCCTTTAAGCTATACGCCAGCAGCGCACCTCTCGACCCGGTCGGGCGGGGCGACATTCAGCAAGATGCCAATGTGCGCATCCTCGACCAGTTCGGCAGCCTTTTCCCGGCCGAGGACGGCCAGGAACTGACCGCGGCCGAGGTTTCGGACCTCGTTGCGCGTTTCGTGACGCCCGAACGCTCCACGCCCTTCGATGCGGCCGATCGCGTCGCCGGCGGTGAACTTCTGGCCGACCGCGCACTTCGGACCGCTGCAGATATCCCGCTCGTCAACACCACCGTGCTGCACAAGTCGGCCGGTGAATCCGACGACCAGGTGGACGAGGAAGGCCGCGAAGTCCGGATCGTGAAGCTGCAGCGCGGCGACAACGTGGTGCGGGTGTTGCAGCGCCTGGGCGCGGAGCCTTGGCAGGCGCGCGCGATGTCCGACGCCGCCCGCAGCATCCTGCCCGAAAGCGCACTCCAGCCCGGCATGGAGATGCACGTGACGCTGTTGCCGTCCATCACGCGCGCCAACCGGATGGACCCGGCCCGCTATACGATTTACGGCGACGGACGAGAGCACAAGGTGACCGTCGTCCGCGACGCCGCCGGAGATTTCAGCGCCAGCGCCACACCCGTCGACCGACGCATTGCCAACGCGGAAGGCGGCGACGACGAGCAAAGCGCAGCCTCGAGCCTCTACGCCAGCTTGCACCAGACCGCCGAGCGACAGGGCCTCGACCGCGATACGATCCTCCAGATCCTGAAGATCCACGCCTACGACACCGACTTCCGCCAGCGCGTGCGCACAGGGGACGGTTTCGAGTTCTTTTTCGACATCAAGGAAGAAGACAAAGGCGCAGAGGGCTCCCTCGGTGAACTGCTTGCAACCTCGATCACAGCCGGCGGAGAAACGCGCAAGTTTTACCGCTACCGCTCACCCGACGGCAGCATCGACTACTATGACGAGAACGGCGATACCTCCCGCCGCTTCCTGATGCGCCGCCCGGTACGCGGCGAAGACGTGCGCATCACCTCCGGCTTTGGCGTGCGCCGCCACCCCATCCTGCTGGTGCCGAAGATGCACACCGGCATCGACTGGGCCTGCGCCATGGGCACACCCATCATGGCGGCGGGAACCGGCGTGATCGAGGAAGCCGGTCGCAAAGGCGAGTACGGCAACTACATCCGCATCCGTCACGCCAACGGCTACAAGACGGCCTACGGCCACATGCAGCGATTCGCGCCCGGCATGGCGCCAGGAACACGGGTGAGGCAAGGCCAGATCATCGGCTATGTTGGAACCAGCGGCCTTTCTTCCGGTCCCCACGTCCACTACGAAGTGCTGGTCAACAACACCTTCGTCGACCCCAACGCTATTCAGGTGACGCGGGAGCGCCAGCTCGAGGGCACGCAGCTCGCTGATTTCCAGCGCGAGCGCCAGCGCATCGACGAACTCATGCGTCGCAACCCAGTCTCTACGAGACTTGCCAACGTCACGGGGGGATGAAGGAAGCGGGCCGGGCTAAAGGCGCAATACCCATAACCCGACGCTTCATCGACAGGCTCTCCGTGCCTCTTACGCTGCCGCCTTCACGGGCTTGCCGTTGATCACCAGCGTGCCGTTGCCGACGGTGAGCTTGATGGTGTCGCCGTCGTGGATGCCCCCCGACAGGATCTGCTCGGCAAGCGGATCCTGCACGGTCTTCTGGATCACCCGTTTCAGCGGCCGCGCCCCATAGACGGGATCGTAACCGCGATTGGCGAGCCACGTCCGCGCCGCGTCGTCGAGATCGAGCTTGAGCTTGCGGTCTGCCAGAAGCTTCTGCAGGCGCCCCATCTGGATGTCCACGATCGCTGCCATCTGCTCGCGCTTCAGGCGCTGGAACAGGATCACCTCGTCGATACGGTTGAGGAACTCCGGCCGAAACTTGGTTCTCAGCTCCGCCATCACGTAGGGCCGCACCTTCTCGACATCCTCCTCGTCCTTCTGATTGGCGAGGAATTCCGAGCCGATGTTGCTCGTCATGATGATGAGCGTGTTCTTGAAGTCCACCGTGCGACCCTGGCCGTCTGTCAGGCGACCATCGTCGAGCACTTGCAGCAGCACGTTGAACACGTCCGGATGCGCCTTCTCGATCTCGTCGAAAAGGATCACCTGATAGGGCCGGCGCCGCACCGCCTCCGTGATGACGCCGCCTTCCTCGTAGCCGACATAGCCCGGAGGCGCACCGATCAAGCGCGCCACGGAATGCTTCTCCATGAACTCGCTCATGTCGACGCGCACCATGGCCGTTTCGTCGTCGAAAAGGAACGCCGCGAGCGCCTTCGTCAGCTCCGTCTTTCCGACGCCCGTCGGGCCGAGGAAGATGAAAGAGCCGATCGGACGGTTGGGATCCTGCAGGCCCGCACGCGCACGCCGCACGGCACTCGAAACTGCGTCCACGGCCTCTTTCTGGCCCACGACGCGCTTCGCCAGCGTCTCTTCCATGCGGATGAGCTTTTCGCGCTCGCCCTGGAGCATGCGGTCGACCGGAATTCCCGTCCACCGCGCAACCACCTGCGCAATGTGCTCGGGTGTAACGGCCTCCTCGACCATCGCGCCCTTGCTCTCTTGAGCTTCGAGCGCCGCAAGCTTCTTCTCGAGTGCAGGGATGACGCCATAGGTAAGCTCACCGGCCCGGCCGAGATCGCCCTGCCGCTGTGCACGCTCCAGCTCGATGCGACGCTGATCCAGCTCTTCCTTTAGCTTCTGCGCATCGCCAAGCTTACTCTTCTCCGATTGCCACCGCTGCGTCAGCGTGGCCGACTGCTCCTCGAGGGCCGAAATCTCTTTCTCGAGCCGCGATAGGCGCTCACGCGAAGCCTGATCGGATTCCTTCTTCAGGGCCTCGCGCTCGATCTTGAGCTGAATGAGCCGCCGGTCTGTCTCGTCGAGTTCTTCCGGCTTGGTATCGACCTGCATGCGCAGGCGCGACGCCGCCTCGTCGACAAGGTCGATCGCCTTGTCGGGGAGGAAACGGTCGGAGATGTAACGGTTCGAAAGCGTAGCGGCTGCGACCAGCGAACTGTCGGTGATGCGGACGCCGTGATGCAGCTCATACTTTTCCTTGAGACCGCGCAGGATGGAGACGGTGTCCTCCACCGTAGGCTCGTTCACCATCACGGGCTGAAAGCGACGCGCTAGGGCCGCGTCCTTTTCGATGTGCTTGCGATACTCGTCGAGCGTGGTCGCGCCGACGCAATGCAGCTCACCCCGTGCCAATGCTGGCTTCAACAGGTTGCCCGCATCCATGGAGCCCTCGGCCTTGCCGGCGCCGACGATGGTGTGCAGTTCGTCGATGAACAGGATGATCCGCCCGCCCTCTGCCTGCACCTCGGACAGCACGGCCTTCAACCGTTCCTCGAACTCACCGCGGTACTTCGCACCGGCGATGAGCGCGCCCATGTCGAGGGCAAGCAGCTTCTTGTCCTTCAGCGTCTCCGGCACATCGCCCTTGACGATACGCTGTGCCAAGCCTTCCGCGATGGCCGTCTTGCCGACGCCCGGCTCGCCGATCAGCACCGGGTTGTTCTTGGTGCGCCGCGACAGCACCTGGATCGTGTGCCGGATTTCATCGTCACGTCCGATGACGGGATCGACTTTGCCCTCCGCGGCCATGGCCGTGAGGTCGCGCGCATAACGCTTCAGCGCGTCGTAGGCCTGCTCGGCAGAAGCGCTATCGGCGGTGCGGCCCTTGCGCAGATCGTTGATCGCCTGGTTGAGGGTCTGCGCATTGACCCCGGCCTCCTTCAGCACGCGAGAGGCGTCGCTCGAAGCCTCCACCACGAGGGCGAGAAGCAGCCGCTCGACCGTGACGAACTTGTCGCCCGCCTTCTCGGCGATCTTCTGCGCCTGGTCGAAGAGACGCGCAAGCTCGGGCGCGAGATAGACTTGACCGGCGCCGCCGCCGGAAACCTTGGGTCGCTTGGCGAGAAGCTTATCGACGCCTTGCAGCGCAAGCTCTGGCTGGCCGCCCGCTTTGCGGATGAGGCCGGATGCCAGCCCCTCCGGGTCATCGAGCAGGGCCTTCAGCACATGATCGGTGCCGAACTGCTGGTGGCCTTCGCGCACCGCGATATTTTGCGCCGATTGGATGAAGCCCTTGGCGCGGTCTGTATATTTCTCAAAGTCCATACGTCCCTCCTTCAGCCCGCCCAAAAGCCCCTGTTCCGGGCGCCCCTGGTTCGTCTGGTTTGCAGAGTGATTTGCACGAACAACGCAACATGGCCCTCTAGGAGGCACCCGTCCGCTGCCCGACAGCTGTGATATAGGGAGGAGACGCGGGCAGAAAAGGCCATGACCAAGGTCAAAGCCCAAAATCATGCATGCGGAGGGTCCATGCAGGCGGAGATCAGCAAGGCGCGCGGGCGGATCGTCGGGTTGTACCGGTATCCGGTCAAAGGACTGTCGCCGGAGGCGATGGAGAAAGCGGCCATCGAGCCGGGCCAGACCATGCCGGCAGACCGCAAGTACGCCATCGAGAACGGCCCCGGCCGGTTCGATCCGGCCGCGCCAAAGCACCTGCCCAAGGTCGTATTCCTGATGCTCATGCGCAACGAGCGGCTCGCCACGCTCCAGACGCGCTACGACGACGAAACCGAGACGCTTACGATCGAGCGCGATGGCAAGCGGTTGGCGGCAGGCGCCCTTTCCACCAAGCTCGGCCGCCAACTCATCGAGCAATTCGTGGCCGCCTACATGAAGGAGGACCTGCGCGGCCCGCCGCGTATCGTCGAGGCACCCGGCCACAGTTTCTCCGACGTGGCCGCGAAATGCATCCACGTCGTTAACCTGGCAAGCCTTCGCGAACTCGAGCGCACGCTCGGACGCAGCATCGACCCGCTTCGCTTTCGGCCCAACGTCATCCTCGACGGCCTGGAGCCCTGGGCCGAGTTCTCCTGGCTCGACAAGGAAATCGATCTGGGCAGTTTGAAAGCTGCCGTTTTCGCCCGCACTACGAGGTGCGAAGCCACCAACGTCGACCCGCGCACAGGCAGCCGCGATATGGGGCTCCCCTCTCTGCTCCAGCGCACATGGGGGCATTCCGATTTCGGCATATACGCCAAGGTGACCGCCGGGGGCACATTGTGTGTGGGAGACGAAGCGGTCGTGGCGTAATGCGCGGTTCGTGCCGGGACCGCTGACCAGCAAGAACACCGCTTAGCACGAACAAAAAAAGCAGCGACGGTGCGCTGCTTTTTCGTTTTGTCGCGGCATTGCCCCCCGGAGTTACTCCGAAGAAGGCTCCTGCTTGACCGCCGGGGCCTCGGCACTTTCAGACCGCGGCCGACGCACGGGACGGCGCAGGAAATCGGGCTGCTCGTGCGGCTGCTGGAAGCGCTCACGCGGCGCCCGCCGCGGCTCTGCCGCCTCCACAGGTGCCTCTACCGGCGGCTGCCGCTCCTCGCGGGGCGGTTGGCGGTCTTCGCGGGGCGGCTGACGCTCTTCTCGCATCATCGGCCCGCGATCGTCGCGCATCGGCCTGTCCTGCCGATCTTGCCTGTCGGGCCGGTCTTGCCTGTCACCACGATCCTGGTTGCGATCACGGAAGCGCTGATGGTCCCGATCGCGCCGGAACGGCCGGTCGCCACGGTGATGATCGCGATTGTGGTCGCGCATTTCGCGCCCACCCTCGTAACGTTGGCCACCCTCACCTTGCTGGCGATGCTGCATAGGCTGCGGCTGGGGTGAGAACTGCGCCACTTGCGGCTGCTGGTGCAGGCTGCCCTGGAATCCTTCGTCCAGGATGTCCTCGTTATCGTCCTCGGACATGTCCTCCGCGCCATTGCCATCCTGACCCTGGTGGCGATGGCCATTCATGCCGTCGTTGTGCTGCTGGAATTGCTCCCGATACGCCATGATGATGCGGTTGTAGTGCTCCGCATGCTGCAGATAGTTCTCCGCAAGCACATGGTCTCCGGACGACTGTGCGTCCCGCGCGAGCGCAATGTACTTCTCGGCGATATGTGCCGGCGTGCCACGAATTTTGACGTCGGGCCCGTTCGACTCGAAGCTGCGCGAAAGCGGATTCTGGTTTTTGCGGTTGTTGTTGTTATTACGCCCGCGACCGCGGCGATTTTGCTGTCCCTGCCTCACTGCCTCAAAGGCTCCCGTATAATGGCCTGATTGCACTTGGCCTGACATCTACTAGCCGGCATCTCTCTGCCGCACTTCAAGCGAACACCCAGTCTAAATCGCGCATGTTGTCTGCATGCGCGGCACGAGCGATCGTTCCTGGGTTCGCGCTGCGAACGATCCTGTGAGCCGTTGGTTCACTACTCGAGCATCTCGAGCCAAAATCTGTGCATTGCCTTTGGCATTTGCCTGCAGGTCTCGGCGCCTGCCGCCTTGGGCGCAGCTCGCGGGATGCCCGCGCACGGCACACCTGAATTACTTTCGTGGGCGCTCAGTTTGTGCTGACGATACGTGGCCTTTTTGCGAGCAATCCAACCTGCTTCGCACTGGTCCTTGCATCTCGGCTGCGATCACGACCTACCGTAACTGCGCATACCGATGGACGACTCCACGGGCTGAACCCTAACCTGCCAGCCAAGAGATTCCAAGGGCTTTCTATGCATAGCCGTCGATGCGTGTTCTTGCCGCAACAACTCGGCGTATTCCCGCCACATCCAGGAGGAAGCGGATCTCGCTGAAACCAGCCTTTGCCAGGAGATCTGCGACCGCGTCGGCCTGGTC
>JBDHTJ010000196.1:0-8476 GCA_039808585.1 Hyphomicrobiaceae bacterium | reverse complement strand
TGCCATTCAAAGCCTGCCGCCCTGACCGGCGCAACGCCGAAGGCAATGGCGAGCACGATGAGCGCCGCCCGCTGCATGCCATTCATTGCGGGCCTCAGCTGGCTTTTCCTTCGAAGAACTCTTTCATGCGCGCGAAGAAGCCGGCCGAATGCGGGGACGTTTCGCGATTACTCTCTCGCTCGAACTCCTCGAGAAGCTCGCGCTGGCGCCGCGTCAGGCTCTTGGGCGTCTCGACCTCGACCTGGATGTACATGTCGCCCAGCACCTTGGAGCGCAGCACAGGCATGCCTTTGCCCTTCAGGCGGAATTGCTTGCCGCTCTCGGTGCCTTCCGGGATCTTCACGCGCGTCTGGCCGCCATCGAGGGTGGGAACGTCAAGCTGGCCCCCGAGTGCCGCTGTCACCATGGAAATCGGCACGCGGCAGAAGATATCGGCGCCGTCGCGCTGGAAGAACTCGTGCGGCTTGATCGACAAAAAGATGTAGAGGTCGCCGGCAGGTCCGCCACGCAGGCCCGCCTCGCCTTCGCCCGCAAGGCGAATGCGCGTGCCATCCTCGACGCCGGCCGGAATGTTCACGGACAGCGTCCGCTCCTTCAGGACGCGGCCGGCGCCACTGCAGGTGGGACAGGGATCGTTGATGGTTTCCCCGCGCCCCTGGCAGACATGGCAGGTCCGCTCGATGGTGAAGAAGCCTTGGCTCGCGCGCACCTTGCCGGCGCCGCCGCAGGTGGCGCATGTCGTCGGCTGGGTTCCCGGCTTTGCCCCCGAACCCGAGCAGGTTTCGCAGGAGACACTGGTCGGCACGCGGATCTGGGCTGTCTTGCCCGTATAGGCCTCGTGCAGCGAGACTTCCATGTTGTAGCGAAGATCGGCACCGCGCTCGCGGCCGGTGCGCTGACGCGAACCACGGCGCCCGCCCATGAACTCGCCGAACAGATCGTCGAAGATATCCGACATCGAGGAGGCGAAGTCGGGCCCGAAGCCGCCCTGCCGCCCGCCACCGCCCTCGAAGGCGGCGTGCCCGAACTGATCGTAGGCCGCGCGCTTCTGCGGGTCCTTCAGGACCTCGTAGGCTTCGTTCAGCTCCTTGAATTTCTTTTCCGCGTCCTTGTCGCCCGGATGCCGGTCGGGGTGGCAATCCTTGGCAGCGCGCCGGAAGGCGGATTTGAGGTCCTGCTCGCTGGCGGATCTCGTCACGCCGAGGATCTCGTAATAATCGCGCTTGGCCATGAAAATCGACGTTCCTTTTTGCGCCGCCCTCTGGCCTTTGGCCTCCGCCTGCCAACTGCACACGGGCGAGTGCACGCCTGTCCAGCGCACCGCAATGCTGGGCCCGGCGAGCCCACCGGCATGGCGAGCCCCCGCGCTTCACCGGTCAAGGCGCAGATTGCGGGGGCGTCGTTACCTTTCCCCTTGCGAGCCCGTGGCCAGCCGCGAGCCGCCTGGAGGGTTCCACAAGTGTTTCACACCAAGCTCCAGCGCGGCAACTCAAATCGCTGCCGCGCCGGCTCAGTTAGGCTCAGGCCGACTTCTTCTTGTCGTCCTTCACTTCCTCGAAGTCGGCGTCGACGACGTTGTCGCCGGGCTTCTTGCCCTGCGCCGGCTCCTCGCCGCCGGGGGCTGGCCCACCCGGCTGCTGGCCGCCGTAGAGCGCCTCGCCAAGCTTCATGGAGACCTGGGCCAGGGCCTCGGACTTCTGCTTGATGGCGTCCAGGTCGTCCGACTTCAACGCATCCTTCAGGGCCGTGATGGCGCCTTCGATGTTGGTCTTGTCGGAGCCAGAGACCTTGTCGCCGAGATCCTTCAGCGTCTTTTCCGTGGAGTGGATGAGGCTGTCGGCGCCGTTCTTGGCCTCCACCAGCTCACGCTTCTTGCGGTCTTCGTCCTTGAAGCGCTCCGCCTCCTCCGTCATCCGCTTGATGTCGGCGTCCGACAGGCCGCCCGAGGCCTGGATCCTAATCGACTGCTCCTTGGACGTGGCCTTGTCCTTGGCGGACACGTGCACAATGCCGTTGGCGTCGATGTCGAATGTCACCTCGATCTGCGGCATGCCGCGCGGTGCCGGCGGAATGCCGACGAGATCGAACTGACCGAGCAGCTTGTTGTCGGCCGCCATCTCGCGCTCACCCTGGCTGACGCGGATCGTCACCGCGTTCTGACCATCCTCGGCCGTGGAGAACACCTGGCTCTTCTTGGTCGGGATCGTGGTGTTGCGGTCGATGAGGCGCGTGAACACGCCACCCAGCGTCTCGATGCCGAGTGAGAGCGGCGTAACGTCGAGAAGCAGCACGTCCTTCACGTCGCCCTTGAGCACACCGGCCTGGATCGCAGCGCCCACGGCCACGACTTCGTCCGGGTTGACGCCCTTGTGCGGCTCCTTGCCGAACAGCTCCTTCACAATCTGCTGCACCTTGGGCATGCGGGTCATGCCGCCGACGAGAACAACCTCGTCGATGTCGGCAGCCTTCAGGCCACTGTCCTTCAGCGCCTGGATGCACGGGCCCTTGGTCTTCTCGATGAGATCGTCGACGAGGCTCTCGAGCTTGGAGCGCGTGAGCTTCATCGTCAGATGCAGCGGCGACTGCGTCTGCGGGTTCATGGAGATGAAGGGCAGGTTGATCTCGGTCTGCTGCGAGGAAGACAGTTCGATCTTGGCCTTCTCTGCCGCCTCCTTGAGGCGCTGAAGCGCGAGCTTGTCGCCCTTGAGATCGATCTGGTTCTCTTTCTTGAACTCGGTCGCGAGATACTCGACGAGGCGCATGTCGAAATCCTCGCCACCGAGGAAGGTGTCGCCGTTCGTCGACTTCACCTCGAACACGCCGTCGCCGATCTCGAGAACCGAGATGTCGAACGTGCCGCCGCCGAGGTCGTAGACGGCGATGGTGCTCGAAGCCTTCTTCTTGTCGAGGCCATAGGCGAGCGCAGCTGCCGTCGGCTCGTTGATGATGCGCAGAACTTCGAGGCCCGCGATCTTGCCGGCGTCCTTGGTGGCCTGGCGCTGGGCGTCGTTGAAATAGGCCGGAACGGTGATCACCGCCTGCGTGACCGGCTCGCCGAGCTTTGCCTCTGCCGTCTCGCGCATCTTCTGCAAGATGAACGCGGAGATCTGGGCAGGCGAGTACTGCTTGCCGTCGCACTCGACCCAGGCGTCGCCGTTAGGGCCCTTGATGATCTTGTAGGGAACGAGGTTCTTGTCCTTCTCCACCATCGGGTCGTCGAAGCGACGGCCAATCAGGCGCTTGATGGCGAAGAGGGTATTCATCGGATTGGTAACGGCCTGGCGCTTGGCAGGCAGGCCGACGAGGCGCTCGCCGTCGCTGGTGAACGCGACAATGGACGGGGTGGTGTTGGCGCCCTCGGAATTCTCCAGGACCTTCGGCTTGGTCCCTTCCATGACGGCGACGCACGAGTTGGTGGTGCCGAGATCGATGCCGATAACTTTAGCCATGGTTCAAGTCCTCTTTTTTGCGGCAGACCGTCCGAACCCGAATTCTCGGCGTCCGGCCCCCCGTTGGCCGGCTAACGGCCTCCAGGCAACGGTCCCCTAGAGCTACGTTGTTTGTCGCCGGTATATAGGTGGGTGTCCCAAGCGCTGCAACGGGGCGTGAGGCTCCGCCAGGAGGATTATGCAGAAAGATTTCGATGCACGCGTGCGGCAGATCAAGGACGGAGCCTTGCATTTCCCGGAAGCGCTCGATTTGCAGGCACAATTGCTGCTTGCGAGTGAAATCAAAGGGATATTGGAGAAGGCTCCGCTGTTCGTGCCGCGGATGCACCGCACCGGCAAGCCCTTCTCGGTGCGCATGAGCAACTGCGGCACCTTGGGCTGGGTTTCCGACGCAGCCCGTGGATATCGCTACCAGGAGACCCACCCTGAAACGGGAGCGGCGTGGCCCGCGATGCCTGAGGTCCTCCAGAAGCTATGGGGGCTGCTCGCACCAGCCGCGAAGGCGCCGGAAGCTTGCCTTATCAACTTTTATGCCGAGGGGACGCGCATGGGCTCGCATCGGGACGCGGACGAGAAGGACCTGAGCGCACCGGTCCTTTCCGTGTCCCTGGGAGACGAGGCGGCCTTCCATGTTGGCGGCCCATCGCGGGCCGATGCCAAGCACCGTTTGCGTCTCAAGTCGGGAGACGTATTCGTGCTGGGCGGGGTTTCCCGCCTTGCCTACCACGGTATCGACCGCGTCTACCCTGGCACGAGCGATCTGCTGGCGCGGGCCGGCATTGCCAGCGGCGGGCGCATCAATCTCACGCTCCGGCGCGTCAATCCGTGAGGCGAGCCTTCGCCCGCGCCTGCCTTCAGTTTGCCGGAGGCGCACCTGGAGCCGGCTGAGGCGCTGCGGCTTTCGGCCCGCCCTTTGCGACAGCGACCATGGCCGGGCGCAGCACGCGATCCTCGATCATGTAGCCGGCCTGGAAGACCTGCACCACGGTTCCCGCCGTCACATCGGCCCGCTCCATCTCCATCACGGCCTGGTGCATGTGCGGGTTGAAGGGCTCGTTGGCGGGATGAATGCGCTTGATGCCATAGCGCTCGAGCACGTTGAGAAGCTCGCGCTCTGTCATGACCACGCCCTCGAGGAAGCTTTTCAGAGCGGCGTCCTGCTCCGCGGCATGGGGCGGTACAGCGCTGATCGCGCGCTGGAAGTTGTCGCCGACATTGACGATGTCGCGGGCGAGCTTGGTGATAGCGTACTTCGCCGTCTCCTCTTTCTCCCGCTCCAGGCGCTTTCTGACATTGTCGATCTCGGCGTGCGCGCGGATCCACTTGTCCTTGAAATCGGCCACCTCGGCCTGCAGGGCGGCGATCACGTCGTGGACGGTCCGCTCGCCCTCGCCACCTGCGGCGCCTTGGCCGCCTGCGGGCCCAGCTGTGGCTGCAGGCTGACCTTGAGCGGGATTTGGCTGAGCCGCAGGATCGGCATTGGCCGGCTGGCCTTGCGTTTCGTTCTCTGACATCTCGAGCTTTTCCGCTTGAATTTTCTAGGAAACCGCCGGTCGCTGCAGCTTGCGAGCGCGAGCATCGGCGGACCGGGGGAACGAGGCCCCGATATCATGCAGCGCGTACAAAAAATCAAGTCAACAGGCGGCTGACCAGGCGCGCTGTGTAGTCCACCATGGGAATGATGCGGGCGTAGTTGATCCTGGTCGGACCGATAACACCGAGCACCCCCACGACGTTGCGGCGGTCGTCGTGGAATGGCGCCACGATCAGGGACGACCCGGAAAGGGAGAAGAGCTTGTTCTCCGAACCGATGAAAATATGCACCCCGTCGCCTCTGTCGGCGAGGCCCAGCAGCTGGGCCATCTCCTTCTTGGCTTCGAAATCGTCGAAAAGCTGCCGGATGCGCTCCAGGTTCTCCAGCCCCTGCACGTCCTTGAGCAGGTTGGACTGGCCGCGCACGATCAGGCTTTTCTGGTCGTCGATGCCACCGGACCAGGTGGCAAGACCAGCCTCCACTACTTTCTGCGTCAAGGCGTCGAGTTCAGCTTTGGCGGCGGCGAGTTCGGATTCCACCTTCGCCTTCGCTTCGCCCAGCGTCTGGCCCCGCATGCGAGCGTTGAGATAGTTGGCTGCTTCCACAAGCGCGGACTGCGTCAGCCCTGGCGGCAAGGTGATGACACGGTTCTCAACCGACTGGTCCTCGCCGACGAGCACCACCAATGCCTTGCCGGGCTCAAGCTGCAGAAACTCGACGTGCTTGATGCGCGTCACCTGCTTTTCGGTGAGCACGACGCCGGCGCAATGCGAAAGGCCCGAGATCATCTCGCCGGCATCGCTCAGCACTTTGTCGAGCGAGGTGTGCCGTTTCACGCCCACCTGTGCCTCTATCTGGCGCCGCTCCTCCTCCGTCAGGTTGCCGACTTCCAATAGGCCGTCGACGAACAGGCGCAGACCCATTTCCGTCGGGAGGCGGCCGGCCGAGGTGTGCGGCGCGAAGATGTAGCCCAGGTGCTCCAGGTCCGACATGACATTACGGATGGAGGCCGGCGACAGGGCCATGGGCAGGCTGCGCGAGAGATTGCGCGAGCCGACGGGCTCCCCAGTCGCAAGATAGGTTTCCACGATGTGCCGGAAGATCGTGCGCGTGCGCTCGTTGAGCTTCTGCAGCTCCGTGCGGCTGTCGAATTCGCTCGGGCGTTTGAAGATCTGTTCTACCTTCATGGTGTTGAAATCTAAGGTCAGCCTAGCACTTCGTCAAAGGGGGCCCAGCTTTAGCTGTTGACGCCTGCGCCGTGAGCCCTTTAACGCTGTCGCCGGTGCCGGCCCGGATGGCTGCAAGCACCGCCTCCCCAGACACAACACGAAACGCAAGAACAAGACAGCCCTGAATGCGCCCCTCCAAACGCAATCCCGACGAGCTTCGCCGCGTCAGCATCGAGCGCGCCGTCTCCATGCATGCCGAAGGCTCCTGCCTGATCAAGTTCGGCAACACGCATGTGCTGTGCACCGCCAGCCTGGAAGAGCGGCTGCCGCCGTGGCTCAAGGGCCAGGGACGGGGCTGGGTGACGGCCGAGTACGGCATGCTGCCGCGGGCCACGGGCGAGCGCACCCGCCGTGAGGTGACGGTGGGCCATCCCTCCGGGCGCACACAGGAGATCCAGCGTCTGATCGGCCGCTCATTGCGCGCCGTCGTCGATCTCCAGAAGCTCGGCGAGCGGCAGATCTCCATCGATTGCGACGTCATCCAGGCCGATGGCGGCACGCGTACGGCCTCCATCACGGGCGCCTGGGTCGCCTTGCACGACTGCATCAAGTGGATGCAGACCCGCGACATGGTGAAGGACGGCGTGCTGCGCGACCACGTGGCAGCGGTTTCCTGCGGGATCTATCGCGGCACCCCGGTGTTGGACCTCGACTACCCCGAGGACAGCGAGGCCGACGCCGACGCCAACTTCGTCATGACGGGCACCGGCGGCATCGTGGAAGTTCAGGGTACGGCTGAGACCAAGCCGTTCTCGCAGGAGAGCTTCGACCAACTCATGCTGCTTGCCAAGAAAGGCATCGGGGAGCTCGTCAATCTGCAGAAGCTCACGGTCGCCTGAGGCACCGTACGGGAAGGAGCAGGCATTGGCCGCGACGCTGACACCCTCCGGCATCCTGGAGACTGTCCTCTACGCACGCGATCTCGACGCGGCCGAAGCCTTCTACCGCGACGCACTGGGGATGGAGCCGTTCGCCAGGGTGGCGGGGCGGCACGTTTTCTACCGATGCGGCAATCAGGTGTTCCTGCTCTTCAACCCCGATGCCACGTCCGTTCCGCCCAAGGCCGGCGCGCTGCCGGTGCCGCCGCACGGGGCAACGGGGCCCGGACATGTCTGCTTTCGGGCGAGCGGCGATGACATCGACCGCTGGAAAGCCGCGCTGATGGCCAAAGGCGTCCCCATCGAGGCCGACTTCATCTGGCCCGGCGGCGGCCGCTCGATCTACTTCAGGGACCCTGCCGGCAACTGTCTGGAACTTGCCGAGCCCGCCATCTGGAAGCTCACATGACCGACGCCAAGCTGCCTCTCGCCAAGGGCACCCGCCTTGTCGTTGCCACGCATAATCCGGGCAAGCTGCGCGAGATCCGCGATCTTGTGGCGCCGTTCGGGCTCGAGGCTGTGTCGGCGGGTGATCTCAACCTCCC
The DNA here is from genome assembly GCA_039808585.1 of Hyphomicrobiaceae bacterium. Lineage (GTDB taxonomy): Bacteria > Pseudomonadota > Alphaproteobacteria > Rhizobiales > Hyphomicrobiaceae > AWTP1-13. The sequence continues at coordinate 841 of JBDHTJ010000196.1, read as the reverse complement.
TGAGCCCGAGGAGACGGGCACGACGTTTGCTGCCAACGCCATCTTGAAAGCTGCCGCGGCAGCGCAGGCATCAGGCCTCCCCGCGCTCTCCGACGACAGCGGCATGGGCGTCGATCAGCTGGACGGCGCGCCCGGCATCTACTCGGCACGCTGGGCGGGGCCGACGAAGGATTTCGCCATCGCCATGAAGCGCGTCGCCGACGAGCTTGACGCAAAGGGCGCCTGGAGCGAGGTGCCGGGCCCGAAGGCCAGTTTCATCTGCGCCCTCTGTCTCGCCTTCCCCGATGGCCGCGATTACGTGTTCGAAGGCATCGTGCGCGGGCACCTCGTTTGGCCGCCGCGGGGAACGCACGGCTTCGGCTACGACCCCATGTTCGTGCCTGAGGGCTACACCATCAGCTTCGGTGAAATGCAGCCCGACGCCAAGCACGCCATCTCGCACCGGGCCAAAGCCTTCGCGCTGTTTAAGGCCAAGTGCCTTGGCTGAAATCGGTGTCACCGCCAATCCCGATCCCGCCGGCTTTGGCGTTTACGTGCACTGGCCATTTTGTGCCGCGAAATGCCCCTACTGCGACTTCAACAGCCATGTACGATCTGGGCTCGACGAGGGGCGCTTTCGCAACGCGCTGGTCCGAGAGATCGCGCATTGGGCCGCACTCACGCCGGGCCGCACCGTCACCAGCATTTTCTTCGGCGGCGGCACGCCGTCTCTCATGAGCGCAGAGACTGTTGCCGCTGTGCTCGAGGTCATCGGCAAGGCCTGGCAGGTCGCAAGCGACGCCGAAATCACCCTGGAAGCCAATCCCTCGAGCGTGGAAGCAGCTCGTTTCCGCGGCTATCG
>JBDHTJ010000195.1:0-8553 GCA_039808585.1 Hyphomicrobiaceae bacterium | reverse complement strand
GAAGCGCGCAAGCAGGCGGGCGGTGCAGAACTCACGCGCGATCCGGACGTGCTCGACACCTGGTTCTCCTCGGCGCTCTGGCCGTTCTCGACGCTGGGCTGGCCCGAAGAGACGCCGGAGCTTGCGCGCTACTATCCGACCAGCGCACTCGTCACGGGCTTCGACATCATCTTCTTCTGGGTGGCCCGGATGATGATGATGGGCTGCCACTTCATGAAGGAGATCCCCTTCCACGACGTCTACATCCACGGTCTCGTCCGCGACGAGAAGGGGCAGAAGATGTCGAAGTCGAAGGGCAACGTCGTCGATCCGCTCGTCATGATCGAGCAGTTCGGCGCCGATGCCTTGCGCTTCTCGATGGCCGCGATGGCGAGCCAGGGCTCGGACGTCAAGTTCTCCGTCAAGCGCATCGAGGGCTATCGCAACTTCGCAACCAAGCTGTGGAACGCCGCGCGCTTTGCCGAGATGAACGAATGCGTGCGCCAGAAGGACTTCGATCCTGCCAAGGTGCAGGGCACGCTCAACCGCTGGATTGCGGGCGAGATGGAGCGCACTACAGGGGCCGTCACCTCGGCAATCGAGGCCTACAAGTTCAACGATGCGGCGGCTGCGATCTATGAATTCACGTGGGGCACGTTCTGCGACTGGTACCTGGAACTCGCCAAGCCGATCCTGAATGGTGAGGACCACGGGGCGAAGGCCGAGACGCGCGCGACCGCGGCCTGGGTGCTCGACCAGGTGCTCAAGCTCCTGCATCCCTTCATGCCGTTCATCACGGAAGAGCTGTGGGATCGCCTTGTGGAAGTGGGCGTGCAGCGGTCGACGCTGCTCTGTCTCTCGAACTGGCCGTCCTTTGCCGGCCTTGCGAACGAGGCCGCCGACGAGGAGATCGGCTGGGTCGTGAAACTGGTGAGCGAGGTGCGCTCCGTGCGTAACGAGATGAACGTGCCAGCGGGCGCCAAGATACCTCTCGTTCTGGTCGGCGCCGGCGAAGCGATACGGGCGCGCGCCGACATGCACGGCGATATCATCAAGCGCCTGGCGCGGCTCGACGCGATCACATTCGAAAGCACGGCCCCTAAAGGCTCGGCGCAGATCGTGGTGGGAGAGACCTCGGCTGCTCTGCCGCTGGCAGGCGTCATCGATATGACCGCCGAGCGCGCACGTCTGTCGCGCGAGATCGAGAAGGCAGCCGCTGAGATCAAGAAGATCGACGCCAAGCTTTCCAACGAAGGTTTCGTGGCCAAGGCTCCGCCCGAGGTCGTGGAAGAGAACCGCGAGCGCAAGGCGGATTACGAAGCAGTGACGGCAAAGCTTCGGGCAGCGCTTCGGCGCGTCGAAGCTGCCTGAAAGCCTGCCGCGACTGCTGGCTCCTTTACGGGCGCTGCGAACGCGGACAGGATAGGATTGAATGCTCTTTCTCGTGGGAAAGCCATGTACACGCCGGCGCAGTTCAAGATCGAGGATGTCGCCGAAATGCACGCGCTGATGCGCGCGTATCCCTTCGCGCTGCTCGTGACGCAGGGCCCCGAGGGCCTCGTGGGTACGCATCTGCCCGTGGTGGTGAAGGTGGATGCATCCGCGCCGCTCGGCCGTATCGAGGGACACTTCGCGCGGCCCAACACGCATTGGCGTGCGTTCGATCCCGAGCTCGAAGGCCTCTTGGTGTTCCAAGGCGCGGAGGCCTACATCCGGCCTGGCTGGTATCCCTCGAAAGCCGAAACGTCGAAGGCGGTTCCGACGTGGAACTACCAGGCCGTGCACGCCTATGGCCGGCTCGAGGTGAAGACCGACAAGGATTGGCTTCTGGCGCACGTGAGCGCGTTGTCCGACCAGCAGGAGAAGCCCTTCAGTGAGCGCTGGTCCACGGCGGAAGCGCCTGAGAACTACATCGACATGATGCTGCGGGGCATCGTGGGAATGTCGTTCACGGTAACGCGCCTCGACGGCAAGGCGAAGATGAGCCAAAACCGCGAGTTGCGTGATCGCGAGGGCGTCGTGCGTGGTCTGCAGGAGCGCGCCATGGACAAGGATGCCCAGGTGGCGGACCTGGTTGCGGCGGCTATCGGCAAGGCGTGAGTGAAGGCTTGCCTTGCGTCCGGCGGGCAAATCGCATTGGCCCGCGGTGTGACCAGAAATGGTTAGGCATGCGGTGCATGCGAAGGGGCATGAGCTGGGCAGCATCAAGCACAATCAGCGGGAGCCAGCAGGAATGCCATGTCTTCCCCACCGATGAACGAGCCCCTCCTCGCCGAGGAGAAGCGGGCGCTGCGCAAACGCATGATTGCATGGCGCGAAACGCTTACTCCGGAGATCCGTGCCGAAGCGGCGAAGGCTCTGGCGTGGGAGGGCATAGGTTTCGTGCTGCCGCTCAAGGAAGGTGCCATCGTTTCCGGCTTTTCCTCGCTGCCGCAGGAACTCGATTGCATGCCGCTGCTCAGCCGCCTTTCGCAGGAAGGTTTGCGCCTCGCCCTGCCGCGGCTCGATGGGAAGGCCAAGCCGCTCACCTTCCGCGCATGGGCGCCTGGCGACGCCATGGACAGTGGCGTATGGGGCATCGCCGAGCCTCGGCTTTCTGCCCCGCTGGTCGACCCGGACGTGCTTCTGGTGCCCCTGCTGGCGGTGGATCGTTCCGGCTGGCGCCTGGGCTACGGCGGTGGCTTCTACGATCGCACCCTGGCACGGCTGAGGGCGCTGAAGCCGATCGTGGCAATCGGGCTTGCCTACGACGAGCAAGTGATCGACGCCATTCCGCATCTCGATTATGACGAACCCTTGGACTGGGTGCTGACGCCGTCCGGGGCGTTGCGTTGCGGAAGGTGAAAATGCGCCTCTTGTTTCTCGGTGATGTGGTTGGGCGAGCGGGTCGCCAGGCGGTTGCGCGGGAGTTGCCGCGTCTGCGGGAGCGCTACAAGCTCGATTTCGTCGCCATCAACGGAGAGAACTCGGCAGGCGGCTTCGGCATTACGGAGTCGATCTTCGAGGAACTTCTGGCAGCAGGCGCCGACGTCGTCACACTCGGAAACCACGCCTGGGACCAGAAGGAAGCCCTGGTTTTCATACAACGCCACGACCGGTTGCTGCGGCCGCTCAACTTCCCTGAGGGTACGCCAGGAAAGGGCGCGGGGCTCTTCCGCGCCACCAATGGCGCCGACGTGCTCGTCATCAACGCCATGGGCCTGGTCTTCATGCCGGAGTTGAACTGCCCGTTCCGGGCCGTGGAGCGGGAAGTGGAGGCGTGTGGCCTGCGGCGGGGGGCAGATGTCATTCTGCTCGACTTCCATGCTGAGGCGACCAGCGAGAAGCAGGCAATCGCGGCCTATCTCGATGGTCGTGTGACAGGCGTGGTCGGCACCCATACGCATGTGCCTACCGCCGATGCCCGCGTGCTGCCCGGCGGCACTGCGTTCATGTGCGACATCGGCATGTGTGGGGATTATGACAGCGTCTTGGGTATGACGAAGGAGGAGCCGATAAATCGGTTCCTGACCAAGATCCCGCGCGGACGTTTCGAACCTGCGGTCGGCCCCGCCACTGTTTCGGGGCTCGCCATTGAGGTGGACGACTCGACAGGGCTCGCCATTCAAACGGCGCCATTGCGCGTGGGCGGCGTCCTGTCGGAGGCGAGGCCGTCTTTTTGGGAATAGGCAACTCTCCTCGCAGCCCATGAGGGCTGGTACGTACGGCCCTGCTGCCGTAAACAGGGGCCATGCAAATCTACCTGCCAGTCGCGGAATTGTCGCTGAACATCCTGCTCCTTCTGGGGATCGGGCTGGCCATCGGCTTCCTTTCCGGCATGTTCGGTATCGGCGGCGGCTTCATCATGACGCCGCTGTTGATCTTCCTGGGCGTGCCGGCAGGGGTTGCCGTGGGAACAGGCGCCAGCCAGGTGGTGGCGTCCTCCGTATCAAGTGCGGTTGGACACTGGCGGCGCAACAACATCGACGTGCAGATGGCGGGGCTGCTCATTCTCGGCGGCATCGTAGGCGCCATCTTCGGGGTGCAGTTACTGGCGATCCTGAAGGCGTACGGCCAGCTCGAGTTCTTCGTGTCGCTCATGTACGTCGTGCTGCTCGGTGTGGTGGGTGGCCTGATGCTGATCGAGAGCGTGCGCACCCTGCGCGCCAAGGGCGCCGTGTCCTCGAGCAGGCGCAAGGGCGGACAGCATACCTGGCTCGAAGGTTTGCCGTTGAAGCAGCGCTTCCGGGCCTCGAAGATCTACATCAGCGCCATTCCTCCCGTGGCCATCGGCACGTTCGTGGGCCTGCTCACCGCGGTCATGGGCGTGGGTGGCGGCTTCCTGATGGTGCCCGCCATGATCTACCTGCTGCGCATGCCGACGAAGCTCGTAATCGGCACGTCGACGCTACAGATTCTGTTCGTCACAGCCTTCACCACCGTGCTGCAGGCGACGCAGAACCATTCCGTGGACCTGATGCTGTCGGTGCCCTTGATTGCGGGCGGCGTTGTCGGCGCGCAGCTCGGTGTCGGCTATGGCGAGCGCCTCAAGGCAGAGCAGTTGCGTGCGCTTCTCGCGCTTCTCGTGCTGGCCGTCGCGGTGCGCATGGCGCTTGGTTTGACGATCCGCCCCTCGGACCTGTTCGTAATCGAGGCGCCGTCATGAGCGTCTTGGGCTAAATCGCCAGCAGCGGATCCTCGTCCTTGAGGGTGCGCTCGAACTTGATGCCGGCGCTGTTGCCGCGGTGCCAGACCACCGTACCAGCGAGGCAGCGCTCTCCGATTTCGATCACCACCGTGGATCGCGGTGCGAGTGGCATGCCCGTTTCCAACCCCACGCCGCCGGCGCTGATGTTGGTGACCACCGCCTTGTGCTCCTTGCCCCTGCATTCGATCATGCATGGCAACTGCACGTGTTTGCGTGTCGGCGGGCGCCGCTGCGGAAGGTCAGGGACCGCCATGCGGCCCTCCCGCGTGACCAGCGGGCTTCCGCCGTTCTGGATTTCGTGGAGCAGACCGCGGAGCAGAACGGAATTGCGCACGAAGTAGGTGGAATTGGTGACCTGTGCGACCTTGTCGAGCGCAAACAGAGCCGCAATTCCGAGTTGGGCCATCTGCTTGGCCGCCTGGCGCATGCGTGCGGAGTGCTGCAGCACGACGGCACTTTCACCGTTCTGCTCGATCTCCCCGCAGATGAACTCCACCTGCTTCTCGACCACTGACAGGTGCATCAGAAAGGTGGAGACGGGGAGGCTGACGTTCTCGGGTTGCGCCATCTCTTGCATCAGGCGGCCCCAGGAGAGGCGCGCCGAAGGCGGATTGGGAATTGAATTGCGCAGGGAAAGAGGCCGCAGGAAGGGGCGCCTCTTGCTCATGGCGTTGAAGCCGCTTCCGACCGCCGCCGTGTTGAGCGCCGCGTAGTGGGTGCCGCAGGTGATGTCGTCCAGCAAGACGAGCCCCTGCTTCTGTGCGGGGGCAACCACAGGCGGCAAGCTGGGCGAAGGTTCGGAGAAAAGAACAGAACGAATAGACTGCAACACGAGATCGGGCCCCTCGGCAGCGGGATCTCCCAAAACAGTAAGAGGGCTCGGTAAACGCCGGGTAAAGCCGTGTCGAGGATTGGGATACTGAGACACATGAAGGCCTTACAAAACAAAACCGGCCTCGCACGGGCGAGGCCGGTCCGCATTCAGACGGAGTCCGTCTTGATTACAGGCAGCCGTGACGGGCAAGGCAACGGCGGAAGCGCCAGCCACCCCAGCCCCAGCGACGGGCGCACTCATGACGCCATGCGCGGCAGCGGCCGCGCCACTGGGCCTTTTCGACGAGGATCTCGCTGCTGATGGCGGGCGAGGAAATTCCCGGCGCGATGGACGCTGCCGAAGCGAAGGTCGAACCTGCGAACGTGCCGAGCGCGACGACGCCCGCGGCGAGGGTAAGTTTGCCGATCATTATCTTGAGCTCCATTTTCCTGACCTAGCGAGGCGCTTTGCACCACGCGTGCGCTAGACAATGCAAAGAGGGGCCTGAACGATGCAGGAACAATATATTCATGTGCCGTTCACCAAGCAGTTGCTGTTGCCAATTTTGATATTCCAACTTAAGATTCATATTCAACATTCTGTTGTGAAATAGCAAAATCTTCGTGCCTTGTGTGTGCCTGTTGGCGGCTCGCGTCGGGGCGGACTTGCGCGGTTGACTGCGCCGGCGAACACCATCACAAGAACAAAGCATGACCGATGATCGCCTTGTCACCGGCGCTAAGCGCGACGCGGATGCCGTTGAGACGTCTCTGCGGCCGCAGGTGCTTGGCGAATTCATTGGCCAGGAGCAGGCGCGGGCCAACCTCAAAGTTTTCATCGAGGCTGCCAAACAGCGCGGCGACGCCCTGGACCACGTCTTGTTTGCCGGTCCGCCTGGATTAGGCAAGACGACGCTTGCCCAGATCATGGCCAGGGAAATGGGCGTGGGCTTCCGCTCGACATCCGGGCCCGTGATCGCGAAAGCGGGCGACCTGGCCGCGCTCCTGACCAACCTGGAAGAGCGAGACGTCCTTTTTATCGACGAAATTCATCGCCTTAATCCAGCGGTCGAGGAGATCCTCTACCCGGCGATGGAAGATTACCAGCTGGACCTGATCATCGGGGAGGGGCCGGCTGCCCGCTCCGTGAAGATCGATCTCGCCAAATTCACGCTCGTTGGCGCGACGACGAGGGCGGGTCTGCTGACTAATCCGCTGCGCGACCGATTCGGCATTCCGATCCGCCTCAATTTCTATACTCATGCCGAGCTGACGACCATCGTGGCGCGCGGTGCGGGGCTACTCAAGATGGCGATGAGCCCGGATGGCGCCGGGGAGATCGCGCGCCGCTCCCGTGGTACGCCGCGGATAGCGGGGCGACTGCTGCGCCGCGTCAGGGATTTTGCGGCGTTCGAGAAGGCCTCCATCGTGGATGCCGAGGTGGCCGATCGGGCGCTGCGCGCTCTTGAGGTGGATAGCGAAGGCCTCGACGCGCTCGACCACCGTTACCTCAAGTGCATTGCCCTGAACTATGAAGGTGGCCCAGTCGGCATCGAGACGATCTCGGCTGCTCTCTCAGAGCCTCGGGACGCGCTCGAGGAAATCGTCGAGCCCTACCTGCTGCAGCAAGGTTTCATTGGGCGCACCCCCCGGGGGCGCGTACTCACGCTCAAGGCATACAAACACCTTGGGTTGAGCGGTCCACAACGTACATCCGCACCGCAGATTAGTTTATTTGACGCCAACGACGATCGGGACGACAAGTCCGGCGCAGCCTGACGCGGATCAGATTTCGCGCTGCAACAGAAAATTCACGTTTTGCCGCAATCTAAGCATGCTTTGGGTCCAAAGGACCGCCTGAGCCGGTTGGGGGCAACCGGTATTCGGGCCTGTGATGGGGGTTCGGGGGCTTTGAAACTTTCACGACGCAAATTTCTGGCTTCGCTTGGCGTGTCGAGCGCAAGCCTCATGAGCTTTGGCGGCCTGGTTGCAGCCCAGGAGACGAGCTGGCGCCTTGAGATCCGCAATTATCAGGTTGCGCCCAGGGCGTGGGCGAACGGGCCGAACCTCAGGATCGGCGTTATCGCCGACATTCATGCCGGTGGGCCCGTGATGCCGGCAGAGCGCATTCGCGCCATTGCCGAGCGTACGAACGCATTGAACCCGGATGTAGTGGTGCTTCTGGGTGACTTCTCGGCTAGCCACAAGCTTAAGACAAGGGACGTGGCGCCGGAGGAATGGTCGGAGGCCCTCTCCGTACTGCGTGCACCTTTGGGTGTGCATGCAGTTCTCGGCAACCATGACTGGTGGGACGATCTTCACGCCCAGCGCACCGGGCAAGGCCCTGTCCTGTCTCGGCGCATGCTGGAGCGCGTCGGGATCCCGGTCTATGAGAACGAGGTCGTGCGTCTCGAGAAGGATGGCCAGCCCTTCTGGATCGCTGGGCTCGGCGACCAGATGGCCTTCATCCGGAGCAAGCGCAAAAAGGCATTTCGCAGGTTCGAGGGCGTGGATGACCTCGATGGAACGCTGGCCAAGATCACCGATGACGCGCCAGTGATCCTTCTGGCCCATGAACCCGATATCTTCCCGCGCGTGCCGGAGCGTGTCGCGCTCACGCTTTCAGGGCATACGCACGGCGGCCAGGTGCGGCTCGGTTTCTCCCCGATCTCGCAATCGCGCTTCGGTAAGCGCTATACCTATGGGCACTTCTGCGAGGACGATCGCAATCTGATCGTGTCCGGAGGGCTTGGCTGCTCCGTGCTCCCGGTGCGCGTGGGCGTCCCGCCGGAGATCGTCATCGTCGAGGTCGAGGACGCTGCCGAGGCCGCCAATGCCCAACCCGTCGCCGCCTGATCACAGTGCGCCCTGGCCGGATCTTGCTGGCCGGCTGATCGAAGAGAACGGCGCGCGGCGCCACGTGCTGCCCATCCGGGTCTATTTCGAGGATACGGACTTCTCTGACCCGCCATTGTTGTAGTATGCAGACTTGCCGATCTCTTTGCCTTTCCCGCCTTTTTCAGGGAAAAGTTGCTTCCCGAAGAGCGCGGCACTGTTCAGGTACGGCGTATATT
>JBDHTJ010000194.1:0-8554 GCA_039808585.1 Hyphomicrobiaceae bacterium | reverse complement strand
CGGACTTCTCGATCATCACACTAGCGCGACATGGCGAATTGCTGGCTCAGCAGCTTCCGATTGCCATCCCACACTTCGAGCACCCAGGTCCCCGGAACCCGCACCCATTCTGAACTGGTGAACGCCCAGTAGAGTGTGTGGTTGGTGCCGATCCGCGTCGTCTCGATGTACTCGTCGGTGAGCTTGCCCGAGGTTGAGCCTGGTGCAACGAGGCCTGGCGCGGGATAGCGCCAGATGACTTTCAGATTGGCATTGGCGTTTCTCGGGCGGCCGAGCGTGTCGAATGAAATGCCGATGTAAAGGCCATCACGAAACGAGAAGCGCGTTCCCGCTCCGTCCTTCACCACTTCGTCGCGGAGCCATTGCCCCGTGGAGATGTTGCTGTTGGTTTCGGATTTTTCGGCTTTATCGAGCCTGTAGGCGCCAGCGTATGTCAGCCGCAGGCCATCTATCCGCGCGTCCTGGCCTTGCGCCGATCCATGCACCAGGAACAATAAGCAAATCGCCAGATGCCATGCACGCATGTCTCGCTCCCTGCCTCTGCTCGTCCCGGGGACGCAGCAAACGACACCGTTCTTGGACTGGCAAGTTGATTGCGAAAGACTGCCCCCCGGGGGCAGGCCTTCTTCCCAAAAAAGAAAGATATAAAATATATAGCACAGCGGCGCGCAGCCACATTCGGGGTATCCGCGCAATCGCCTGCGCTTTTCATGCTGCATCGCGCAAGCAAGCCTACCGCCTCGGCAATACGTGGAGGAAAAGCCTTACGCATGCGATCCCTGTGGCACCCGGCATTGGCGGGATTCACCTACTTCGGTGTGGTGTTCGCGCTCGGCTTCGCGCTGGGGACGCTGCGCATACTCGTCGTGAAGCCGCGATTGGGCGAGGGTCTGGCTGTCGGCCTCGAGCTGCCGATCATGCTCGCGCTGTCATGGTTCGCCTGTAGATGGCTCGTCGCGCGCTTTGCCTTGCCAGCCACGCTGCGTGCGTGCCTGGTGATGGGCGCGCTCGCCTTTGCGATGCTGATGGGGGCGGAGCTGATGCTGTCCATGCTCGTGTTCGGACGCACCGTTTCAGCGCACCTCGAACAGTATCGCGAACTTGCCGGCCTGCTCGGTCTTGCCGGCCAGGTCGCTTTCGCGCTGTTTCCCCTGATCCAGGGCAGAGGCGCCACCAGCCGCCCGCCCTGATTGAAGCGGCTCGGCTCGCGCGCCCGAAAGGAAGAATGACAGGCGCCGACCCCGTTCGCTAAGCTTGCCGAGGCGAGAGGCAGGAGGGGTTGCGATGGCAGCCGTTTCATTCAAGACCATTCGGGCCCGCGCCGAGAAGCGCAAGGGCGGCGCGAAAGCGCTTGCGAAGCTGCTGCCACCGAAGCCGGATGTGAAGGCGCTGGCGCGCATCGGCGATGATCGCGTGCTCGCCGAGATGGCAAGGCGCGTCTTCAGTGCCGGTTTCGCCTGGAGCGTGATCGAGGCGAAGTGGCCTGGCTTCGAAGCGGCCTTCCTCGGCTTCGACCCGCGCAAGCTCGCGCTGCAGCCAGCCGACTACTGGGATGGTCTTCTGAAGGACACACGCATCGTCCGCAACGGCGCCAAGATCATGTCGGTGCGCGACAACGCGCTGTTCGTGCGCGATGTGGCGAAGGAGCACGGCAGCTTCGCGCGCATGCTCGCCGCGTGGCCTCCGTCCGACGAGATCGGCCTGCTGGAGCTGCTCGCCAAGCGCGGTAGCCGGCTGGGCGGCAATACGGGGCAGATGATGCTGCGTTTCCTGGGGTGGGACGGGTTCGTCACATCGAAGGACGTGGTGGCGTGCCTGCGCGATGCCGGTCTCGATATCGCAGAGGAGGTGAAGTCGAAGCGCGACCTCGCCAAGGTGCAGGAGCAGTTCAACGCCTGGGCAAAGGAGACGGGCCTGCCCTACACCCACCTGTCGCGCATCTGCGCCATGTCGATCGGCGAGAACTACGCCGCCGAAACACTCGCCGAGATGGCTGGGCGCGGAGACTAGCTCTATCCCGAAGCGCCCTGGGCCTGTCGCGATGAGAAAGATTGAGGTGCGATACGGCTGCCACCGCGTCGTTCGGGGAAACAGAGACGAGAGGTTGCGCTTCGATCGCAAGCTCGCGTGGATCGCCTTCGCGGAGATACCGTTAGTGGGGCGGGATACGCGCCCCTTGTGCCGTCATGCCCGCGAAGGCGCGCCGTCACCCTAGACGGCGGTTGTGAGATGATGGTCGCGGGGCTGAATTCGCTCCCAATCTTGCGTCCTGCCCGCGAAGGCGGGCATCCACGCAAGTCGGCGATGCCCTGCACGTCGGGCCCCACGCATGTCGCTGCTGGGTTACGCGCCTGGCGGCGCTAACCCCACCTACGCTCGCCGAGCCGACGCGCCCCTGCTGCGCGCTTGCGCGGGAGCACAAAAGCAAATGGAGCGGACTTGGCCGCTCCATCGCATCTTCATCATTATGTCTGCCTGCCGCTCAGTGCGGGATGTCCCGCCAGATGCGGCGCTTGGCGAGGCCCAGCAGAACAGCCGTCACCAGGATGTACAGCATGGCGAGGAAGCCGATCTGCTTGCGCTCTTCCAGCCGCGGATCGCCCACCCAGGACAGGAACGCCGTCACGTCCTTGGCATAGTTCTCGACCGTTGCCGGGGTATCGTCGTCGTACTTCACGAGGCCGTCGCCGCCCGCGAACGGATTGGGCATCGCCGTCTGCTTGCCGGGGAAGGCGGTGTTGTAGTTCATGAACTCGCCGACCTTGAAGTCAGCCGGCGGGTTCTTGTAGCCCGTGAGGAAGCTGTAGAGGTAGTCGGAGCCAGCTTCCTGGTAGCCGGTGACGATGTCTGCCACCAGGCGCACAGGGAACATGTAGAACGGCGCGTTGCTCTCGTAGCCGCGGGCCTTGGTGATCAGCGAAAGATCGGGCGGCAGGGCGCCGTTCTGGGAGGCGCGGGCCTCCTGCTCGTTCTTGTAGGGGGAAGGCATGTAGTCGGACGGGATCGCCGGCCGCTTCTTCACCTTGCCCTCGTCGTCCGGCATGGCGTCGACCTGATAGGTGGCCGCGAGCGATTTGACCGCCGCCTCCGGAAACTCCGGCCCGCCCTTCTCCGAGAGATTGCGGAAAGCGAGGCGCTTGAGGCCATGGCAGCGAGAGCAAACCTCGGTGTAGACCTTGAAGCCGCGCTGCAGCTGGGCGTTGTCGAAGTGCCCGCGCAGGCCCCCGAACGACCAGTGCTGCGGATGGATCTCCTGGTGATCCTCGCCGCCACCGGCTGCCCGGACAGCCGGAACGGCCATCATGGCTGAGAGTACCAGTAGGGCGGAGGCCGTCGTGAGGCGGCGCGTGCCGAGCTTGAAAGTCATGGCTGGAGCCCCCTCGTCAGCGCTTTTCAGGTGCCGCGACGGCTTGCGCCTGCAGCGTGCCGCCACCCTTGCCGAGAACCGATTCCGAAATCGATCGCGGAAGTTTCGACGGTGTCTCGAGCACGCCCACGATCGGCATGATGATCAGGAAGTGCAGGAAGTAATAGGCCGTGAACAGGCGGGCCCAGGCGATGTAGACGCCTTCTGCCGGCTTGGAGCCGAGATAACCGAGCGCGATCACCGTGATCACGAGCAGCCAGAAGAACCACTTGTAGACCGGGCGATACTTCGCCGAGCGCACGCGCGAGGTGTCGAGCCAGGGCACGAAGCACAGCAGCAGGATCGACGAGAACATGGCCACCACGCCGAGCAGCTTGTTCGGGATGGCGCGCAGGATCGCGTAGTAGGGCAGGAAGTACCACTCCGGCACAATATGCGGCGGGGTCGAGAGCGGGTTCGCCTCGATGTAGTTGTCCGCGTGGCCGAGGTAGTCGGGAAGGAAGAAGGCGAACCACAGGAACAGGATCATGAAGACCGAGAGGCCGAAGGCGTCCTTCATGACGGCGTAGGGCGCCATGGGCACGCTGTCGGACGCGGTCTTGATCTCGAGGCCCGTCGGGTTGTTCTGGCCGACCACGTGCAGCGCCCAGACGTGCAGGCCGACGACGCCGACGATCACGAAGGGCATGAGGTAGTGCAGCGAGAAGAAGCGGTTGAGCGTGGCGCCCGAGACGGAGTAGCCGCCCCACAGCCATTGCACGATGCGCGTGCCGAGGCCCGGCACCACCGAGTCGATCGAGGAGAACAGGTTGGTGATCACCGTCACGGCCCAGAAGCTCATCTGGCCCCAGGGCAGCGAGTAGCCCATGAACGCCGTCGCCATCATGAGCAGGAAGATCACGACACCGAGGATCCACAGGATTTCGCGCGGCGCCTTGTAGGAGCCGTAGTAGAGGCCGCGGGCGATGTGGATGTAGACCGCGAGGAAGAACATCGAGGCGCCCACCGCGTGCAGGTTGCGGATGAGCCAGCCGTAGTTCACGTCGCGGCGGATATGCTCGACGCTGTTGAAGGCGTCGGTCGCGGTCGGTGCATAGTGCATGGCGAGCACGATGCCGGTGACGATCTGCGACACCAGGAAGAACGTGAGGATGCCACCAACCGTCCAGAGGTAGTTGAGGTTGCGCGGCGTCGGGAAGTCGACGAACTGCCCGTGCATGAGGCGCGGGATTGGAAGCCGTTCATCCAGCCACTTGCCGAAGCGGGAGGCGGGGCGGAAGGTGGACTCGTGCGAAGCCATGTGCCTTTCCCTCAGCCGATCTTGATCTTCGTGTCGGACACGAACTCGTAGGGCGGAACGTCCAAGTTGCGCGGAGCCGGGCCTTTGCGAATGCGGCCGGCGGTATCGTAGTGAGAGCCGTGGCAGGGGCAGAACCAGCCGCCGAAATCACCCTTGGCATCGGCCATTGACTGCCCCTTGGGGATGCAGCCCAGATGCGTGCAGATGCCCACCAGCACGAGCCAGTTCTCGTGGCCCTTCTTGGTGCGGTTGGCATCGGTTGCGGGCGCCGTCGCCGGCAGCGCGTCGTTGCGGGCCGCGGTGTCGACGAGCTCGTTCGGCTTCACGGCCTTTGCCGTGTCCACTTCCTGCTTCGTGCGGTTGCGAATGAAAACCGGCTTGCCGCGCCACATCACGGTGATCGCCTGGCCCTCTTTGACCGGCGAGAGATCGACTTCGGTGGAGGCAAGTGCGGTGGCCGAGGCATCGGGGTTCATCTGGCTGATGAAAGGCCACAGCGCCATGGCGCCGCCGACGCCAGCGAAGGCTTGCGCGGCGATCACGATGAAATCGCGGCGGCTGGACCCGTCCGCAGTTGAAGACGACAAATCGGCCTCCCTTTGCATTCCCAGTTCCTAACCGGCCATTCCTTTGCCGGCGATGCTCTGCCGACGCAAGTGAGTTCAGCGTGCAGGCTCCATGCTCGGGCCCGATTTTCGGGCTCTATGCGAAGCCATCACCGCGCGGAGGTGACCCGCGCCGAGCCACAGCGAGGAGCATTCTGCAGGTGATGCAGACTGTCTAAGAATGGCCCCCGGCCGCCCCAACTGGACGTTTTGACGCGCGTTCTTTTTACATTCTTCGAACCCGCGCACAAGGCTGTCCAGGATCGTCCCCGCGGGCAATTTGGCGCACGGGGCGAAGGTCATCGTTCGCGCGGCGCACGATTGCCTTTAGCTTTCCGCTTCGACTTTCCTGCCCCGGGACCGGCCCATGCCACGCCTTGCCCTCTACCAGCCGGATATTCCCCAGAATACCGGCACCATCCTGCGCACCGCGGCCTGCCTCGGCGTGGGCGTGGACGTCATAATGCCGACGGGTTTCGACATGTCCGACAGGGCCCTGCGCCGCGCCGCCCTCGACTATCTGCCGTTCGTGGAAATCGCCCGGCATGAGACCTTTGAAGCGTTCAACAGCACGCGGCTTGCCGAGGGGCGCCGTCTGGTGGCGCTCACCACGCACGGGTCGGTCACGCACCTCGACTTTGCCTTCCGGTCCGAGGACGTGCTGCTGCTGGGGCGGGAGAGCGCCGGGTTGCCGGAGGGGGTCCGGGAGCTGGCCGATGCCCGGGTGCGGATCCCTATTGCGGCCCACCTGCGGTCGTTGAACATCGCGGTGGCAGCCGCCATCGTACTGGGAGAGGCGCTGCGCCAAACAAAGCTTTTCCCGGCAGGCGAGGGTGGGGCTGGTGGCGGGGTGCGGCCATGATGCCGCAACGGGAAGGCAGAGGTCGGCCGTTCTCCCACCAGAATTGATCATTGGTTCTGGAAGCACTCCATGATGCCCTGGCTCCTCCGCCTGCACCGCTGGCTCGCATTGGGTTTTGCCCTGCCCCTTCTCGCCGTCATCGGCAGCGGCCTCGTACTGTCGCTCGAGCCATCGATGGTGGTTGGGGCCATCAAGCCCGGCAGCCTCAGCGCAGAGCGCATCTCGGCCTTGATTGCCCGGCACGATCCTTCCGGCCAGGCCCGCGCCGTTTCCCTGCGCAGCTATGACGGAACCATGACCATCGGCGCCGGCCGTGGCGCCCAGGGCGTCGTGGTGGATGTCGCGAGTGGCGAGAAGGTCGCAGGCCCCAGCACCATTGCCAGCTTCATGACGACCACGCGCCGCTTGCACGAGAAGCTGCTCCTCGACGCCACCTGGCTGGTCATTGCCTCGACGATCGTCATGCTGGGGCTCGTCCTGCTCGGCGTCATGATGGGCCTGCCGCGCTTTGCCAACACGCTTTCGGGTTGGCACAAGGGCGTGGCCTGGCTGCTGCTGCCGCTTGTGATCCTGTCGCCTGCCACGGGCCTGCGCCTCGCTTTCCCGGGCGCGCCCGTCATGGCAGTGGCGCAGCCCGGTCAGCAGACCCGCCCCATGCTCCTGGCAGACGCCCTCGCGCTGCTGGGCAAGGCGCACGACCTTTCCGGCCTCATCTGGCTCAGGCCGATGCGTGGCCAGCTGATGGCGCGGATCGCGGAAGCTGGCGAGTATCGCGTCTATGCCGTCACGCCCGCGGGCGTCGCCGAGCAGCCGCGCAACTGGCCGCGCCTGTGGCATGAGGGGAATTTCGCGGGCCATTTCTCCGCCGCGCTCAATGTCGTCACCTCGCTCGCGATGCTCGTCCTTCTCGTCACCGGCGTGTGGATCTGGGCGCGGCGCTCCTCGCGCCGTCGCCGCGCCCGCATCGCGCAGGCCGCCGCCGCTGCCGCCGTGTGAGGCTTGCAGCCGAACGCGCATTGCCGCGTGCGCGCTGTCAGGCTATCCCGTGCATGAAAAGACGAGCGGGGAAGCGGCATGACGAAATCAGTGTTGGGCTTCGTGGGCGGCAGCGGGCTCTACGACATCCCCGCTCTTCAGAACGTGCGCTGGGAAAAGATCGCCTCGCCCTGGGGCGAGCCCTCCGACGATGTGCTGTTTGCCGAACTCGATGGCCTGCCGATCCGCTTCCTGCCCCGGCACGGGCGCGGCCACAAGGTGCCGCCGTCGGCCATCAACTATCGCGCCAACATCGACGTGCTGAAGCGCGCCGGCGTGACGGATCTCGTCTCGATCTCGGCCTGCGGCTCGCTGCGCGAGGATCTCCCGCCCGGACATTTCGTGCTTGTCGACCAGTTCATCGACCGCACCTTCGCCCGCGAGAAAAGCTTCTTCGGCCCCGGCTGCGTGGCGCACGTGGCCATGGCCGATCCGGTCAGCCCCGTGCTGGTGGACCTCATTTCGGACGCTGCCACCAGGGCCGGCATCGCCCACACGCGCGGCGGCACGTATCTCGTCATGGAAGGCCCGCAGTTTTCCACGCGTGCCGAGAGCAACCTCTATCGCAGTTGGGGTTGCGCCGTGATCGGCATGACCAACATGCCGGAGGCGAAACTCGCGCGCGAGGCCGAGATCTCCTACGCCACCGTCGCCATGGTGACGGACTACGACTGCTGGCACCACGAGCACACGGATGTCGACGTTGCCGAAATCATTCGCGTGCTGCACGCCAACGTCGACAAGGCCCACGCGCTGGTGGCGGAACTCGCCCGCCTCTTCCCCCGGCAGCATCCGCGCTGCCCCGTCGGCTCCGACACGGCGCTCGACGTCGCCATCATCACGCCGCCCGCTGCGCGGGATCCGGCCCTTCTCGCCAAGCTCGACGCCGTCGCCGGGCGCGTGCTGAAGGCCGCATCGTGACGCCCAAGCGCGCCAGCGGCAACTACCGCCTCGTCGTGAAGCCATCCCCGATCGAGGGCGATGGCGTGTACGCGGGCGAGGATATCCCGTGGGGCCGCAAGATCATCGAGTATCGCGGCGCCATCATCGACGACAAGGAAGCCGCCCGCCGCATCGCCGCCGGTGCGCCCGGCATCATGAAGCTCGGGCCCGACGAGAACATAGACGGCTTCGACAACGGCAACGGCGCGGCCTTCATCAATCACGCCCGCGAGGCTGCCAATTGCTTCCTCCTGCGCGAGAAGGATCGGGTGTGGCTGGTTGCCGGCGTCGAGGGCATCAAGGCCGGCGACGAACTCCTCTACGACTACGGCTCGGATTACTTCCCCGCCAAAGGCAAGCGCGCGGAGAAACGGCGCTAGAGCCTGATCGGTTGAGATGGACGCGTTTCAGCGTCCATCGAAAGCGTGAATCAGTCTCTCGAA
>JBDHTJ010000193.1:0-8663 GCA_039808585.1 Hyphomicrobiaceae bacterium | reverse complement strand
TAAAAAAGCCCCGGAAATCCGGGGCTTTTCAAGATTCGGGATGCGTTAACCGCGTCTCGCTCAGACGCTCGGCTTCATCGTCTTCGTGGCGGCGGCCTGCACCTTTTCCAGTACGTGCTGCGTGGCGCGGGCGGAGAGATCGAAGAACTCCTTCGTCTGCTCCTGGGCCTGGGAGCTGAACCTCTGGAAGAACTCGCTCTGCAGCTTGGCGATCTCAGGCAGGGACTTGGCGCCGGCGATGGCCTGGGCAGCGGCGAAGGTGGCCTCTGCCGTTGCATGCGCGTTCTGCAGGAGCTTTTCGTGGAGCATCTTGGTGCTGCCCCATGCCGTGTCGGCTATCTCGGTCATGGCTTTGGCGCCATCCTGGGCTGCCGTCGTGCTCTTGGAGAAGAGCTCCTTGGACTGGGCAACGCCCTGCTGGGCGATGGCAGCCACGTTCTCCGGGACGCGGATCTCTGCAAGGAAGCGCTCGGGGTTGGCGAAGGCGTTGGGTGCGGCTTGGTTCATGTTTGTTATCCGTCCGGAGGGGGTCGAAGGGCTAGCGGTGCAAGGTTGCTGCGGGGCCATGGCGTTGGGCACAGAAATATTGGCCGTCCGACATGGTGAAGCGCCTTGAGACGCTTCGCTGCGAGATTTAATCAACACTGCACACCTAGCGCGATTTATTGTGCGTCGCAACATAAAAGTATTGCAATGCGACAACCTGCCTACGTGTTAGGCAGAACGGGGAGGATGCGGTGATGGACGAACTCAACTTCGACCAAGAAGCCATGGGCAGGCTGGGAAAGGCCTTGTCGTTCATCTGTGGCGAGGCGCACCCTGCGACGAGCGCGCTCAAGAAGGCTGCCGAAACGGGCACCGAGCGTGATGCCAAGCAGGCGCGGGTGCAATTCATGCGGCTGAAGCCGGCAGACCGCAGGGCTGCCTTGGCCATGCTGTCGGATTGAGGCCCGCATCCTCGTGAACCACGCACCACCAGTTGTCCCGCAGGGCTTGTTGCCGCGCCTCGGCATGCGGCTCTATGCGAGCCCGATCCTGCTTCTGGTGCTGGCCATGCTGTTCTGGGCCGGCAACACGGTGGCGGGACGGCTTGCGGTCGATCACATTTCGCCACTGTCCCTCGTCTCGTTGCGGTGGGTGGGTGTGATTGCGGCGCTGTGGCCCTTCTACGGGCGTGATGTGGTGGCGCAGTGGCCGCAGGTGCGGTCACGGCTGACGTGGCTGGTGCTGATGGCCTCGCTCGGCTTCACCGCTTTCAATGTTCTCTATTACTACTCCGCGCATTCAACGACTGCCGTGAACATCGGCATCCTGCAAGGCTCCATGCCCATATTCGTGATGGGGGGCGCCATGATCATGTTCGGTGCGCGGCCAACGTGGGTGCAAGGCATTGGCGCGCTGATCACGGCAGCGGGCGTCGTGATGGTGGCGACACAGGGGAACCCGTTGGCGCTCGTGCACATGAACGTAACGCGCGGTGATGGCCTGCTGCTGATCGCGTGCCTGCTGTACTCCGGCTATGCGGTGGCGTTGCGCGACAGGCCGCAGATGCCGGGCGCGGTGTTCTTCACAATACTGGCGGCGCTCGCTGCACTGACGTCGCTACCGCTGCTGCTTGTCGACTGGCTGGCGGGAGGGCTGAAGCTTCCGACCCTGCAAGGCTGGCTGGTGGCCTGCTACGTGGCAATTTTTCCCTCGTGCCTGGCGCAGCTGTTCTTCCTGCGCGGCGTCGATCTCATCGGTCCATCGCGGGCGGGGGTTTTCATGAACCTCGTGCCGATCCTCTCGGCTTTGCTCGCAGTCTGGCTGCTGAGCGAGCCGTTCCGCTGGTACCATGCGGCGGCAATCGTGCTGGTTGTTGCCGGCATATGGATTGCCGAGCACGGGAAGCCAGCGACTTAGTGCTGGATCAGGCGTCTGCCGGGATGTCGAGGGTGGCCTCCACCGGCTCTGCCGTGCGCACGGTATAGGTCTGCACCGTGTGGAAGGAATGCCGCAGCAGTACGCGCGCGCCCTGGTTCTGCTGGTTTTGGTCGGAGGCGCTCACCAGCAGGGCGATCGCGTCCTGCTTGAAATGCTCATTGAGCTTCTTGCACAGCTCCTCGACCAGATGGCCCGAGGGCGGCACCCGCTTCTCGCGCTCGGCCGTTGCCTGTGCGACGAGCGTGCGCAGCAGAATGCCAGAGGTTGCGAGCACCTCCACGTTGTCGGATAGCCAGGGCAAAAGGTGCCGTTCACGCTTGTAGAGGGCACGTCCCGAGCGGGGCATCAAAGGTCCGTCGGGGCGGCGCACCATCTCAGCGAAGGCGGCTGAAGTGCCGAGCAGGCACATCTCACGGTTGCTGAATCCATCACGATGCAGCTCCGCGATGGCGCGCTCCAGCGGCGGGCAGGAATCGAAGACGCCCACCGAAAGCCACAAGGTTTTCCAGTTGCCTTGCGCCATTGCCTCTACGCCTGGTTATCCCTTCCGTTCGGAATGCTTGACCCACCATCCGGCCATCCCAGGCCTAGCCCGCCTCACCTTGAGCAAGGTCCTCCAGGGCGTCCATATCGAGAACATGCACTTCCGTGCATTGAGCCAGATCAATGATGCGGAGCTGGCGCAGTTTCGTGAAGGTACGGCTCACCGTTTCGATGGTAAGGCCAAGGAAGTCGCCGATGTCCGAGCGGGTCATGGGCAGGTCGATTACGGTGTGGCCGTCCTTAGCGCGGCGGCCGCGGCGGGCCATGGCGAGAAGGAACGCCGCCAGACTTTCCATGGCGGTCCGCTGGCCAGTGGTGAGGAGGAGGTCGTGGGCCGCGGCAAGTTCCTGAGCGGCGGCTTCATAGAGCTTGAAGCCGAACTCCGGATCGTTGCGGCCAATGCGCTGGACCAGGCTCCAGGGCAGAATGCGCAGCTCCGAGGCCTTCGTAGCCTGGGCGTTGAACTGATGCTCGGCGCAAGATCCAAGGCCAATCAGGTCGCCTGGATAAGCAAATCCAAGGACTTGGCGGCGGCCATCGGGCATCACCTTGTAGAGGCAGACGGCGCCGGTTTCGACCCGGTAGAGATTGGCGCGGGCATCGCCTTCCGTGAAGACATGTTCCTTGGCCGAAAAGGCGCGCATCGGGGCGCGGGTCAGGTGACCCTCGAGGCTCGTTGGAGCCGCCGCCTGCGAACCGCGAAGGGCAAAGGCGGGACGGACTGCGTCGACGGCCGCGGTGGAAGCTTGAATATGTGCCAGCATCTGCAGCTCCATTCGGGTGCGCATCAGGTGGCTCACAAGACACCAGGGCCATGCTGCAGCGGTTCGCCAGATTTGTAATTTTTTGTAACAGGCGGATCGGGATTTCGATGGCGTGTACGCATCAATCAGGCTCCTGCCGGTGGCTGCCCGCATGACGCTCACTTTTTAGAGCATTGTGTTTAAATCTTTTTCTCTGTTTTTTCGATTTCAGAACCGTTGCTTGACGCACGTCAAGGCAGCCGGCACCCTCGGCGCTATCGTTACATTCAACGAAGCAACCGCGCGAAACGCATTGGGAGGAACGCCATGTTCAAGCACATCCTGATTGCTACGGATGGATCGGAACTTGCGAGCAAGGGCGTGATCGCGGGGCTGGAGATGGCCAAGCATATCGGCGCCAAGGTGACGATCATGATCGCCATCGAGCCATGGAAATCCATGATCGTGGGGGAGGCTGCGTTTTCATTCCCGCTCGAGGAATACGAGAAGGCGGCGGCCGAGACGGCAAACACCGTGCTTAGTGCCGCAAGGGCGCTCGCCGACAAGCAGGGCGTGGCCTGCGAGACCCTGCACGTCACGAATTTCCCCGCTGAGGGGATCGTGGAGACCGCCGAGGCAAAGGGCTGTGACCTGATCGTACTCAGCTCGCACGGGCGCAGAGGGATCGCCCGGGCTTTCCTGGGTAGCCAGGCGAGCCGAGTGCTCACCCTCAGCAAGGTGCCGGTGCTCGTTTACAAATAGGTGCTTGCAAACGGATTGTCGGAGCGCGCGGAGCGGGGGATTTCGCGGGGTGTGCCGCATGCGAAATATGGGTGGTGGTGAAAGACCACCCATTTGGTCTCCGAAAGTTCTGTAACACTTTGAAAAAAATTGTTTTTCTTCCTCGTCTTGAGGTGGCGCTGCAGCCATAGCTCGCGCTTGCCATGGCGGGGCTCCGGCTTACAATGCAGGCTCTATCCTCAGTCTGCTTCGTGACGGATGCCCCAAAGCCAAATACTCGTCGTCGACGACGAGGCCGAGATTCGTACGCTTTTGCGAAAGTGCTTCGAGCGCGACGGCTTCTCCGTGGCCGAGGCGCGCAATGGCGCAGAAATGCGCGCGCACCTCGAGGACCGTGACCTGGTTCTCGTCACCCTCGACCTGACGCTGGGCGGTGAGGATGGGTTGGAACTCGCCCGTGAAATCAGGGCCAAGCGCAACGTGCCCATCATCATGATCACGGGCAAGGGAGACACCATCGATCGTGTCGTGGGCCTGGAACTCGGGGCGGACGACTACATCACCAAGCCGTTCCAGTTGCGCGAAGTGCTGGCGCGGGTGCGCGCCGTGCTGCGCCGCTATGCCAGTGTCGAACCCCTGCAGGGAAGCAGCGAAGACGAGCGCTACGAATTCGAGGAACATGTGCTCGACATTGGCCGGCGCCAACTCATGCGCAGCGGGGCCCCGTGCGAACTGACAACTGCGGAGTTCAACCTCTTGCACATCTTCGTCAAGCGGCCGCGGCGCGTGCTGTCGCGGGACAACATCATGGACATGCTCAAGGGGCATGAATGGTCGCCGCTCGACCGATCCATTGATGCCCTCGTCGGCCGGCTGCGGAAACGGATCGAGGCCGATCCGAACAATCCCGCTCTCATCAAGACGGTGCGTGGCGTGGGTTACGTTTTCACGGCCGATGCGCGACGTCTTTGAGGCGCTTTGCGCATCGACTGTGAGCCTGTGATTCCAGTTTAGGCTTGCCGAGCGGGCCTTGCTCTTGCAGCATGTCTAACCGTGATGCAGCCGAGATTGGCTGTACGGACGTGCTGCAAGTGTTTGATTGAGCGTGTCACGCATGCACTGAGGAGATGATCGCTGAAGCGCGTTTTTCTCATCTGCCTGGCGGTTCTGATACTGGCGCTCGATGGCGTCGGGCTTCCCGCGCAAGCGCAGGAGGAGGATGTCGATCTACTGCTCGTGCTCGCGGCGGACGTATCGCGCAGCGTGGACGAGAGGAAGTTCCGCCTGCAGCGAGGCGGCTTCGCCAACGCCATCTCAGATCCGCGCGTGGTGCGCGCGATGACGGCGGGCGCGAAGGGCCGGATCGGCCTATTGTTCCTGGAGTGGTCCGGTGACGGTGATCAAGCCGTGGTGCTCGACTGGACGATGATCGCAAACGCCGCTGATGCAGACAGGGCCGCACAACAGGTGCGCGAGGCGCCCCGTCTCTTCATGGGGCGGACCTCCATCAGCGGCGCGATAGACTACTCGATGGCGCAGCTGCGGCGCAGCCCTTTTGCCGCGCCGCGCCGGGTCATCGACGTTTCAGGCGATGGTACCAACAATTCCGGTCGCGATGTCGCGGTTGCGCGGGATCAGGCTGTGGAGCAAGGCGTGGTGATCAACGGCCTCGTGATCTTGAGCGAGGTGCCGTTGTCGTTCAACCCGATGCACACGCACCCGCCGGGCGGGTTGACGAAGTACTACGAGGATCACGTCATCGGCGGACCAAGTTCATTCGTCATCGAGGCGAAGGATTTCGAAGCCTTCGGCCAAGCCATCATCTCCAAGCTCATCAAGGAAGTGGCTGAGGCCGTTCGGGCTCCACGCGGCTGAACGCTCACTCCACAGGACCCACGCGCACCACGCGGAAAGTGCGCAGCGTGCCATCCTGCTCCTTCAGCGACACGTACTCGCCTGGAACGAACTTGTGCGTATCGAAGCGGAAGCCCGCTTCGTCGTGCTCGGCGTCACCATGAATGTCGTAGTGGAAGGCCCAGGTGCCGCCCCGCTTGTGCAGGATGTGGCCGACCTCCACAGGGTCGTTGCCCCAGAAACGGCGCACGCGGGCGCGGTCCTTCAGCTTCTTGAAGGCCTCCAGGTCGAGCTGGCCGTTGTCGTCGAGGGGGGCCACGAACTCGTATCCGTGCCGGTTGGAGCCGTTGGGAAACTCGTGGTCGCGGGCCAGCTCCAGGCGAACGTGGCGCAGTTTCTCTTCGAGCTTCGTCATCTCAACCGTTTCCTCTTCTCACTTGTGTCTCTGGGCGTCTTCGTGATCGTAGCCACCGTCTCGAGACCGCGAGGTTTCCCTCTCCCCGCCATATGGCCGAGGAAGAGGGAAGGCTCAGACCCCGCCACGGCCAATGTCCGCGTTCCGGCAGAGTTTCCCTTGATCCCGATCAAGGTTCAGCGCGCGTCCTGCTCCACTGCGCATACCATGCCTTGAAGAGCGACAGTTGTGTCTCGGCGTAGTGGCGCTGGCTCGGGGATAGGGCGTCGGTTGCCACGAAGTGATGCTCGTATTCAGGATTGCCCTCGAGAACCATCAGATACTTGTAGAACAGTACCAGGTCGACGCCTTCATCGAACGACGAAAGGACATAGAGCGCCTTCTCGAGCTCCTGTGCGCGGGTGCGCGCCACCGCGTCACCACGTGCCGCCTTCTCGCAAAGCGATACGAGCTGCAGCACCTCTTTCGGGAGAACATTGCCGATGCCGGTGATGGTGCCGACGGCACCGCAGTTGACGTAGCCGTGGAACACCTGGGTGTCCACGCCGACCATCAGCGTCACGTCGGGGTCGGCGCCTGTGATGTGCTGCGCGGCGTAGCTCAACGACGCTGCCCCGCCGAACTCCTTGAAGCCGACGAGATTGGGATAGCGGTCACGCAGCGCGAAAAACAGGTCGGCCTTCGTCTCGAAGCCGTAATAGGGGCTGTTGTAGATCACGGCAGGGAGGCCACCTGCTGCTTCCAGGATGCCCTCGAAGTGCGCGCGCTGGGCCTGAGCGGAGGCACCGCGCGAGAGCACGCGCGGGATCACCATGAGGCCCTTTGCGCCCACCTTGCGCCCGTGTGCGGCAAGTGCTGCCGCGCGCCTGGGGCTCTGGGCGCCGGTGCCGACGATGACGGGGATGTCCTTGCGTACCAGCGCCTCCACGCCTTCCATGCGCTGTTCGTCGGAAAGCAAGGGCCAATCGCCCATCGAGCCGCAATAGACCACGGCCGACATGCCGGCATCGAGAAGCTCGCGGGCCTTGCGCACCATGAGATCGAAGCGGGGCCGACCGGCCGTGTCGCAAGGGGTCATGAGCGCGGGAACCACGCCCGTGAATATCGATGCACGCGCCATCGTCATCTCCCTCGTGTTTGCAGCATCGCGTTTTGGCCGGCATCGTAGCATTGTTATGTGCGGCGCGCCCATCCCCGCGCCTGCGAATGCCAAAGGAGGCAACGATGTCCCCGCTCTCGCGAACCCTCGCCCTGATGGCAGTGCTATTGGCGGCTCTGCCGCAGGCAGCACGGGCCGATGCCATCGACGGAGATTGGTGCAATGCCAGCAAGCACCTTTCCATTCGCGGACCCAGCATCGTCACCCCCGGGGGGAATTCGATAACGGGCGAGTACCACCGGCATGGCTTCACGTACATTGTACCGGCGAACGAGAACGGGGCCGGCACCAAGGTCGTGGTGGAGCTTCTCAATGAAGAGAATGCCCGGGTTACGCAGGGAGCCGGTGGTTCTTCTGAAATCTGGGAGCGCTGCAAGCCTACGAGTTGAAGTGCCTCGCGCTGACGGTTGAAGTTTCACATTGGTGGGCTACGCATGCCGAGCGTCGAAGGTCGGTCCACCTAGTGAAACGTCTCAGTTCGTGGCGGGGAGGTACAATTGGCGACTCAGACGCGAGAGAGGGCATGACATACCCATCACGTTGTGGAAAAATGACGCACACGATCAAAAACTCCCAGAGGGGCCTCGACATCCCGCGCGTTTCCGAACAGCGTTAAGTCAGCTTTCGCTGGGGGAGAGGATGCACTTGGAGTGGGAATACGACCTGATCGATCTGGGCGTGGCGCGCGGACGCCAACGCGAGATCGATATCCTCAACGAGGCCGGCGCCCGGGGCTGGGAATTGATCGCGGTGCTGCCCCCGCAGCGCGCCTTGATGCGGCGTCCCGTTTCGCGGGGATCAGCGTCGGAGGCGGTGTCGTCGGCCCCTGCGGCAGCGGCGCCAACCACGCTGCCACCCAAGTACCGCGATCCTGCAACCGGTGAGACTTGGTCGGGCCGGGGGCGAATGGCCAATTGGCTCGCCGAGCGACTTCGGTCTGGTGATCCGATCGAGAAGTACGAGATCAAGTAATCGCCGGCGCAGGACTGCCTCCCCCGGTCAACTCACTTCGTCCTCCGCCAGGCAGGCAGCGGCGCAGGAAGGGCATGTCAGAAGCGAGGGTGCGCAGCGATCATCTGCTCGAGGTGCATGTCGGGGCATACCTTGCTTTTGGCAACGGATGCAACGCCCGTGCCGGCGCGATGTTCACCGGCCATCGGCGATCAAAAGGATTGGTCGGAGCGGGGAGATTCGAACTCCCGACCCCTTGCTCCCGAAGCAAGTGCGCTACCAGGCTGCGCTACGCTCCGCCCGACCATGACGAGGATATTTCCCGCGAGATAGC
>JBDHTJ010000192.1:0-8765 GCA_039808585.1 Hyphomicrobiaceae bacterium | reverse complement strand
TGTTCCAGACCGCATTTCTTTTCATATGCTGCGACCGCCCGTAACTCGGGGATCCATGTCAGCACGCTCAAAAGCGGACATCGAACCAAGGAGCGAGGACCAGACAATGCTGCTTCCTCGCAGCTTTAGGCAGTTCCTAGAAAGTCAATTGTACCTTGAGCGACTTCGAGCGATCCGAGGCGAGTTCGAAGGCCTCACGCGCGCGTTCGAACGGCAGAGATCCCGTGATGACCGGCTTGACGTCGATGATGCCCTTGCCCATCAGTTCAATGGCAAGTTCGAACTCCGCGTCGAAGCGGAAGGTGCCGCGCAGCTGCAATTCCTTCGTCACGATTGCGTTGATGGGGAGCGTCATCTCGCCCCCGAGGCCCAGTTGCACGATTACGCCGCCGGGGCGCAGAAGATCCAGCGCCTGCCGTAGCGCGGCCTGATTGCCGGACGCCTCGAACAGCACGTCGAAGACGCCTTTGCCCGCCTTGTACGGATCGAGCGCCGCGCCGTCGGTCGCTGTATTCACTGCAGCCGCGGCACCGAGCCTTCGTGCGATCGAAAGCGGCGCGTCGGCGATGTCCGTCACGACGATCTCGGCAGTCCCGCCTGTCCGAGCCACCAGCAGCATCAGCGTGCCGATGGGGCCGCAGCCGGTGATCAACACACGCTTGCCGAGCAGGGACCCGGCCTGCTTCGCCGCATGCAAGCAGACCGATAGCGGCTCCGCGACAGCAGCCTCGCCGAGCGAAAGATGATCTGGAACGGGCACCGCGCGATAGGCCGGCACGATCAGGCTTTCGGCGAAACCGCCCTGTACATGTGGCATCCGCATCGCCGAGCCCATGAACCGCATGTCGAGGCAATGATTGCGCAAGCCCTCGCGGCAATGCAGGCACGACCCGCAAGGCTGGCTGGGATTGACGGCGACGCGCTGCCCAGGCTTCAGGCTGCGCACGTTAGCGCCCAGCTCCGCCACGACACCCGCGATCTCATGGCCCAGTGTCATCGGCTGCTTGATACGGACGGTACCGAAGCCGCCATGATGGAAGTAGTGCAGGTCTGAGCCGCAGATCCCGCCGGCTGCAATGCGCACGCGCACCTCGTCCGGCCCAGGCAGCGCGTCCGGAACTGTATCGATCCGAAGATCCTTCGGCGCATGGATGACGACGGCGCGCATGATGAGGCTCCTGTGATGCTGAGCGGCCAAGCTACATTGTGACCGACATGCCGCCATCGACGTAGATGATTTGGCCATTGACGTAGTCGGAGGCCGGTGAGGCGAGGAAGACCGCCGCGCCCACAAGCTCATCCGGGTTGCCCCACCGCTTCGCTGGAATGCGCGACATCAGCCACTGATTGAACTCTGCGTTTTCGACGAGCGCCTTGTTCATGTCCGTCAGCATGTAGCCGGGCCCTATGGCGTTGGCCTGCACGCCATGCGCAGCCAGTTCCACCGCCATTGCGCGCGTGAGATTGCGGACACCGCCCTTGGCGGTCGTGTACGCGGCGATGGTCGGGCGCGCCATTTCGCTGCCCAGCGATCCGATATTGATGATCTTGCCGCGCTTGCGCGGGATCATGCGCTTGGCAGCTTCGCGTCCCACCACGAAGAGACTGGTGAGGTCGACATCCAGAACCTTGCGGAATTCTTCGGTCGTGAACTCGACGAACGGTTTTCGCAGCTGAATGCCGGCGTTGTTGACGAGGATGTCGACGGCGATCCCTTCGCCGTCGAGCGTGTTGAAGGCGGCCAGTACGGCCGCTTCGTCCGTCACGTCGAACGGCATGCCGCGCGTATCGAAGCCGGCAGCCTGCAGGTCCTTGACCGCCGAAGCCACCCGCCCGGCGTCCACGCCATTGATGATTACCCGTGCGCCGGCCTTCGCCATCCCTTCCGCGATTGCGCGACCAAGCCCGCGCGAGGCCCCGGTGATGAGAGCCGTGCGGCCCGTGAGATCGAACGGCGACATGTCCATAGCCTCTTGCGTTTGTGAGCCCGGTGTCTTTCTACCAGCGTTGGCACGTTTTGCCGCCCGGTCTCAAAGCAACCGGGGCGCCTTCGTGTTCAGATAGATGGCATAGAGCGACGTCTGCGCGGTGATGTAGAGCCGGTTCTTCTTCGTGCCGCCGAAGCAGAGGTTCGACACCAGCTCCGGTACCAGGATTGTACCGATATGGCTGCCATCCGGCGCGTAGCAGCGCACGCCCTCCGCGGTGGAGGCCCATACGTTGCCATGCGTATCGCAGCGGAAGCCGTCGAAAAAGCCGGCATTGGAAACGGCGAAGGCCTGAGACCGGCGCGTGGCCGAATGATCCGCCGCGATGCGGAAGGCATGGATGGCCTTGGGCCTCGCATGGTCATGCGTGGCGCCGGTGTCGCTGACGTAGAGGGTCTTCTCGTCAGGCGAGAAGCACAGCCCGTTCGGTCGGAGCAATTCCGTGATCATGGTGCGCGCTTCGCCCGTCTGTGGATCGATGCGATAGACGTTCGAGGCGCCAATCTCTTCGGCCGCCGCGTCGCCCTCGTAGTCGCTGTCGATCCCGTATGTCGGATCCGTGAACCAGATGGCATGGTCCGATGCGATCACGACGTCGTTGGGCGAATTGAGCCGCTTTCCGCCGACGCGGTCCAGGAGCGTGGTCACGCGCCCGTCGTGCTCCGTGCGCGTGACGCTGCGGCTGCGATGTTCGCATGTGACGAGCCGACCCTGCAGATCCAGTGTGTTGCCGTTGGCATTGCGCGAGGGCTCACGGAACACGGAAACGACCCCGTTCGTTTCATCGAAGCGCATGATCCGGTCGTTGGGGATATCCGAGAACAGAACGTAGCGCCCCGCCGGCACGTGCACGGGCCCTTCGACCCAGCGCCCGCCTGTCCAGAGCTTCTCGAGCTTCGCATGCCCGATGATCAGGCTGCCGAAGCGGGCATCCATGATGCGATAGTCTGTCATTCTGCTCCTCGTGTGCCGGTTCGTCGCCGGATGCCCCACCCGATTGGCGGCACCTGGTTGCCGGGAAGCGAAGGGTCCGGCCCCCAGATGGCCTGATAGGTATCGACTGCGTGCCCCTTCCGTTGCATGACCACGCCTGCGCAAAGCATCAGCAGCCACCACAGCGCGATCACAGACCACATGCCCTTCGGCGCATTGGCAAGCCATAGGCCGCTGAGGATCGCCGCGATGGAGAGGAGCAAGGCGATATAGCCTGCGGACTTGTGGACGTATTCAAACAGGCGCCGCCGCCGTGTCATCAGGTAGTGGTCGCCATCGAGGGCGCCATCTGCGCGTGGAGCGGTTGGACCGCCTTTTGAGCCGCGCAGCAGACCACTTGCAACTTGTGCCGCCGTGAGCACCACCACGGTCCAGCCCAGAAGCGCGTGCGTGCCGCGTGGATGCGGCCCGCCGCAGACGATCAGAGCGAGCGCGCTCAGGACAGCCAAAGCGCCTGTATACTGCAACGCGAGGTGCAACCGCCACCACGTCTTGTTATCCAGCACGCGCGGCCAATCCTGCCGCGGCGTGATCTTGAGAAAGCGTGCCGTGAAGACACCTGCAGGCAGCAACACTGCCCAGGCCAGCACCATCAAGCGCGCGTGCCATGCGACGAGCCCCTCAACATGATGAGGCCTCGTCGCGTCGATCGGTGTCAGCAGCCAGTCGAGCATGGTCACGGAGTGGGTGTGCGCCCCGCCCTACTTGTAGGCTTTTTCCAGCTTCTCGTGGATCGCGGATGACCACACGACGTGACCGGGCTCCTTGCCACCCAGGATCGAGAGCAGCAGCGCCGTCTCGCCGGAGATGTTCGAGAACGACCGCATCACGCCGGGCGGGCAGCAGATTCCGTCGAGATAGCCGAGTTCGACGCTCTCCTCGCCGGTATTGCCCCACGTGACACGCCAGCGGCCGGTGAGGCAGATGAAGGTCTCCTCAGTGTCGTGCGAATGCAGCGCCGCGCCGTTGCCGGGCTCGGCCTTGATGAAATCGATGTGGTAGTTCTCCGCCGTCTCCACCTGCGGCTTCAGGTTCTCGTCACTGGTGCCGCGGCCGAGGGCGCCCATCAGGATGCGGTTGTGCCCCGGCATGACGGCGTCGATGAACGCGCGATCGCTGTCAGGCATGGCGCCGAACCGGAACACGTTCTTGAGCATCGCCTCGCGGCTGATCGGCAGCGATTTCCCGAACCAAGCACCATGCTCGCTGATCGAGGCGTCTTGGAAGATGTCGAGCTCTTTCCTAGGATACGGCATGCGGCTCTCCTTTCGTGTTCGCACTCAGCCTTTGACAGCGCCCGACGTCAGACCGGTGATGATCTGGCGCGCGGCCATGAAGGTGAAGATCAGCGGCGGGATGGCGATCAGCACGCCGGCCGCCATCAGCTCGCCCCAGTCGATGCCGGTGTCCTTGATGAACAGGAACACGGCGTAAGGTAGGGTGCGCGTTGACCGGTTGGTGAGGATCGAGGATAGAACGAGCTCGTTCCAGGCGATGCGGAACGTAAAGATCCCCGCTGCCGCGAGGCCCGGCAGCAACAGCGGCAGGATCAACAGAAAGAAGCAGCGGAACGGCCCACAGCCATCGACGGAAGCGGCTTCCTCGAGTTCACGCGGGACCTGCTCGATGAACCCGTAGAGCAGCCAGATCGTGAAGGGTAGGTTCAGCGCCACGTAGACAATGATGAGACCGGTGAGCCCATCGAGACCGATGCGGTTCCAGATGAAGTAGATCGGCACTGCGAGCACCGCGGGGGGGACGGTGCGCAGGAGAAGGGTACTCCAAGCGACACCACTCCGTCCGGGGAATTGAAACCGCGACAGCGCGTAGGCGCACATCGTGCCAAAGACTAAGGTGGCAATGGTGGAGACGAGGCCCACGATGATGCTGTTGCCGACATAGCCGAGGAACCGCCCCTCGAGCAGGTTGCGATAGTTATCCAGCGTCGGCGAGAAGAAGAACGAAAAGCCGCTGTCAAAGATCTGGCGTTGCGTCTTGAACGACGTCACGACCATGACAGCGATGGGCACCAGCACAAATAGCGCGAGTAGCCACGCGACGGCCATCTGCAGCAGCTTGTGCGCGCGGTTGGTGGAGGCAGGGCTCATCAGCCGTGCCCCCGCCGCAGGGGGTTGTTGATTGCAAGCAGCGCCGCGCTGAGCGCCGTCGTGACCAAGAGCAGGCAAACCGACAGCGCGGCCGAATGCCCCATACGCTGTGTGACGAAGGCGCTCTTGTAGATGTGGAGCGAGAAGAGTTCCGTCGCGAGCCCGGGGCCACCATTGGTCATCGCGTAGACGACTTCGAGCCCGCGCAATGCGTCGATCAAGCGCATCAGCAGCGTGATCATGAGAATGGGCATGAGCAGAGGCAGCTTGATGTACCAGATGATCTGCCACAGCCGGGCGCCATCCACGCGCGCGGCTTCCTCCAGGGAATTGTCGATCCCCTGCAGGCCGGCCAGAGCCATGATGAAAACGAAGGGTGTGAACTGCCAGATATCGGTGACGCAGACGGCGAAGAAGGCGAGATCGCTATCAGCCAGCCACGCGGGCTTCCAGCCCACCGGTGCGATCCAGCTATTGATTGGCCCGGCATTGACATCGAACATGTAACGCCAGATGAGACCGACGCAGACGGGTGCGATCATCATCGGCAGCACGAAGATCGTGCGCAAAGTGCTCATGCCGGGGATTTTTCCTTCGAGCATCAGCGCAAGCCCTACGCCTACCACGAGTTCTACGGCGACGACGATCGTTGCGAACTTCAGCGTCGTCACCATCGACGCCCATACCGATGGGTCCGACAGCACCTCGAGGAAGATGGTGATGCCGCGGAATGCTTGCGGCGTCGGGGTTTCGCCCAGGCGTACCTCGTATCCCGACAGCCGCAGCGTCTCGTAGACCGGATAGAAAAGCCCGATCGCCATCACCGCAATCGCGGGCAACGCAAACAAATAGGGAACCGTGCGGCTCTGGCCTGGCTGAAGTGACGACATGGGGTGGTCTGGTCTCGCCGATCCTGAACGGCTTCGGGCCGCGATCGCAGTATCCAAAGAACGCAGCCGGCAAGGTGCCGGCTGCGAGAGAAGAGAAATATCAGGTCTTGTAGTATCCGGCGCGCTCGCAGATCGCTTTGATCTTGGCGGCGGCGTCGTTCATCGCAGGTTTGATCTCCGCCTTGCCGGTGATGATCTCCGAGAGATGCACGCCGAGGACCTTTTCCGAGATCTCAGTCCATTCGTTGATGATCGGACGCCAGTCGGGATTGGAGATCTGCAGGCACTCCTTGTAGACGTCGACGGGATAGATCTTCTTCACGTCAGGATGATCAAGCGTCGATAGCCGCATGGGCTGCCCCCCGATTGCAGCCGCCTTCACGTCCTGCGCTTTGGCGGTCATCCACTGGATGAAGGCGAAGGCTGCTTCCTTCCGCTCCGAGTTGTTCGGGATCGCCATGCCGAATCCGCCGAGCTCGCCGGAGTACTTGGCGGCCTTGGGATGCACGGCATAGCCCACCGTATCGGCGATTTTCGAGCGCCCCGGGTCGAGCGCCGGCCCGAACACCGAGATCGTGTCGAGATACATTGCGGACTGGCCCTGAAGGAACGCGTTCATCATCTGGCCGAAATCGAAGGACGCACCGCCCGTGGGGCCCGTGTCGATGATCTCCTTGAACACGGAGGTTGCCTTCAGCGCGGCATCGTCCGCGACGCGGGGCATGTACTTGTCGTCGATGACGAGACCGTCGTACGGCGTCAGATGCAGCAGCCAGCCGGCAGTGACCTGGTGCCCGGATTGTGCGCGAGAGGAAAGCCCTCCCATGCCAGGCTCCTTCTGCTTCACCACGCGGCACGCGGCCAGCAGGTCATCGTAGGTTTTCGGGACGCTGAGATTGTGCTTGGAGAGGATGTCCTTGCGGTAGGCGAGCACCGAGCACTCGGCGCCGTAGGGAATGCCGTAGAGCTTTGCGCCGGCACCCGGCAGATAGCCGCGCGGACCGCCGACGAGGCCCAGTCCCTCGTAGTAGCCCTTGATGATGTCGCCGCGGTCGTAGTCGGGCATGGCCAATTCCGGGTTCTGGAACATCGGCTCCAGCTCCGCCAGGAACTTGCGCTGCACGTACTCGGTCTTCCACATGATGACGTAGACGCAAACGTCGTAGTCGCCCTTCGGCTTGCCCATCTGCAGGACCTGCGCGTCCTTCAGGCGAAGGTAAGGCATCTCGTCGAGTTCAACCTTGATGCCCGTCGCGGCCGTGAACTCCGGCAGAAGCTTCTTGGCCACAGCATAGTGCGGATGCGCCGGCCAATTCACGACGATGGTCTGGCCCTTGAGCTTCGACCAGCCTTGCCCCTGCGCCCGCAGGTACGAGGGCATGGCGACCGCTGTTGCGCTAGCGGCAATGGTCTTCAGAACGCTGCGGCGCGTTGCTTGCATGGTCGATCTCCCTTGGGGCTCGCGCTTGCGCGATTGAGTTTCCCGTTTCCTCTGCGACTCGATTCCAGACGGAGCTGGTTCGAGTTTGTGTTATCGATACCATGATTGCTAGCACGGGCGTTCTCCCCTTGTCATCCTGCTTGATGGCTCAGGAGGCATTCAACCGTGCAATGCGGTATAGGTGATCGCTACACACGCGTCGGGCGGGGGGCATGAAACGCATCAAAATGATCGACGTCGCGCGGGCCGCAGGAGTTTCAGCCATGACGGTGTCGCGGGCGCTCAAGCGCAACGGCCGGATATCGCCCGAGACGCGCCGTCTCATCCTGCGCAAGGTCGATGAGCTTGGCTACGTGCCCGACAGGCTCGCGGGCAGTTTCTCTTCGCAGAAGTCGGGTTTTGCGAGCCTGCTTGTTCCATCGCTCAACAACCCGCATTTCGCCGAGACGGCAACGGGGCTGCAGGAAGTCCTCAATCCGGCAGGCCTTCAGGTGCTGCTCGGCTACACGGGCTATAGCGCCGCGCAGTCGGAATATCTGATCGAGATGATGTTGGAGCGGCGACCGGAGGCCATCATCGTCACCTACGACAGCCACACGCCGCGCGCCCGCAAGCTGCTCGAGCACAGCGGCATCCCGGTCGTGGAGATCTGGGAGAAGCCACCCCGCCCTATTCAGCATGTCGTGGGCTTCTCCAACCGCAAGGCTGCGGCGGACATGACGGTGCATTTGATTGCGACCGGGCGGCGGCACATTGTTTATATCGGAGAGGCCGACGACAAGGGCACCCGCGGCGCGCAGCGGCGAAAAGGCTTTCAGGATGCCATGCGGCGCGTCGGTCTAGATCCGTCGCGGCAGATTGCCGGCGCAGTGCCGCCCATCAATATGATGCAGGGGCGCGAAGCCATGCGCCAGGTGCTCGATCGCTGGCCGCGGACGGACGCGGTGTTGTGCGTATCGGACCCCGCGGCCTTCGGCGCATTGAGCGAGTGCCAAGTTTCCGGCCTGCGCGTTCCCGAAGATATCGCCATCGCGGGCTTTGGCGATTTCGAGATCTCGCGTTGCGCGACTCCGTCGATCTCAACCGTCGCCGTCGACGCTCTCGATATCGGCCGTAGGACAGGTGAACTCGTTTTGCGATTGCTGGTAGAAAATGCGGACGAACCAATCTCGATCCCGATCGCAGTCAGACCAGAGATCCGGGGGAGTACAGGCTGACTGCGAAACCTGAATGATTGCCGGCAGATCGAAAGGCATTGCCGTTCGATCAGTGAAGGTGCCCGCGCGATGGATTGTGAAACACGCGGTTTCAGAAGGAACTGGCTGCATCTGTCTGGTTGTGGCCC
>JBDHTJ010000191.1:0-8857 GCA_039808585.1 Hyphomicrobiaceae bacterium | reverse complement strand
GCACCGCTCTGCCAGTCGACGTGGATGGCTTCGATGCCGGCGAGGCTGACGTGCACAGTGCGGTCAACGGGGGTTCCGGTCTTTTCCAGGATGCCGGCGATGCGGAAGGGCTTGTCGCCATGCTCCACGAACGACACGGAGCCGAGGCCGTGGGCCAACACGATGGGATCGCCGACGCGGTAGCCGAGGGCACGGGCGACATCGGCGCCGATCACGGCGTCGAACAGGTCATCGAAGGGCTTGCCGGAGGCGAAACTCAGGGCCTGCGTGCCGCGGAACTTGTAGCGCGTGAAATAATCGGGCTTGGTGCCAAGCACGCGGAACCCCTTGTGGCTGTCGCCCAGGGAGAGCGGCACCGTCCAGGCGACATCGGGATGGCGTGCGATGTCCTCGTAGGCCGCCCAGCCGATGTTGTTGGTGGCATTGCCGATGCGAAACACCGAATAGAGCAGAAGCTGGATGGCGCCGGATCGCGCGCCGACGATGAGATCGGTGCCGGAGATGGTATCGGCGAAGCTCTGCCGCGCTCCCGTGCGCACCTTCTCAACGCCCAGCAGCAGGCCCGTGCTGAGCGAGATGGCGAGCACGGTGAGTAGCGCCGTGAGCCAGCGGTTGCGCAGGGATTGCAACGCGAGCTTGGGAATGATCATGCCGGGGCGCCGCTATGAGGGCTCAAGATGCGATCGAGCCGCAGGACCTCGTCGAAGCGGGAAGCAAGCGTCTCGTCGTGACTGACCATGATCAGGGTGGTGCCTGCCTCGCGCACCTGTTCGAACAGAAGGTCGAGGAAGGCTGCCTGGCGGTCGCGGTCGAGCGCGGAAGTGGGCTCGTCGGCGACGATGAGCTCAGGTGCACCGATGAGGGCGCGTGCGGCGGCAACACGCTGCTGCTGGCCAACGCTGAGATTGGACACGGAGCGTCCATGGGCCAGCTCTTCAGGAAGCCCCAGGCGCGACAACAGGCGCATCGCCTCCTTCGCAGGGCCGCCGGCACGTGCGACGCGGTCGCGACGCCGCGGCGCGAAGCTCAGCGGCAATACGACATTGTCGAGCACACTCGCGTAGGGGAGCAGGTTGAACATCTGGAAGATGACGCCGATGTGCTCGGCCCGGAAGGCATCACGGCCCGAGGGAGAAAGCTTCGACAGATCCTTGTCCAGTATCTCGATGCGACCGGACGCGGGGGCCAGAATGCCGCAAAGCAGGCTGAGGAAGGTCGACTTGCCGCTGCCGGAGGGACCGAGCAGGAGAACGCAGCGGCGCGCCGGCAAGGAGAAAGCCTTTACGTCAAGCGAGAAGCCGCCGGCGCCGGGCCAGGCGTAGGCAAGCTCGGAAACCCGAACGATCGGGTTGCCGACCGCGTCGGACGCGGCGCGGGAGGCGGCCTGGGCCTGCGGCATGCTCTCAACGCCGGCCTTCACCTGACACCCTTGATGGCAAGTTTCGGGGACTTGCGGGAAGCCTCGCCCTTCATCTGCCCCTTCTCGCCCAGCACGAAGACCTCGAGTTCCACGGCGTTCGGGAATTCCTTGAAGAAGGCGAAGTCGAGCGCCTTCAGTTCGGTGGGCTTGGCACACTGAAGAGTGTACTGGGCGTGGAATTCTGCATGGGCCGGCTTTTCGGATGGCTTGCTGGCTGGCGGCTCCTTCTGGCTCTGCTCCAGGGCCTCCTCGCCGGTTTCGATGGTGATCTCTGATTTGTCCAGCTTGCACTCGGCAGCCTTTGGGATGCCGAAGAGGCGCAGGGGATCGCCAAGCTTGGCTTTAGCAGCCGCGACTGCGGCCTTGTCCTTGTCGGTCTTGGCCTCGTGCTCGAAGCCGACAATGTCGTTTGCCGGGATCTCCAGCTCGATGAGAACGGATTGCTTCTCGATGGCGAGATTGAAGCGGCCATGGCCATGCTGATGCGCGGCATGCTCCTCGTGCTTCTCCTGCTTGGCGTGCTTGCCATGGGCGCATGCAAGCCCGGGCGCTGCAACGAGCGCCAGGGAAGCGGCGAGGAAGAAGGCGGGGCGGATCTGCATTGGCATGCGTCCTTTCTCACTCATTCATTGGCAGACTTCGGCGGCGATGTGCGGCACGGATAGGGCCACCGCAAGCAGGCTCTGCGCCGCGATCACGATTAGCCCTGGACGTTATAACGTAGCAATTTGGGCAACAAGCCGTACGCGCTTGCCCTGCGGGCGCTGTTGGAAAGTGCCTGCGTGCACGGCTGCCTGAAATTCAAAAGCCCCGGCTTTGGGCTGGGGCTTTCGAAGGACAGTGTTAGTTCAGCTCGTGGATCCGGAAGGGCAGCCCGCCCTTTGGCGTGAGCGTGACCGTGGCGTTGATGCCCGGAGGCTCCTTGCCAACGTACTCGGGCCGGAAACGGCGGAGCAGGATGGAGAGGGCCAGCGTGTTCTCCACCTGGCTCATGGCGCCGCCGATGCAGGAGCGTTTGCCGCCACCGAAAGGCAGATAGGTGTAGGGCTTGCGCTTCTTGGCAGCATCGCCCAGCCAGCGCTCGGGGCGGAACTCTTCAGGGTCTTCCCAGTACTTCGCGCTGTGGTGCACGCCATAGGAGAACAGGGCCACGCGATCGCCAGGACGAATTTCCTTGCCGTCGATGACGTCAGGCTTGGCAGCGACGCGGACGAACATCCAGATCGGCGGATAGACGCGCATCGTCTCCTGGATCACGGCGCGGGTGTAGGCCAGCGCCGAGTAATCCGCGGCTGTGGGCTCGCGGTCGCCATAAACCTCGAGGCCCTCGCGACGAATGCGCTCGCGCGCCTCGGGACGCTTTGCAACCTCGTACATGGCCCAGGCGAGCGTCAGCGCCGTCGTTTCGGTGCCGGCCCAGAGATATTGCTTCAACTCGTCGAGGGCTTGCTGCTGGTCGAACTCGGGGATCGATGGATCGGCGACAGCGGCTTCGATCATCTTCAGAAGCGTGCGTTCGCGATGCTCGCGCGGATCGGCTGCGAGCACCTGCGGCATCACGCCGGCCCAGGTCTCAACCGCCTTGGCAACCGTTTCTTCCGATACGTCGAACTCTTCGCCGGCGACCTTCTTATCGCGCACGGCTTTGTGGTTCATGACGTCTGTGTAAAGCTTCACGCACTTGAAGACGAAGTGCGGATTGAAAGGCATGTCACGGTCGAACAGCGCCTTGCAGATCATGTCGGCAGCGAGCGTCCACGTCTGCTCGACCATTTCGAAGGACTCACCCGTCTGGGCGAGCTTTGCCCAGGTGTCCATCTTCGTGCGGATGGCCTGCAGGAAATAGGGCACATACTCGACGAACATGTCGGGGTGGAAGGCCGGCTGCTGCGGCATCCGAATCTTCTGCCACAGGGCGCCGTCGTGGGTGATCATGGCCTTGCCGAAGATCGGCTTCAGGCCGTCGAAGTATTTGATGTAGTCGTCCGCCTTAGTGACGAACACGCGCTTGAAGTGCTCCGGCTCCGTGAGCAGCACGACGCGCTGATTGGCCATGTTGATCGGGATGACGCCGCCATAGCGCTCCGCCATCTGCATCAGGATCTTCATCGGGTTGTGCGGACCCTTCGCGAGAGGGGTCAGCTTGAACCAGATGGAGGATTCTTCACCCAGCTGATCGATGTGGGAGACAGGCGCTGTCATAGGCAGGCTCCGCGAATGCGCTTGGCGCACGTGGAAAGGTGCCAAGCTGATAAATCCGGGCGGAAGGGATGGTGCACGGGCGCACGACCCGCGCCAAGAAGAATTCCCCCTGCAACCCGAACTGAAGGGCAACCGAGGCGCGCCGGCAACTGACCATCAGGCCGATCTGGGCGGCGGTGGCACTCGATGTCCTCAACCTGGGGCAGAGGTATCACCCACCTTTTCGAGCTGTCCATGTTCGATACTGCCGCACGGACGCGAATTATTCTGATCTGATGCGGCTTAGCAAACTTACTGCATGTCTGGCGACAACAGGGTCTGCCCCTGGTTAATGGGGGTTTGGAGCACAACCCGGCCGTTCTCGAGGCGGGCCTTGCCGCTCACGACGAGGGAGAGGGCGAGGGGATAGATGTGGTGCTCGACGGGCAGGATGCGCGCAGCGAGCGATTCTTCCGTGTCGCCCGGTATCACCGGCACGACGCCCTGCGCGATGATGGGGCCGGCGTCGAGTTCGGGGGTGACGAAGTGGACCGTTGCGCCGGAGACCCGCACCCCGGCCTCGAGCGCCTGGCGCTGCGGATGCAGACCCTTGAAGGGGGGCAGGAGCGATGGGTGGATGTTGATCTGCCTTCCCACCCATTTCTCAACGAATCCAGGAGTTAAGATGCGCATCCAGCCGGCCTGGGCAACGAACTGGGCACCGGAGGCGACAAGCGCCGCATGGATGGCGCCATCGAAGGCCTCGCGCGAAGGGAATGCCTTGTGGTCGATGGCGGCGGTGGGCAGTCCGGCGTCGCGCGCCCAGGTGAGACCTGCCGCATCGGGCCGGTTGGAGATGACGAGGACGATCTCGGCCGGGTAGCCCGGGGCCCGGGCGGCCTCCACGAGGGCCTTCATGTTGCTGCCGCGGCCCGAAATGAGAACGGCGACGGGGATGCGCGCGGCGCCGCTCATGAGGCAAATTCCAGGCTACCCGTGTAGTGCACAGCTTCCGATTCGCCCTTGCCCTTGGCCTGCGATTTGACGCCTCGGCCGGGCTCGATGACGCCGATCTCGAGCGGGGTTTCGCCGGCTGCGCGCAGCGCCTCGATGACCGCATCCGCCCGAGCGGCGCAGACGACGAGTACCAGCCCGATGCCGCAATTGAAGGTGCGCAGCATCTCCTCGTCATCGAGGCGGCCGGCCTGGGCCAGCCAGCCGAGGACGGCGGGGGCCTGCCAGCAGGAGAGATCGACATGGGCGCCGAGCCCATCCGGCAGCACGCGCGGCAGGTTCTCCGAAAGGCCGCCGCCGGTGATGTGGGCCAGCGCCTTGATGCCGCCCGCGGCCTTGAGGGCGGCGAGGACGGGCTTCACATAGATGCGGGTGGGGGCAAGCAAGGCCTCTGCGAGCGACTGGGCGGGTGCAAAAGGCGCAGCCGCGTCCCACGCCAGCTTCTCCTCCGCGACGAGGCGGCGTACGAGCGAGTAGCCGTTGGAATGCACACCCGAAGAGGCGAGACCGATCAGCCTATCGCCGGCCGCAACGTCTGGGCGAGGCAGGATCTCGCCGCGCTCCACCGCGCCAACGGCAAAGCCCGCAAGGTCATAATCCTTGGCCGCGTACATGCCCGGCATTTCGGCGGTCTCGCCGCCGATGAGCGCGCAACCGGCCTGCTTGCAGCCTTCGGCGATGCCGGAGACGACGCTGCGGGCGGTTGCCACGTCGAGCCTGCCGCAGGCGAAGTAGTCCAGGAAGAAGAGCGGCTCGGCACCCTGTGCGAGCAGGTCATTCACGCACATGGCAACCAGATCGATGCCGATGGTGGCATGCTGGCCGGTGTCGATGGCGATCTTGAGCTTGGTGCCGACACCGTCATTGGCGGCGACGAGAATG
This sequence comes from Hyphomicrobiaceae bacterium, assembly GCA_039808585.1. GTDB lineage: Bacteria > Pseudomonadota > Alphaproteobacteria > Rhizobiales > Hyphomicrobiaceae > AWTP1-13. The sequence continues at coordinate 3,360 of JBDHTJ010000191.1, read as the reverse complement.
GGATCCTTGAAGCCAGCGGCCTTCAGGTCGAAAAGCGCGCCGAACCCCCCCAGCGCCGCATCTGCTCCCGGCCTGCGGGTGGCCTTGGCCAAAGGCTTGATGGCCTCGACGAGGGCGTTGCCGGCATCGATATCCACGCCGGCGTCGCGATAGGAAATGGTGCTGCGGCCCGCTTCGGGGTTGGACATCTTCGCCTCGCCTCGGGCGGCCGGAAGTGCTGCTCGCGACCCCAATTTCGCCCGTAAATCCATTAGGATTGCCTGCGGCATAGCAGGCAGGGCAAGGGACGGCAATTCGATCCTCGTCCGGTCGCCTGCGCTGTGGAGAAAGGCCGCGCCCTTGACGCAAGGCGCCGTACGGTTCATGGCAGGGGTCATGCTGAAGAGACGGACAATCGATCCCCTCGCCCTGGCTCGCGGCACGCTGGCGCGCATCTGTGCCCTAGCTGGCACGGTGCTTCTCGCGCTGCCGGCGCAGGCTGCACCCAGCGACGCGGTCTTTACGATCGGCAACTACCCTGTCGAAGCCCGCGCGGACAACGCGGTGGCGGCAAAGGAACGGGCGCTGGCCGATGGGCAGCAGGCCGCATTCCGCTCTCTCCTCAAGCGCTTGGTACCCGTGACGGCGCATGCGCGGCTGCGGACCGTGCGCGTGGCGAAACCCGGTGATCTCATCGAAGGCATCAGGGTGCGGGCAGAGCGGAACTCGGCTACGGACTACATCGCAAGCCTCGACTTCTCGTTCCAGCCGCGGGCCATTCGCAACCTGTTGCAGCAGGAAGGCCTGCCGTTCGTGGAAGAGCAGGCGCCAGCGGCCGTGGTGATCCCGGTGTGGCGGGCGGCGGCGGGGCAGCCTCCCAAGGACGACCCGCAGTGGACGGCGGCGTGGAAGGGGCTCGATCTCGAGCACGCCTTGTCGCCGGTGAAGCTCGTGCCATTGAAGGCCGGCATGCAGCCGGAGGCTCTCGCCCAGCTTGCGGCGGGTGACGGCAACGCGATCCGGAGCCTGGTGGCGGCGGTCAACAGCGAACTCGTGGTGGTGGCCCTGGCAGAGCCCGAGCCCAAGGGACGCAAGCTTTCGGTGACGCTGGCGGGGCGCGATGCCGTTGGAGCCTTCACGCTGAAACGGTCGTATCGGATCGATGCAGGCGATCCGAACTATGCCTCCGAACTTGCTGGCGTCGTCTCCATGGGCATCCTGGAGGGACGCTGGAAAGCCATTGCCGCGGCGGGCTCGGTGGCGGCCAACCCTCCGCCCGCGCAAATGCCCCGGCCTACGCCTTCGGCGCCGGCAGGCTTCGCGCCGCAGCCTGCCCCTTTGCCGGGGCCTGGGCCCGGTCCGGCACCGGCAGCCGCAGCGCCACAGGCCGGGACGATGATGGTTTCAGTCGAATTCCGGGGCATGGCCGAGTGGCAGGACATCAGCCGCAGACTGGCGGCGACGCCGGGCATCCAGGACCTCGACGTAGCGGGGCTGTCAGCGCGGGGGGCGCGCGTCACGTTCCGCTATCCGGAGGGACCACAACGGCTGACCCAGGCGCTCGACGTGCAAGGGCTTAGCCTGAAAAACAACAGTGGGACGTGGGTACTGTCAGCACGATGACGACCTGCTCATCCAAGGGGCACCGAACGGAAACAACGGCCTGAAGACTTGAAGCTCAACATCCCAAACTTCATCACGATCGCACGGGTGATGTCCGTGCCGGTGATCTTCTGGCTGCTGATCTCGGGCGAGATGCAGACGGCCTTCTATGTCTTCGTGGCGGCCGGCGCCAGTGATGCCCTCGATGGCTACCTGGCCAAGCGCTTCGACTGGCGCACCGAACTCGGCGCGGTGCTGGACCCGCTGGCTGACAAGCTCTTGCTGGTGAGCCTGTTTCTCGCGCTGGGCGTGGCGAAAGAGCTGCCCCTGTGGCTGGTGCTCGCGGTGGTGAGCCGTGACATCCTCATCGTGCTCGCCGTGATGGTGTCGTGGCTGATGGACCAACCGGTGGAGATCAAGCCCCTTGCCGTGAGCAAGATCAACACGTTGTTCCAGATCGTGCTGGTGGCCGCGGTGCTGGCGGACGCGGCCTTCGGCCTGGGGCTCGGGGTGGTGCGCACGGCGCTGGTGTGGATTACGGGAACACTGACGCTGCTATCGCTGGCGGCCTACCTCCGGGCTTGGTTTACGCATATGACTGGCAGCTGAGCCGCTGCGCCCGCATCCGGGCGCGCAGAGACTGCTCGGCAGGGAGGCCCCAGGTCATGCGCGTTGAGAAGCAGCTTCTGTTCTGGCTCGCAGCGCTCGTCGTCGTGCTGCTGACCGTGGCGGCGCTGAAAGACATCCTGCTGCCGTTCGTCGCTGCCATCGTCATCGCCTACTTTCTGAACCCGCTCGCGGATCTGCTGGAGCGGCTCGGCCTGCCGCGCGCCCTGGCAGCGACCGTGATCGTAGGCATCGCGGGCGTGATCATCACGCTGGCGGTGATCTTCCTTGGGCCGCTGATGCTGGAGCAGATCCGCCAGTTCGCGGCCAGCCTGCCGACGGAGCTTGCCAAGCTGCGCACCAATGCCGAGGACTTCGCGCACTCCTGGCTCGGCCCCAACTTCCCCAACCTCAAGAGCGCGCTGAGCAAGGGCGTCGACGGGCTTTCGCAAAACTGGGGCAGTACGGTTGCGGCGGTGGTGACTTCGCTTCTGAGCGGCGGACTGGCGGTGGTGAATTTCGTCGCGCTGTTCCTGATCACGCCGGTGGTCGTGTTCTACCTGATCGTCGACTGGCACGCGATGCTGTCGCGGATCGACGATGCGCTGCCGCGCGACCACGCCGACGTTATCCGCAAGCTGGCGGTGGACATCAACGGCGCGGTGGCGGCCTTCATCCGCGGGCAGGGCGCCATCTGCATCGTGCTTGGCCTGTTCTACGCGCTGGGCCTGAGCTGGGCAGGGATCAACTATGGTCTCTTGGTGGGACTGACGACAGGGTTGCTGGCCTTCGTGCCTGTGATCGGCTGGCTGGTCGGGCTGATCACGGCGGTGGCGCTTGCACTCGTGCAGCACGGACCCAGCGTGGCGGTTCTGGTCAAGGTGGTGGCCGTGCTCTCGGCCGGCATCGCCATCGACACGGCGTTCCTGTCACCGCGTCTGGTGGGGCAGAAGATCGGGCTGCATCCCGTGTGGCTGATCTTCGCGTTGTTCGTGTTCAGCTATCTTTTCGGGCTGGTTGGCACGCTGATCGCGGTGCCACTTGCAGCCGCGGCGAGCGTTCTGATCCGGTTCGCCATAAATCTGTACCTGGACAGCCCCTTCTATCGCGGCACTCGTATCGCGTCAGCTTCAGCGCCCGCTATGAAACGAGAGGCAGTGCATGAATGAGGCT
>JBDHTJ010000190.1:0-8976 GCA_039808585.1 Hyphomicrobiaceae bacterium | reverse complement strand
GACCATGACCACGGACACGCCAATGCGCATCCGAGCCTCGTGATCGAGGACGAGGCGGGCAATATCGAGGGCCAAATCATCATCGATGCGTTGCAGAACCTGCTCGTCGCGCGCAACCTTCTTGCGCATCAGGAAGTGACGAAGGAGATCGAGAAGCTCGAGTCACCCGGCGTGCATCAAGGCGCTAAGATCGTGGCGCGCGCCTGGACGGACGGGCAATTCAAACAGCGCCTTCTCGAGAACGGAAAGGCCGCCGCGGCAGAGCTCGAGATCAAGGTCGGCGAGGCCCAGCTGGTCGTTGTCGAGAACACCTCCGATACCCACAACCTCATCACCTGCACGCTGTGCTCGTGTTATCCGCGTTCCATTCTCGGCCAGCCCCCCTCCTGGTACATTTCGAAGGCCTATCGGGCGCGCGCCGTGCGCGAGCCCCGCGCCGTACTTGCGGAGTTCGGGCTGAAGCTGCCGGATGACGTTAAGCTCATCGTCCACGACAGCAATGCCGACATGCGCTACCTCGTCTTGCCTGAGCGTCCCGCCGGCTCCGACACCTGGAGCGAGGACAAGCTCGCCGAACTCGTCACCCGCGACTGCATGATAGGTGTCTCGAAAGCGCTTCCCGCTCAGTGACGCCGCGCCGCAATCGTGGGTGGCGCTCGCGAAAGGCGGTCATGAGCCAGCGTGGAGCGCCAGGCGCGCATCGTTGAACACGCTGGCGCATATCACCCGGATCAGGACTTGCAGGAGGAGCCGAGGTCGTCGAGGGCCTGGGCAGAAGCCTCGTCAAGCTCGGAGGACGTCACCTTTCCGAAATCCGGCCCGAGGCTCTTGGCCGCCGTCTCGATGCGTTGATCGAGCTCGACCATCTTCTGCTCGTTCTTTTGCTCGTCGGCCTGCTGGTATTCGTTCTGAGCCTTCACGATCGTACAATACTGTTGCAGCTTGGCGGGATCGCTCTTGATGGTGGAGATGACGCGGTCCACCTCCGCCTTGCTGGCCTTCGGAGGATCTTGCGCGAAGGCGGGCGTGCAGACGAGCAGCAGCGGAAGATACTTGAGAATACGCATGGGAGATCTCCGTGCGGGAGGTTGATGTTTCCCCTTTTAACCTCCGGCTGGGGACTTGTGTTCCTGCTTTCGCCGATGATCTCGCGCTGGCCTTGCGCGGACCCAGGCACAGTCCGTGCAAAGGCTGCGACGGCGTGCACCGGTCACTGCGCACCACGAAAAACCTATGCTGCTGCCAGACATAAGGAATTCGGGGGAACTGCCACGTGCTCGAAACTGCGCTCTGCCATCTGTTCGAAGAGAAAATTCCGTTCTGCAAGACGCTTGGATTGAAGTTCTCGGTGGCGCATGGCCGTGCCGAGGTGCGCTTTCGCCGGCAGGATTTCATGCTCGGGAACACCAAGTACAAGGTGCTGCACGGCGGCGTCACCGCATCCGTGCTCGATAGCATCGCCGGAATCGCCATTCTGGCGCGCATGGGACAGGCTGCGCAGAACGCGGATGTGGTGCAACAACTCAAGGATTTTGGCCGCATCTCGACCATCGACCTGCGCATCGATTACATCGAGCCCGCCAACGCCGATGAGTTCGTCGCCACGGCGGAGGTTCTGCGCGTGGGTAATCGGGTCGCCAACGTCCAGATGCGCATGTGCGCGGCCGACGACGGCCGCTGTGTGGCCGTCGGCACCGCCGCATTCGCCATTCGCGGGCCGAAGAAGGAAGGCGCGATCTGAGCGGCGCTTAGAGCATGTCCGACTTAGCTGGAATCGGAATTGGCAGTTCGGACATGCTCTACGTTCCTGATTGAGAGTCTGATTCACGCTTTCGATGGACGCGAGGACGCGTCCATCTCAACCGATCAGGCTCTAAAGCCGCTTCGAGCCGTGCAAGCCGGCGCCGCTCGCCATCCACCGGACCCTGTTTCGCAAAAAGGAAAGGGCCGCACCAAGGCGGCCCTTTTGTCATTCTGCAGACATGAAGGCCTCAGCCACGGTCGCGGCGGCGGTCGCCCCCGCGGTCCCGGTCACGGCCGCCGTTGCCGCGGTCGCCGCGATCACGCCGGGGAGGGCGATCGCTGCCGCCCGTGTCCTCCGGCTCGCCCTCGGCGCGCGGGATTTCCTTGCCGGTCGCCTGGTCGACGACCTTCATGGACAGGCGCACCTTGCCGCGATCGTCGAAGCCAAGCAGCTTCACGTAGACTTCCTGGCCTTCCTTCACGACCTCGCCCACCGTCTCGGGCCGGCCTTGCGTCAGCTGCGAGATGTGCACGAGCCCGTCCTTGGGGCCGAAGAAGTTCACGAAGGCGCCGAACTCCATCACCTTCACGACCTTGCCCTTGTAGATCAGGCCGACCTCGGGCTCCGACGTGATCCCGCGGATGCGGGCAAGCGCGGCCTCGATCGACTCCCGCTTGGAAGCAGCGATCTTGATGGTGCCGTCGTCCGAGATATCGACCTTGGCGCCGCTCGTCGCAACGATGTCGCGGATCACCGAACCACCCGTGCCGATGACTTCGCGGATCTTGTCGACGGGGATCTTGATCGTCTCGATGCGCGGCGCATGCTCGCCGAGTTCCGTGCGGGCACCCGTCAGCGCCTGCGCCATCTCGCCGAGGATGTGCAGCCGGCCGGCATTCGCCTGATCGAGGGCGACGCGCATGATCTCCTCGGTGATACCGGCGATCTTGATGTCCATCTGCAGCGAGGTCACGCCCTTCTCGGTGCCAGCCACCTTGAAGTCCATGTCGCCCAGATGATCTTCATCGCCCAGGATGTCGGAGAGAACAGCGAAGCTGTTGCCTTCCTTGATGAGGCCCATGGCGATGCCCGCCACCGGCCGCTTCAAGGGAACGCCGGCGTCCATCAGTGCCAGCGACGTGCCGCACACCGTGGCCATCGACGACGAGCCGTTGCTTTCCGTGATCTCCGACACCACGCGAATGGTGTAGGGGAACTCTTCCTGCGACGGCAGCAGCGGATGTACGGCGCGCCAGGCAAGCTTGCCGTGGCCGATCTCGCGACGGCCGGGCGAGCCCATGCGGCCCGTTTCGCCCACCGAGAAGGGCGGGAAGTTGTAATGCAGCAGGAAGCGCTCTTTGCGGGTGCCTTCCAATGCATCAACGAACTGCTCGTCCTCGCCGGTGCCCAGCGTCGCAACCACGATCGCCTGCGTCTCGCCGCGCGTGAAGAGTGCCGAGCCGTGCGTCCGCGGCAGCACGTGCACATCGGAGCGGATCGGACGCACGGTCTTCAGGTCGCGGCCATCGATGCGATGCCCGGTCTTGATGATGTCGCCGCGCACGATGTCCTGCTCGAGGCCTTTGAATACGCCGTCGAGAAGCACGCTCTCGTTGGCATCGGCATCGGCGGGAAGCAGCTCCTTCATCACTTTGGAGCGGGCCTGGCTGATCAGTTCCTGGCGCTTCTGCTTCTCGGGCGTCGCGAAAGCGGTGCGCAGTTCCGCCTCGACCAGCGCCTTTACCTTGTCCGTGTACTTGGACTTGTCCGGGGCCTTGAAGTCAAAGGGATCCTTGGCCGCCTTCTCGGCGAGCTTGATGATGGCCTCGATGATCGGCTGGAAGCCGCGATGGCCGAACATCACCGCCTCGAGCATCTGCTGCTCGCTGAGTTCCTTCGCCTCCGATTCGACCATCATCACGGCGTCACCGGTGCCGGCAACGACGAGATCGAGATCGCTCGAGGACATCTCGTCGATCATCGGGTTCAGCACGAACTGCCCGTCGATGAGGCCGACGCGCGCAGCGCCGATGGGACCCAGGAACGGCACGCCCGAGATCGTCAGCGCGGCAGAGGCTGCCACCATGGCGAGAATGTCGGGATCGTTCTCCATGTCGTGCGACAGCACGGTGATGACGACCTGCGTCTCGTTCTTGAAGCCGTCGACGAACAGCGGCCGGATGGGACGGTCGATGAGGCGCGAGGTAAGGGTTTCCTTCTCGCTCGGACGGCCTTCACGCTTGAAAAAGCCACCCGGGATCTTGCCGGCCGCGTAGGTCTTTTCCTGGTAGTTCACGGTCAGCGGGAAGAAGTCGATGCCGGGCTTCACACTCTTGTTGAAGACCACGGTTGCGAGCACGCTCGTCTCGCCGTACTGGGCGACGACAGCGGCATCGGCCTGGCGGGCGATACGGCCCGTTTCGAGCGACAGCTTACGGCCGCCCCATTCCACTTCCACGCGTTTTGTCTGGAACATGTCTTCGTCTCGTTTCTCGTTGTCGAACGCGCCCCTTGGCGCTTCGCTCCTCGGCAGCCCGGCGAACCGCGGCCCGCGTTCCTGCGGGTGCGATCCTCGATGCATTGGGCCGTCCGTCGGCGTCACCGTGACGCCTTCAGTCTTGCCTCACCGGAATTGGGCCAGTGCCCTGAGCTGTCCCGGAAAAGCAAGCGTGGCGCCCCATCGGTGCGGGCGCCACTTGCTCAGCGTCTGGTTGTCGGGAAGCCGGATGACGTTGCGCCTGGCCTTGCGAGCCTCGAGGCAACAGCGAAGCATCCGGCAAGCCCGCCGTCAGCGACGGATGCCCAGACGCTCGATGATCCTCTGGTAGCGCCCCTCGTCCTTGGACTTGAGGTGATCCAGAAGCGAACGCCGCGCGCTCACCATCTTCAGGAGGCCACGGCGCGAATGGTTGTCGTTCTTGTGCACCTTGAAGTGCTCTGTCAGCTGGTTGATGCGCTCGGTCCAGAGCGCGATCTGCACTTCCGGAGAGCCGGTGTCGTTTTTCGTGCCGGCGTATTCACGGATCAGCTCTTGCTTGCGGTCACTCGACAGCGACATCGGGTCGTCCTTTCTGATTGGCGTGAAGGCTCCCCCGGTCAGAAAACCTGATTGTGGGAGAGCGGAGGTGCGGCCATGGCCGGGATGTCGTCCAGCCGGGTCGCGCTTGGCCTTGCCGCATCAGGGCGGCGAAGCTGGCCGCGTTATACACGAAACGGGCCTGATTGCGAGGAAAATCAGGGCTCCGGGACGGCTCCAAAGGTGTAAGGATGCGAACCGCTTAGGCCGAAGCTCAGGTGCTACCCGAGAAATTGAACACGCGAATGGGGCGCAATTCCCCCCGCTCGATCTCGCCGACGGCGATGAGATGGCCCTTGCAGGTTGCATAGGACGTGCCGGCGGTGTGGGGCGCGTCGCGGCCGCGGATCAGCACGGACTGGCCGCGCAGGAGGCGGGCAGCGTCGTTCTGGCCGACACTCAGCTCGATCAGATCGCGCAGGGCCGTCTCGATGGGGCTCAGAAGCATGTCGAGCGCGTCCGGACCCTGCTCGGCCGCTGCTTCGAGTTCTTCCACGCTTACGGCGTCGCCTTCCTTGAAGGCACCGACCTCGGTGCGCCGCAGGCCGATGATGTGCCCATGGCAGCCGAGCAGGCGGCCCATGTCGCGGGCCAGCGCCCGCACATAGGTGCCCTTGCCGCAGCGGGCCTCGAACACGGCAGTATCCGCATCCGGCATGTCCACGAGTTCGAGGCTGTCGATAACGACAGTACGCGCGTCGAGCACCACCTCCTCGCCGGCCCGCGCCAGGTCGTAGGCGCGCGCGCCGTCGATCTTGATGGCGGAAAAGGCGGGAGGCACCTGTTCGATCTCGCCCACAAACCGTGGCGTGACCGCAAGGATATCGGCCTTGGAGGGACGCAGCGCACTCGTCGCCACCACTTCCCCCTCGCTGTCGTCGGTATTGGTCTCGGCCCCCCATCGCACGGTGAAGCGGTAGTGCTTCTCGCCATCCACCGCATAGGGCACCGTCTTGGTCGCTTCACCCATCGCGATCGGAAGCACGCCCGTCGCAAGCGGGTCGAGAGTGCCCGCGTGGCCCGCCTTCTGCGCATTGAAGCAGCGCCGCACGAAGCCGACCGCTTGCGTGGACGTCATGCCGATGGGCTTGTCCAGGATCAGCCACCCGTTGACCGGGTTGCCCTTCTTTCTGCGTGCCATTTTGATTCAGGTTCCGGTCAGTCTTTGTCCACGTCGCGGCGCACTTTTTCCGAAGCGAGCAGCGCTTCGATGCGGGACGCCTCGTCGAAGGTCTCATCGGCGAGAAAGCGGATGTCGGGGGCGAACTTCAGGTTCACGGCGTGGCTGATCTCGCCGCGGATGTAGCGCTTGTTGCGGTCAAGCGCTTCCAGGACCGGCGCCACGTCCTTGCCGCCGAGTGGCATCACGTAGACCGTGGCGAGCTTGAGGTCGGGTGACATGCGAACCTCGGGCACGGTGACGAGATGCCCGGTAAGCACGTCGTCGTGGATCTCGCCACGCGACAGCATCTCGGCCAGGGCATGGCGGATGAGTTCCGCAACGCGCAACTGCCGCTGCGAGGGGCCGCTTTGCTGGCCGGATTTATTGAACTTGTCTTGGGTGCGACGGGCCATGGCACGAAAAGGCAATCAACTGGAGCGAAGTGAGCGGCTGCCGGGCGCCCCCGTATCGCTTCGATGATACGAAGCGGGAGAGCGGCACGCCCCCTCCCGCGAAGGGGAGGGGAACGCGAAATTGGGCAACTGCAGTCGTGGCGGCTCAGAGCGAGCGGGCGATGGTCTCGACGTTGTAGCACTCGATCACGTCGCCGGCCCGCATGTCCTGGTAGTTGGCGAAGGCCATGCCGCACTCCTGGCCGGCGGGCACTTCCTTCACCTCATCCTTGAAGCGCTTCAACGTAGACAGCGTGCCCTCGTGGATGACGACGTTGTCGCGGATCAGGCGCACCTTTGCGCCGCGCTCGACCTTGCCTTCCGTGATGCGGCAGCCCGCGACCTTGCCGGTCTTTGAGATGTTGAACACTTCCAGGATCTGCGCATTGCCGAGGAACACCTCGCGCACCGTCGGGGCGAGCAGGCCTGACATCGCCTTCTTAACGTCATCCACGAGATCGTAGATGATGTTGTAGTAGCGGATCTCGACGCCGTTCTGATCGGCGGCGGCCTTCGCCTGCGCATTGGCGCGGACGTTGAAGCCGATGACGATGGCCTTGGAGGCATTGGCGAGCGCGATGTCGCTTTCAGTGATGCCACCGACGCCCGAGTGCACGATGCGTGCCTCGACTTCGTCGTTGCCGGCCTTCTTGAGCGAGCCGGCGATGGCTTCCACCGAGCCCTGCACGTCACCTTTGACGACCAGCGGGAACTCGGAGCGGCCAGCCTCTTTCAGCTGCTGCATCATCTGCTCGAGTGTGCGGGCAGTGCCTGCAGTGCCCAGCGTCTGACGCCGCTTGCGAACGCGATAGTCGGTGATTTCGCGGGCGCGTGCCTCGCTCTCCACCACGGCGAACTGGTCGCCCGCTTCCGGGGCGCTGTCGAAGCCGAGGATCTCGACGGGAACCGATGGGCCTGCGCTGTCGACGTTTTCGCCATGGTCACCGATGAGGGCGCGGACGCGGCCCCATGCCATGCCGGCAACGACAATGTCGCCCACCTGAAGCGTTCCGCGCTGTACGAGCGCCGTGCCGACGGGCCCGCGACCGCGCTCGAGCTTCGCCTCGATCACGATGCCTTCCGCGCTGCGGTGCGGATTGGCGCGCAGGTCGAGCAACTCGGCCTGCAGGTGGATCGCTTCCAGCAGCTTGTCGAGGTTGATCCGCTTTAGGGCGGAAACTTCCACCTCGAGCGTCTCGCCCGACATGCTCTCCACGATTACCTCGTGCTGAAGCAACTCGGTCCGCACGCGGTTGGGGTCGACGCCCGGTTTGTCGATCTTGTTGATGGCGACGATGATCGGCACACCGGCGGCCTTGGCGTGGTTGATGGCCTCGACCGTTTGCGGCATGACGCCGTCGTCGGCCGCGACCACGAGCACGACGATGTCCGTCACCTTGGCGCCGCGCGCGCGCATGGCGGTGAACGCCTCGTGGCCGGGCGTATCGATGAAGGTCACCTTGCCGCCGCTTGGCACCGACACCTGATAGGCGCCGATATGCTGCGTGATGCCGCCGGCTTCGCCTGCTGCGACGTTGGCGGAGCGGATGGCATCGAGCAGGGACGTCTTGCCGTGGTCGACGTGGCCCATGATGGTGACAACGGGGGCCCGCGATTCCAGAGCGTCCTCGTCGGTCTCCGTGGCTCCGATCAGACCTTCCTCGACGTCGGATTCCGACACGCGCTTGGGCGTGTGGCCGAACTCGCGCACGATGAGCTCGGCCGTGTCGGCGTCGATGACGTCGTTGATCTTGTGCATCGCGCCTTGCTGCATGAGCAGCTTGATCACGTCCACCGAGCGCTCCGTCATGCGGTTGGCGAGTTCCTGGATGGTGATGACCTCCGGGATGATGACTTCGCGCATGACCTTGTCGCGTGGCTGAACCACGCCCATCTGCCGCAGCTTTTCACGCTCGCGACGGCGCTTCAGCGAGGCGAGCGAGCGCTCGCGCTGGGCTTCGTCGAAGGCGTTGTTGATCGTGAGCTTGGTGCGCTCGCGCCGTTCGTCGCCCACCTTGACTGGGCTCTTGACCGGCTTGTTGAGGCCGCCCTTCTTCTTCGAGCGCAGATCGTCGTCGGTCTCTTCCGCCTCGACGGTGCGCCGTTTCACCTGCGGCTCGACACGCTTGACCACCTCGGGGCCCTTGGACGGCTCGAACGGCTTGGGCGGACGCTTGGTCTCGATGGTCGGCGGACGGCGCGGGTCGTCGCCGCCCTTCAGGACGAAGCCCGACATGTTGACGGGCTTGTCTTCGGCCTTGGCCACGGGCACAGGCGGACGCGCCGGCGCAGGGCGAGCCTGCTGCGGTGGCGCAGGCGGAGCCTTCGGCGGCGGCTGCACGGGGGCGGGGGCTGGTGCGGGCTTGGTTTCGACTTTCGGCTCCGGCACCTGCTGCTCGGGGGCCTTGGCCTCGATGGGCTCAGCCGGTGCGGGTGGCGGCGGCGGAGGCGGTGCCTGCAGGGCAGCCAGGCGCTCGCGCTCACGCGCTTCGGCTTCGCCTCGATCTTTTCCCGCAAGAAGGGCCTGCGTATGTGCGGCCAT
>JBDHTJ010000189.1:0-9073 GCA_039808585.1 Hyphomicrobiaceae bacterium | reverse complement strand
CAGCCGCAGCCCCAGCAGCAACCGCGGCCGCAGGCGCAGCAGAAGGCGCCGAGCCTGAAGTCCTTGCTTCCGCCGTGGCTCCTCCCCTGAGGGGGATCATGCGGCCAGAGGGCCTTTGCCTTTCGGCGCGTTGTCGGGCATCGCCAGCTGCTCTTCCAGCAGAAGCAGCGGGATCTGCTCGGCTGGGACGGGCTGGCTGGAAAGGAAGCCTTGCATCTCGGTGCAGCCTTCGGCGCGGACCGCAGCCAGCTGCTCCAGGGTTTCCACGCCTTCCGCGGTCGACTCGATGCCGAGGCCGTTGGCAAGCGCTGCGACGGCGCGCACGATGTTCAGGGAGTTGGCGCTGCCCGTGACACTTTCCACGAACGACTGGTCGATCTTGACCTTGTCGAATGGGAAACTTTGAAGGTAGCTGATCGAAGAGTAACCCGTTCCGAAGTCGTCCATGACGACACGCACGCCCAGAGCGCGGAGTTCGTAAAGCGCTGCGACGGTGGCGACCGTATTCTGCAGGAGTACCGTCTCGGTGATCTCGATCTCGAGGCGATGCGGATCAAGACCGGAATTGGCGAGTGCGCGGCGCACGGCGTCGACGAGGCCCGGCTTCTTGAAGTGCGCCGGCGCGAGGTTGACGGCGACCTTCAGGTCCTGGGGCCACTGCTGCGCTGCCATGCAGGCTTCCTCGAGCACCCACTCGCCGAGAGCGAGGGTGAGGCCAAGGTCCTCGGCAAGGGCAAGGAAGGCTGCAGGCTGGATCAGGCCCTTGCTGGGATGGCGCCAGCGTACAAGTGCTTCGAAAGCCTTGATGCGGTGTGATGCGAGGCCGATCACAGGCTGGTAGAACAGCTCGAACTGCTTGGCTTCGATGGCACTGGCAAGATCTGCCGAGAGCGCATGGCGCTCATGCAGGGCGAGGTCCATGCCGGCATCGAAGAAGCAGAAGGTACCGCGACCTGCCTTCTTGGCGCGGTAAAGCGCAACGTCGGCGTTGCGCAGTTCCTGCTCCGGCGTGTGGCCGGGTTCAGCAGCGATGGATATTCCGACAGTTGTCCCAATGACTACCTGGCGGCCAACGATCTCGTAGGGCTCGCTCACCCGCTCGATAATGCGCTGCGCGAGGGCTGCGGCTTCCGCCGGCTGCGTCATGCCCACCTGCACGACCGCGAATTCGTCACCGCCCATGCGCGCAACCGTATCAGTGTCGCGGACGAGGGAGCGTAAGCGCGCAGCTACAAGCTCCAGGAGGCGATCGCCTGCCGGGTGGCCCATGGTGTCGTTGACATTCTTGAAGAGGTCCAGATCGAGCATGTGGGTCGCGACGAGCGAGCCGGCACTTGCGAGGGCAAGGCCATTCTCCAGGCGCTCGTTGACATAGACGCGGTTGGGGAGGCCCGTGAGATGGTCATGGAGCGCCAGATGTCCGGCGCGATAGGCAAGCTCCAGAACGTGGCGGATGTGCTCGCCGAAGGCGCTCCAGTTGAGCGGCTTCAGAAGGAACGAGGTGGCGCCGCCCATCAGCGCGCCTTCCAGACCGCCGCGGGTTTCATTGGCGGTGAGAACTATGATCGGAATGTGCTTCAGGGAGGGCATGCCGCGCATGCACTTGATCAGATCGAGGCCATTGAAGCGGGGCATCTCGAGATCAACGATGGCGAGATCGATACGCACGCCCTGCATGCGGCAGAGCGCGTCGTGGCCATCCTCGGCCTCGATGACATTGGCGAGCGCTTTCAGCTTCCTGGCGACAACCGTTCGTGAGAACGGATCGTCGTCCACAACTAGCACCGTCGGCCTGCGCATCGTTCACCCAACTCGTCTGTGCAGCGCGCTGACCGTCATTGGTCTGAGGGCGCCATCGAACCGACAATGCGGGAGTGACAGTAAATTCAGGGGTAAGAATGCCGGCCGGGTCGCCGCCTTCGAAAATGAGCGTTAACAAAGCCTTTCGTGCCGAGCGGGCTTGTCGCCATAGGGGACGCTTCCTGCAGGAAGATGGCCGAGAAACCGATTGTTTGGGGATTTAAGCTAACACGGAGGATCAGTGTGGGTTGAAGGGGTCTCGGAAATGGGTGCGTGCGTGGACGGGTACGACAGCGTGCCGCTGATCGATGTCAGTGCGCTCGAACAATGGACGAGTGACCTGGAGCCAGAAGACGTGGCCGACATACTGGCGCAAGTGCCGGCGCAATGCGGCGGCTGCGTGCGCGACTTGGAGGCCGCCGTCGATGCGGCACAACTGGCGCAGGCCAAGCGCGTCGCACACAAGCTCAAGGGAATGGCGGCGAACCTCGGTGCCAGCAGGCTCGCGAAGATCGCCAGGAGCGTGGAGCTCGATGCGCAAGACATGGAAGACGTTGCCGGCAGGCTCGCCAGCCTTAAAAGCACGGTTGCGGACACCATCGAAGCGCTGCAGCGGCTCAACTGAGCGACCAGTCGTAGATATATGGGGTAACACGGATAATTCACCAAGCCGTGGCAAAACTGAGCCCCTGGCCCGAGGGCAGTGAAGGCGTACCATGCAGTTCATCGATCGAGTTAGCGGTGTAGTCGACTGGTTCACGGACCCGAAGCTCCGGCCCGGCAGCAACGAACAGCGCCGGCAGCGAATGTTTCTCATCAGCCATCTGTGCGGGCCGTTCCTGAGTCATCCGATTACGGCCTTTCTTTATGTGTGCGACCCGGAACCGTGGCCGCACGTGCCGATCCTGGGCGCGGCCATCACGCTTTTCTGGGCGTTCCCGTTCCTCGTGAAGATGCTGCCCCAGCATTACACGACGCTGGCGCTGCTGTCGGTGCAGAACCTCATCTTCACGATCTTGTGGGGCTCTTTCCATTACGGCGGCGCCAGCTCGCCGTTCCTGATGTGGCTGCTCGTCGTCCCGCTGCTCGCCTTCTTCTACATGGGCTCGAGCAACACGACGCGCGGCATCGTCTTCCTGCAGATCGCACTGGGTCTGTCTTCGTTCTACATCGCCTATCTGACGACCGATCACTTCCCCGAGCATATTCCCATCGCCAACATGGTGGGCGTGGGGCTGATCTCCACGTTATCGGCGTCGATGTATGTGCTGATGATGGCCAGCTACTATGCGCAGATCGTGGACAGCCAGTCGGAGTTGCTGCGCGAGATCGGGCGGCATGAAGCGACGATGGCGAAGCTGATCGACGCCAAGGACGAGGCCGAGCGGGCCAACGGCGCCAAGTCGGAGTTCCTGGCGAAGATGAGCCACGAGTTGCGTACGCCCCTCAATGCCGTGATCGGCTACAGCGAAATCCTGCTGGAAGACGCAGAACTCGAGGGCCGCGGTGAGCAGATCGGTGATCTGCAGAAGATCAGTGCCGCCGGCCAGCACCTTCTCTCGATGGTGAACGATATCCTCGATATCTCCAAGATCGAAGCCGGCAAGATGGACCTGTTCCTCGAGGACGTGAACCTGGACAAGCTCGTCAGCGAGGTGGAAATCAACTCGCGTCCGCTGGCGGCCAAGAATACGAACACGCTGATCATCGACCGGGGCGGCGCATCTCTTGGAATTGCGCATCTCGATGCAACGAAGTTGCGGCAGGCGGTGCTCAACCTCGTCAGCAACGCCACCAAGTTCACGCACAATGGGGAGATCACGCTGAAGGTGCGTCGCGAGGCGCTGGCAGACGGCGATTGGATCGAGATCACGGTGAAGGACACGGGGGTTGGAATATCGCCCGAGCAGATCAAGTCCCTGTTCTCGAAGTTCACGCAGGCGAACGCCAAGGTGGCCTCGAAGTACGGTGGCACAGGGCTTGGATTGGCGCTGAGCCAGAACCTCTGCAACCTTATGGGCGGCAACATCGACGTGGAGAGCGAACTCGGCAAAGGGTCGTGCTTTACGATCAGGCTGCCTGCCGTGGCGCGGCCGCCGGCTGCAGCCTGCGTGGAGCAGGACAAGAGCAAGAGCGGTGCGACCACCGGCTCGACCCACAAGGCCGAGCATCTGGAAGTCTCCAATGGGCCAACCAATGGGCACCGCGTCCTCGTGGTCGACGACGACCCGGCTTTCCTCGAACTCGCCGAGCGGCTCCTTTCCAAGGAAGGTTTCACAGCGGTTGCGACGAACGAACCCAAGGGCGCACTGCAACTTGCGCGCTCCATCCAACCGCACATCGTCCTGCTGGACGTGCTGATGCCGGATTGCGACGGCTGGTCCGTGCTCGCTTCCTTGAAGAGAGACCCGATTACGGCAGGCATTCCCGTCGTGATTTTAAGTGTGGTGGACGAGAAGAAGAGAGCTCTCGAGGCAGGCGCGGCCTGCGTCGTGGCTAAACCCATCGACAGGACAGCACTGCTGCGCGCGCTCGATAACGCGCTCGAAAAGAGTTCAACGAAGCCAGCCATTCGTGCGGCGTAAACGATACCGAGGATAAGAAGATGCCGATCGTCCTGATCGTAGAAGACAATCCCATCAACCGCGACGTGCTCGGCCGGCGGCTGGAAAAGCGCGGCTACTCGGTGCGGTTTGCAGAAGATGGCCCGATGGGCGTGGAGGCGGCCGAGCGGCTGATGCCTGACGTCATCCTAATGGACATCGGGCTTGGAGAGGTCATGGATGGTTGGGAGGCAACGCGGCAAATCAAAGCGCGCAACTCGACCACCAACATTCCCGTCATCGCGCTGACCGCGAGCGCGTTCGAGAGCGATCGGCGAAACAGCCTGGCCGCTGGCTGCTGCGATTTCGATACCAAGCCTGTGGATCTCGCACGGCTTCTCGGCAAGATCGAAAACGCGTTGGCTAGCGCGCGGGTGGCCGCAGGCGTGTAATAAGTGCTACCAGTACGATGCCGGCGGAATGATGCTCCCGCCGGCCTCGACGTGTCTCACTTCAGCAAGCCTTCCGCCTTCATTGCGGCCTGGACCGCCGGGCGCTCGGACATGCGTTTGCGGAACGCAACGATGTTGGGATAGGGGCTCAGGTCGATTTTCATGGGCACCGTCCAGTTGGACACCACGAAGAGATAGGCGTCGGCGACCGTGAAGGCGTCGCCCATCAGATAATTCCTGCCAGCGAGATGCTTGTCGACGTGGGCGAAGCGCGTTGCGAGACGGTCGCGGAAGATCGCCTTGGCCTCCTCGGGCATCGACGGGTTGAACAGCGGTGAGAAGCCCTTGTGCAGTTCCGTCGAGATGAAGTTGAGCCACGATTGCAGCTTGGTGCGCTCGAGCGTGCCGTTGGCCGGTGCGAGCTTCTTCTCCGGCACCTTGTCAGCAATGTATTGGACGATGGCGGGGCCTTCGGTGATCAGCGTGCCGTCGTCCAGCGCGAGGGCCGGGACGTAGCCCAGCGGGTTGACGGTGCGGAAGTCACCACCGCCGTCCATCACCTTCGTCTTCGTGTCTGCACGCACCTTCTCGAAGGCGAGACCGGCCTCATGCAGCACGATGTGGGGTGAAAGCGAGCAGGCGCCCGGGGAGTAATACAACTTCATGAGGCTTCTCCTTGGAGGGTTGTGCGGGAACGATTGCAAATGCATGTAATAGGGGAGGGGCTTACGGAATGACGCATGCAATTGCAAGGAATTTCAGCTAATATCTTTGTGATGCAAGATTTCGACCCCGATAATCCCAAGCACTGCAATGCCCTGGAGGCCTGGGCGGCACTCCTGCTGACCGAGCGAGAGTTGCAGGACAAAATCGAAGAGCAGCTCAAGCGTGCGCATTTGCCGCCGCTCGACTGGTATCACGTGCTGGACGAACTACTGCGGAGCGAACGCGGGGGGCTGCGCCAGAGCGCGTTGCAGAAGTGCACGAAACTTGCCCAGTACAACATTTGCCGGCTTATCGATCGGCTTCAGCGTGAGGGCTTGGTGGAGCGGCAGGCCTGCCCGGTGGATGCCCGGAACAACGTGATCATACTCTCTGCAAAGGGCAGGGATGTGCACGCCGCCATGCAGCCGGTCTATTCAGCAGCGGTCGATGCGCATATGGGCACGCGCCTGTCTCACGGGGAGGCCGCGCAGCTGCGGGCCCTTTTGCTGAAGCTGCAGGCGGGGTAAGCGAAGAGCGAAGACTGGCTGGACCAAGCCACCGGTTGGTGTAGAAAGCCCTGACGCAACCGGCTTCTACCTGCAAACGGTCCGGTGACGACGAAGCTTATGGGAAGGATGTAGTTATGGTGACACCTAGCGCTGGGACACGTGGCGGGCTGATGGCCGGCAAGCGTGGTCTGATCATGGGTGTGGCCAACAACAGGTCGATTGCCTGGGGCATCGCCAAGGCTGCAGCCGATCATGGAGCAGAACTTGCCTTCACATACCAGGGGGACGCCCTGAAGAAACGGGTCGAGCCACTGGCCGCAGAGGCCGGCTCGCGCATCGTTCTGCCCTGCGACGTGACCGATGCGGCCTCCGTGGACGCGCTGTTTGCAGAACTGGCAAAGTCGTGGGGCAATCTCGACTTCGTTGTACATGCCATCGCGTTCTCCGACAAAAGCGAACTCGACGGCCGCTACGTTGATACGAGCGAGAAGAACTTCACGCAGACGATGCTGATCTCCTGCTACTCGTTCACGGCGATTGCGCGGCGCGCCGAGAAGCTGATGGCGAAAGGCGGTTCGCTGCTTACACTCACCTACTACGGCGCTGAGAAAGTAATGCCGCACTACAATGTGATGGGCGTCGCAAAGGCTGCGTTGGAGGCGAGCGTGCGCTACCTCGCTGCAGACCTTGGCCGCAACAACATTCGCGTCAACGCGATCTCCGCCGGCCCAATCAAGACACTGGCGGCTTCAGGCATCGCGGACTTCCGCTATATCCTCAAATGGAACGAGTACAACTCGGCGCTGCGGCGCACGGTGACGATCGAGGAAGTTGGAGACAGCGCGCTCTACCTCCTGTCGGACCTCGGCCGCGGTGTGACCGGCGAGGTGCATCACGTGGATGCCGGCTATCACGTGCAGGGCATGAAGAACGAGGATGCGCCCGACATCTCGGTGATGAAGTCTACCGATTGAGATCTCGCCTCGGAGGCGTGCTACTTGCGCCCACGGCGGACCACAGCCTCGTGCAGGTTGTTGTGCTTCAAGGTGCCGACGGGATCGATCTCAACGACTTCGAAAGAAAGGCCGAGTGAGCGGCGGGCGAAGATATCGCCCGTGGCTGCCTTGAGGCGCTCGAAGATCTGCTCGGCTGCCTTCTGGCGCACCTCCGGTGCCCGGCCTGCACCGATCCGCGCCGTGACATGGATGAACGCGTTGTCGGGATGGCCATCGGCGATCCTGTAGATGTCGCGGCGAGCGGCCCGGACACGAACGCCGCCGATGGGGAAGACACCCGTCTCGAGCGCGGAGGCGTGCAGCGCATCGATGACGGCCTGGATATCAAGGTCGCCATCGAGGTTGGCCGAGTATTCGACGATCAGATGCGGCAACGGCTGTCTCCCAGGGTCAGAACAGCGCGTAACCGCCGTCGATGAGGAAGGTGTCGCCTGTATGATAGCGGGAGGCGTCACTCATGAGATAGACCGCGATACCGCCAAAGTCGTCGCCGGTGCCCCAGCGGCGCATGGGAATGCGTGGAAGCACGTTCTTCGCGAATTTGTCGTTGCCGATGGCGTTGGCGGTCATGTCGGTTTCGATCCAGCCAGGCAGCACCGAGTTGGCACGGATCCCGTGCCTCGCGAACTCGACGGCAAGTGCCCTGATCATTGAAATCAGACCGCCCTTCGTAGCGGCGTAGTGCTCGCTGCGGGCCGCGCCTTCGATCGCGGCGAGCGACGCGGTGCCGATCAACGTTCCGCCGCCACCGCGTTGGACCATGTGCCGGGCGGCTGCGCGGAAGGTGTAGAAGGCGCCGTCCAGGTTCACTTTCAGGACACGGTGCCATTCCTCGCTGGTCATGTCGGTGAACGAGGGTGTGCCGCGGCCGCTGACGCCAGCGTTGGCGAAGCAGCCATCCACGTGCCCCAGCTGACTGAGCGTTTCGGCAAATGCCTGATCGACCGCTGCCTCCTCGGCGACGTTGCATTCCAGTGCGATGACGCGGCGGCCGGTCTTCGCGACGAGATCGCGGGCAGTCGCATTCTTTTGCTTGTTCGTGCCCCAGATGGCGATGTCGGCGCCAGCTTCCGCGACGGCCTTCGCCATGCCAAGCCCGATGCCGCTGTTGCCTCCGGTAACTAATGCCACCTTGCCTGTGAGATCGAAGGGTTTGTACATGTCGCCTCCCGCCCTAGCTGTTTTGATTTGCGCGAATTTTGCGCCCTGGAGGCGTTGGGCGCAAGGTTGCGGAAGGGTGCGCGCGGCGGCCGAAACAGAAAAAGGCAGCGTGCGGGACGCTGCCTTTTTTCAGCTGACACTCGAGGCCGGCGCTCAGAGTTTGTGCGCCATGCGCTCCTTCTTGGTGTTGAGATAGCGCAGGTTGTGACGGGAAGCCTGCACGATGAGCGGGATCTGCTCGATAACGTCGACGCCCTCTTCCGTCAGTGCTTCCACCTTCGCGGGATTGTTGGTGAGAAGCTTGATCTCGGGGAAGCCGAGGTCGAACAGAATGTGGGCCGCGAGGTCGTAGTCGCGCGCTTCGATCGGCGCGCCGATCGCAACGTTTGCGTCCACGGTGTCATAGCCCTGGTCCTGCAGCGCATAGGCGCGGATCTTGTTAACCAAGCCGATACCCCGACCTTCCTGGTAGGGAAGGTAAATGAGCACGCCCAGCGGGCTCGTCAGGATCCGGTCCATAGCAGCCTGCAGCTGCGGATAGCAGTCGCAGCGGAGGGAATGGAAAATATCGCCGGTCACACAGCCGCTATGCACCCGAACGACGGGTACCTTCACCGGCTCCTTAACGTCTTTGCCGCGGTGCACAAGCACCAACGCTTGAAAAGCCGGGTCCGAGCCCTGATAGGCCCGGGCTTCCACCTGCAACTCCTCGCCCTTGAACTCCAAGGGTAAGATGGTCTGTGCAGTCCAATCCAGTTCAAGTTCTACGGATGTCACCGCATTCGATTTCATCGAACTCTCCAAACGGCGTGCCGGCGCGGATATGTGCCGACAATTTGGTTCTTGTAAAGGCGACGTGCCAGCGGCGTCGCGTCACAAGTTGTTTC
>JBDHTJ010000188.1:0-9167 GCA_039808585.1 Hyphomicrobiaceae bacterium | reverse complement strand
TGGACAAGGTCGACAAGCTGCAGCGCGGCGACGAGCTGCCTCCCGGCGTCATGAAGATGGTCAAGGTCTTCGTGGCCGTGAAGCGCAAGATCCAGCCGGGCGACAAGATGGCCGGCCGCCATGGCAACAAGGGCGTGGTCTCGCAGATCGTTCCGCTCGAGGACATGCCCTACCTCGAGGACGGCACCCAGGTCGACGTGGTGCTGAACCCGCTGGGCGTGCCTTCGCGCATGAACGTGGGCCAGATCCTCGAGACGCACTTGGGCTGGGCCTGTCGCGGTCTCGGTCGCATCATCGATGACGCGCTGCAGACGTTCCACGAGAGTGGCCAGGCGGACGCACTGCGCAAGGCCATGGCCGACATCTACGGTCCGGCACAGGCACCCACGAAGCTTTCCGACGGCGAGCTCGTCTCGCTCGGCGAGAAGCTCAAGACGGGCGTGCCTGTGGCGACCCCGGTGTTCGATGGCGCGCGCGAGCCCGACATCGTCGAGCATCTCAAGAAGGCCGGCTTCGACAGCTCCGGCCAGGTCCGCCTCTACGACGGGCGCACGGGAGAGCCGTTCGATCGAAAGGTCACGGTGGGCTACAAGTACATCCTGAAGCTCCACCATCTTGTCGACGACAAGATCCACGCCCGCTCGATCGGCCCCTACAGCCTCGTCACCCAGCAGCCTCTGGGCGGCAAGGCCCAGTTCGGCGGCCAGCGCTTCGGCGAAATGGAGGTCTGGGCACTGGAAGCCTACGGCGCGGCCTACACGCTGCAGGAGATGCTCACGGTCAAGTCCGACGACGTCGCCGGTCGCACCAAGGTCTACGAGGCGATCGTCCGCGGCGACGACACCTTCGAGGCGGGCATCCCCGAGAGCTTCAACGTGCTCGTCAAGGAAATGCGCGCACTCGGCCTCAACGTCGAGCTCGTCAACTCGGATGCGGCCTTGGCACCGCCTCCGCAAGAGGCTCCTCAGCCAGAGCGGCCCGCACTGCCGCCGGCTGCTGCCGAATAGACAGAACGAAACTGAGCCGGCCACCGCGATCAACGGTGGCCGGATTGGCCGTTTCGCGAGGGAGCGCCCCCGCCCTGCGATAGGCCCGGAAGCACAGGCCCCCGAGACGGCCACACTTGAACTGCCGATGGCAACCGATGGCGCGGTTGCTGTCTGCCAGGAGAAAGAGCCCGATGAACGAGATTACCAACCTCTTCAAGCAGCAGGCGCAGATCCCGGCCTTCGATCAGATCCGCATTTCCATCGCGAGCCCCGAGGACATCCTCTCGTGGTCGTTCGGCGAGATCAAGAAGCCCGAGACGATCAACTACCGCACCTTCAAGCCCGAGCGTGACGGCCTGTTCTGCGCGCGCATCTTCGGGCCCATCAAGGACTACGAGTGCTTGTGCGGCAAGTACAAGCGCATGAAGTACAAGGGCCTGATCTGCGAAAAGTGCGGCGTCGAAGTGACCCTCGCCAAGGTCCGGCGCGAGCGCATGGGTCACATCCAGCTCGCAGCCCCCGTTGCCCACATCTGGTTCCTCAAGTCGCTGCCCTCGCGCATCGGCCTGCTGCTCGACATGACCTTGAAGGATCTCGAGCGCGTCCTCTACTTCGAGAACTACATCGTCATTGAGCCGGGCATCACCACGTTCCAGGAGAAGCAACTCCTGAACGAGGAGCAGTACAACCAGGCCATCGAGGAGTTCGGTCCCGACAGCTTCACCGCCGGCATCGGCGCAGAGGCCATCCGCGAGCTGCTCTCCGCCATGGATCTTCACAAGATCCGCGACGAGCTGCGCCAGGAGATCGCCGAGGCGACGACGGATCTCAAGCCCAAGAAGCTCGGCAAGCGCCTCAAGGTGATCGAGGCTTTCATCGACAGCAAGAACCGTCCCGAGTGGATGATCCTCACGGTCGTTCCCGTGATCCCGCCCGAGCTGCGCCCGCTCGTGCCGCTCGACGGCGGCCGCTTCGCCACGTCCGACCTGAACGACCTCTATCGCCGCGTCATCAACCGTAACAACCGCCTCAAGCGGCTGATGGAGCTGCGCGCGCCGGATATCATCATCCGCAACGAGAAGCGCATGCTTCAGGAATCGGTCGATGCACTGTTCGACAACGGCCGCCGCGGCCGCGTCATCACGGGCGCCAACAAGCGTCCGCTGAAGTCGCTCGCCGATATGCTAAAGGGCAAGCAGGGCCGCTTCCGGCAGAACCTGCTCGGCAAGCGCGTCGACTACTCGGGCCGCTCCGTGATCGTCGTCGGTCCGGAGATGAAGCTGCACCAGTGCGGCCTGCCCAAGAAGATGGCGCTCGAGCTGTTCAAGCCCTTCATCTACGCGCGTCTCCAGGCCCTCGGCCAGGCCGCCACCGTGAAGCAGGCGAAGAAACTCGTCGAGAAGGAGAAGCCGGAGGTTTGGGACGTCCTCGACGAGGTCATCCGCGAGCATCCCGTGCTGCTCAATCGCGCGCCCACGCTGCATCGTCTCGGCATCCAGGCCTTCGAGCCTGTGCTGATCGAAGGCAAGGCCATCCAGCTGCATCCGCTCGTCTGCACGGCCTTCAACGCCGACTTCGACGGTGACCAGATGGCCGTCCACGTGCCGCTTTCGCTGGAAGCCCAGCTCGAGGCACGCGTGCTCATGATGTCGACCAACAACATCCTGCATCCCGCGTCCGGCGCGCCCATCATCGTGCCGAGCCAGGACATCGTGCTCGGCATCTACTACCTCTCCGTGATCTCGGACAAGGAACCGGGCGAAGGCTCGATCCTCGGCTCCATGGCCGAGGTGGAGCATGCGCTGGCGTCGGGTCTCGTCACGCTGCACGCCAAGGTGAAGGGCCGGTTCAACACGGTCGACGATGATGGCAACCCGGTGGTCGAGGTGCACGACACCACGCCCGGCCGCCTGCTGCTGGGCGAGCTTCTGCCGCGTAAGCCCGGCATCAAGTTCTCGCTCGTCAACCAGCTGCTGACGAAGAAGAACATCTCGGCGCTCATCGATGCCGTCTACCGTAACTGCGGTCAGAAGGACACGGTGATCTTCTGCGACCGCATCATGAAGCTCGGCTTCTACCACGCCTTCAAGGCGGGCATCTCGTTCGGCAAGGACGACATGCTCATCCCCGAGACGAAGGAGAAGATCGTCGAGGCCACCAACGATCTCGTGCGCGAGTACGAGCAGCAGTACAACGACGGCCTCATCACCCAGCTCGAGAAGTACAACAAGGTGGTCGACGCCTGGTCCAAGTGCACCGACCAGATCGCCAAGGAGATGATGGACCGCATCTCGGCCAAGAAAGTGGACAAGGTCACCGGCCGCACGCAGCAGGTGAACTCGGTCTACATGATGGCCCACTCCGGCGCCCGTGGCTCCGAGAAGCAGATGCGCCAGCTCGCCGGCATGCGCGGCCTCATGACCAAGCCCTCGGGCGAGATCATCGAGACGCCGATCATCTCGAACTTCAAGGAAGGCCTGTCGGTGCTCGAGTACTTCAACTCGACGCACGGCGCCCGCAAGGGTCTGGCAGACACCGCCCTGAAGACGGCGAACTCGGGCTACCTCACACGCCGCCTCGTCGACGTGGCACAGGACGCCATCATCTCCGAGGAAGACTGCGGTACGGACGCCGGCATCAACGTGCAAGCGGTTGTCGACGCAGGCCACATCGTGGTCTCGCTCGCCCACCGCATCCTGGGTCGTACTGCGGCCGAGGACGTGATCGATCCGGTCACCAAGGCCATCGTGGTCAAGTGCGGCGACCTGATGGGCGAGCCTGAGGTGGAGGCCGTCGAGAAGGCGCAGATCCAGGAAGTGCGCATCCGCTCGGTCCTCACCTGCGAGACCACCAACGGCGTTTGCGCCAAGTGCTACGGCCGCGACCTTGCGCGCGGCACGCCCGTCAACATCGGCGAGGCTGTCGGCGTCATCGCCGCGCAGTCGATCGGCGAGCCGGGCACGCAGCTCACCATGCGCACGTTCCACATGGGCGGCGTTGCCCAGACGGTGGACCAGTCCGTCATCGAGTCGAACTTCAACGGCACGGTCCGCATCCGCAACCGCAACATCGTAAAGGACAGCCAGAACCGTCTGATCGCCATGGGCCGCAACATCGCGGTCGTCATCGTCGACCAGGCGGGCAAGGAACTCGCCGTCCAGAAGATCCCCTACGGTGCGCGCCTGCTGGTTGACGAAAACGACGAAGTCAAGCGCGGTACGCGCCTGGCCCAGTGGGACCCCTTCATGCGTCCGATCCTCACCGAGGTCGACGGCGTCGTCGACTTTGCCGACCTCGTCGAAGGCCTCTCCGTGAAGGAGAAGACGGACGAGATGAAGGGCACCACCAACCGCGTGATCGTCGATTGGCGTGCCTCACCGCGCGGCTCCGACCTGAAGCCCGCGATCGTCATCAAGGAAGCCAAAGGCGGCAAGCTCGTGCGCGTCGCGCGCGGTGTCGATGCCCGCTACTTGCTCCCCGTCGACTCGATCCTCTCCGTCGACGCGCATGCCAAGGTGAAGGCCGGCGACGTGCTGGCCCGTATCCCGCTGGCCTCCGCCAAGACCGGCGACATCACGGGCGGTCTGCCGCGCGTGGCTGAGCTGTTCGAGGCCCGCCGTCCCAAGGACGCGGCGATCATCGCCGAGATCTCTGGCACGGTGGAGTTCGGCAAGGACTACAAGAACAAGCAGCGCATCACCATCAAGCCGGACGACGAGAACGGCGAGCCGAAGGAGTACCTCATCCCGCGCGGCAAGAACCTCGCCGTTCAGCACGGTGACCGCATCGAGAAGGGTGACTTCATCTACGACGGCCATCCCGCGCCGCATGACATCCTGGCCATCAAAGGCGTGGAAGAGCTTGCCAACTTCCTCATCAATGAAATCCAGGACGTCTACCGACTGCAGGGCGTGACCATCAACGACAAGCACATCGAGGTCATCGTCCGGCAGATGCTGCAGAAGGTGGAGATCGAGGACGCGGGCGAGACAGACATGCTCAAGGGCGAGCAGATCGATCGCATCGAGTTCGACGAGAACAACCTTGCCGCCGAGAAGGCCGGCAAGCGCACCGCCACGGCCAAGCCCGTGCTGCTCGGCATCACCAAGGCGTCGCTGCAGACCCGCAGCTTCATCTCGGCGGCCTCCTTCCAGGAAACGACGCGCGTCCTCACCGACGCCGCCGTCAACGGCAAGGCCGACATGCTCGAGGGCCTGAAGGAGAACGTCATCGTCGGCCGCCTGATCCCGGCAGGCACCGGTGGCATGCTGCGCCGCCTGCGCAAGATCGCCGCCAAGCGCGACGAGCTCATCGCCAAGGAGAACGCCAAGGGCGATGCCGATGGCAACGCTCTGGCGGCACCCGGCGAGGGCCGCCTCGAGCGCCGCCGCCGGCGGCCCGAGGCTGCCGCTGAGTAAGCGCCCAGGTTAACCAACGAAAACGGGTCGCCGGCACCGCTGGCGGCCCGTTTTCCGTTTCTGCTACAAGACTTGCCGCACCTGCTGCAGTGTCGGCGCGAACCATGGCTCGATGCATCTGCCGCCGATGCGATCACTTGCGAGAAATGCCCGGTTTTCCGGCGTAAATCGCGCCTGCGGCGACATGCACACGCGCAAGCGTTGAAATATTTTGCAACGCCGGCCTGCGGGTGTTGACGCGGTCGGAACCTTCTGTGTATAAGCCGCCCACTCTCACGGTAGGTCGTAGGCCTTTCGGATGGGTCTCGCGGGTTCGCCTGCGCCCTCGGCTCTAAACGCTACCGTCGTCAAGCAGAGGACATTATCGGGCCATGATCCGTCCGGCGCGCGAAAGCGTGCGGGGCTGATCCTCTGGATTTCGAGCCGAAGCGCTTCCGGGCGCCTCGGCACACGGTTTTGGCGCATGGGGCATCCGCCTCGTGGGCCTCGAGGCTCCTGAGCGAACGGGCGCAGGCCCCGACGCGGTCTTTAGAGGTGGTGCGGCGCATGCCGACGATACAACAGCTGATCCGCAAGCCGCGGGAACAGAAAAGCTACCGCGAGAAGGCCCGCCACATGCAGGCGTGCCCCCAGAAGCGCGGCGTGTGCACGCGCGTCTACACCACCACGCCGAAGAAGCCGAACTCGGCGCTTCGCAAGGTGGCCAAGGTTCGCCTCACCAATGGCTTCGAGGTCATCGGCTACATCCCGGGCGAGGGCCATAACCTGCAGGAACACTCCGTGGTGATGATCCGCGGCGGCCGCGTGAAGGACCTTCCCGGCGTCCGCTACCACATCATCCGCGGCGTTCTCGACACGCAAGGCGTGGCCGACCGCAGGCAGCGCCGCTCCAAGTACGGCGCCAAGCGTCCGAAGTAAGGGCAAGGAACAACCGGGAGCACCGCATCGAGCCGCGGGTGCTCCCATGGATTTTCTGGATGCCGGCATCAGCCGGTTGAGACGAGCGAAGGAAACAAGGCATGTCGCGCCGTCACAGTGCTGAGAGACGCGAGGTCAACCCCGACCCGAAGTTCAACGATCTCGTCGTGTCGAAGTTCATGAACTCCATCATGCGCGAGGGCAAGAAGTCCGCCGCAGAGCGTATCGTCTATGGCGCCCTGGACCGCATCCAGCAGCGCGCCAAGGCCGATCCCGTGGCGATGTTCCATCAGGCCCTCGATAACGTCATGCCGGCCGTCGAGGTTCGCTCCCGCCGCGTCGGTGGCGCCACCTATCAGGTTCCGGTCGAAGTGCGCAACGAACGGCGCCAGGCCCTCGCGATCCGCTGGCTCATCGCCGCGGCCCGCAGCCGCAACGAGAATACGATGGAGGAGCGTCTTTCCGCTGAACTGCTCGACGCCGCGAACAATCGTGGCACGGCGGTGAAGAAGCGCGAGGACACGCACAAGATGGCGGACGCCAACCGCGCCTTCTCCCACTACCGCTGGTAAAGGATCCCGCAGACCATGCCGCGCACCCATAAGATCGAGGACTACCGCAATTTCGGCATCATGGCCCACATTGATGCCGGCAAGACCACCACGACTGAGCGGATCCTCTTCTACACCGGTAAGAACTACAAGATCGGCGAGGTGCACGACGGCGCCGCCACCATGGATTTCATGGAGCAGGAGGCCGAGCGCGGCATCACCATCACGTCGGCTGCCACCACCTGTTTCTGGCTCGGCAAGCGGCTGAACATCATCGACACCCCAGGCCACGTGGACTTCACCATCGAAGTGGAGCGCTCGCTGCGCGTGCTCGACGGCGCCGTGTGCGTGCTCGATTCCAACCAGGGTGTCGAACCCCAGACCGAGACCGTCTGGCGCCAGGGCGACAAGTACGGCGTGCCGCGCATCATCTTCGCCAACAAGATGGATAAGACCGGCGCCGATTTCTACATGTGCCTTGACGACATCAAGGACAAGCTGGCCGCGCGCGCTATCCCGCTTCAGCTGCCCATCGGTTCCGAATCCAACTTCAAGGGCGTCATCGACCTCCTGAAGATGAAGGCCATCGTCTGGGAAGGCGACGACAAGGGCGCCAAGTTCCGCGAGGAAGAGATCCCGGCCGACCTGAAGGACAAGGCCGCCGAGTTCCGCTCCATGATGATCGAGGCCGCCGTCGAGATGGACGACGACGTCATGGCGGCCTACCTCGATGGCAATGAGCCGGACGTTGACACGCTCAAGAAGTGCATCCGCAAGGCCACCATCACCCGCGCCTTCTACCCGATGCTCTGCGGCTCGGCCTTCAAGAACAAGGGCGTGCAGACCCTTCTCGACGCGGTCGTGGATTATCTTCCCTCCCCCGCCGATCGCGAGGCCTACAAGGGCATCGACATGAAGACGGGCCAGCCCACGGAGCGCAAGCCCGCGGACAACGAGCCCCTGTCTCTCCTTGCATTCAAGATCATGAACTTCGAGCACGTCGGCTCGATCACCTTCTGCCGCATCTACTCCGGCACGCTGCAGAGCGGCATGGCGCTGGCCAATACCGCCCGCGACAAGAAGGAGCGCGTCGGCCGCATGTACCTCATGCACGCCGACCAGCGCGAGGAGATCAAGGAAGCCTACACGGGTGACATCGTCGCCCTCTCCGGCCTCAAGGACACGCGCACGGGCGAGACCCTGTGCGATCCGAGCAAGCCGGTGCTTCTCGAGAAGATGGAGTTCCCCAACCCCGTCATCGAGATGTCGATCGAGCCAAAGACCAAGGCCGACCAGGAAAAGATGGCGATGGCCCTGTACGCCATGGCGCTGGAGGATCCTTCCTTCCGTGTCGGCGTCGATCCCGAGAGCGGCCAGACCATCCTCAAGGGCATGGGCGAGCTTCACCTCGACATCAAGGTCGACATCCTGAAGCGCACGCACGGCGTAGAAGCCAATGTCGGCGCCCCGCAGGTCGCCTACCGCGAGGCCCTCGCCCGCGCCACCGAGATCGACTACACGCACAAGAAGCAGACGGGTGGCACCGGCCAGTTCGCCCGCGTCAAGCTCCGCCTCGAGCCGAATGAAGCCGGCAAGGGCAACGAGTTCGCCACTGAGATCGTCGGCGGCACCGTTCCCAAGGAATACATTCCCGGCGTCGAGAAGGGCATCCAGAGCGTGTGGGATGCTGGCGTTCTCATCGGCTTCCCGATGGTCGACATGAAGGTCACGTTGTTCGACGGTGCCTTCCACGAAGTGGACTCTTCGGCCATCGCCTTCGAAATCGCGTCCCGTGCTGCCCTCAAGGAAGGCGCCCAGAAGGCCGGCGTGAAGCTGCTCGAGCCGATCATGGACGTCGAGGTCGTCACCCCGGGTGACTTCGTCGGCGGCGTCATCGGCGACATCAACAGCCGCCGCGGCCAGATCCGCGACCAGCAGATGCGCGGCAACGCCACGGTGATCCGTGCCAACGTGCCGCTCGCCAACATGTTCGGCTACGTCAGCCAGCTGCGCTCCATGAGCCAGGGGCGTGCGAGCTACACGATGCAGTTCGCCCATTACGCGGAAGTGCCGCGCAACGTGGCAGAGGAAGTCAAGGCGAAGTACGCCTGAGTGTGATTGGAGCGTGAGGCCCGCGAGGGCGAGCGCGAGATAAGGTAGGAGAGCCTCTAATGGCCAAGGCAAAATTTGATCGGTCGAAGCCCCATTGCAACGTCGGCACGATTGGCCACGTTGATCACGGCAAGACGACGCTGACGGCGGCTCTGACGCGGGTGTCGGCCGATCGTGGC
>JBDHTJ010000187.1:0-9172 GCA_039808585.1 Hyphomicrobiaceae bacterium | reverse complement strand
ACGACCTCGGATATATCGACTTGGAACAGAAAACCCTGCAACCTATCGACAACCCGTTCGGTACACGGGTGTTACCCATGTCTTAGGTACGATCCGTTACCTATGTGTCCGGGCTGGACAAAGTTTTTAATGGCGATCCCGGCAGGATTCGAACCTGCGACCCTCTGCTTAGAAGGCAGATGCTCTATCCAACTGAGCTACGGGATCTTGTCGTCGACGCGCGACGGCCGGACATCGCCGATCTTTTACCTCAGCGGGCCCGCGAGGCAAAGGGCGCCGGCAGGGCCCGCATCGATACCCATCTCGATGTGCGGGTGAGATCCCAGGCGCAACCCTGGTCGTCGCCAGGGGCGCCATTGGCAATGCGATGCAATCCGATGCGAGATGGTGGGCGGTGAGAGGGTCGAACTCCCGACATCCTCGGTGTAAACGAGGCGCTCTGCCACTGAGCTAACCGCCCGCGGCCTCGACGCTTAGGCGAACTCGGCGCTGCAGGCAAGGCTGCTGCGCTGCTTCCAGCACGCGAATTCCTATGTGGCTGCAAAAAGAGGGGCGCGAGGCCCCCCTTCAAGCACAAGGTCGAGACGATCCGCTCAGGCGTTGAGCGCTTCCTTCAGTGCCTTTGCCGCGGAGAACTTCGGCACGCGCGCAGCCTTGAGCGTGATCTCAGCGCCCGTCTGCGGATTGCGTGCCTTGCGCTCGGCCCGCTTCGATACCTTGAAAGTGCCGAAGCCCGGAAGGCGGACTTCCTGGCCTTCCTTCATGACCTTCTCGATGTGGGCAACGACAGCATCCACGGCCGCGCCTGCCTTGTCCTTCGTGAGCTCAGTCGCCTCGGCGACGGCGTCGATAAGGTCCTTCTTGCTCATCTTATTGCGTCCTTTTTCTGTGGGATTTCTCGGAAGGGGCCGCGAGCTGGACGCGCACCGCGCCGCCGAGCCAGAATGCCACCGCTAGAGCCGTGGCCGGCCGCGAAACAACGCTCAAAGCCCGGGTTCGTCAAGCCCAAAGCAGGCAAAAACCCGCAGTTTTACTGGGTTTCGAGCTTTTGCATCGCCGCAGGTACGCGACTGAACACACATTAACAACGCACGCGCAAAACGGGAGATGCGCGCATCTCCCGTTTCCAACACGTCTCAGTTGAGCAGCGATGCTCAGTGCGCCGTAATCCGCGGATCGGTCACAGCCTCGGCAGGAACAGCAGCTGCTTGTTCCTCCTCGGCCGTGATCGGCGTCGGCATGCGCAGCAGGGCTACCTTCAGCACGTCATCCATGCGCGAGGCAGGAATGATCTCGAGCTGCGACTTAACCTCGTCGTCGAGTTCGGCGAGGTCTTTCGCGTTCTCCTCGGGGATCAGCACCGTCTTGATGCCCGCCCTGAGCGCTGCAAGCAGCTTCTCCTTGAGGCCACCGATCGGCAGCACGCGGCCACGCAGGGTGATCTCGCCCGTCATCGCCACGTCCTTGCGTACCGGGATGCCGGTCATGATCGAGATGATCGCCGTTACCATCGCCACGCCGGCCGAGGGTCCATCCTTCGGCGTCGCGCCCTCGGGCACGTGCACGTGGATGTCCTTCTTCTCGAACAGCGCGTTCGGGATGCCGAGCGCCATGGAGCGGGAGCGCACATAGGCGTTCGCGGCCTGGATGCTCTCCTTCATGACGTCGCGCAGGTTGCCGGTAACGGTCATCTTGCCCTTGCCGGGCATCATCACGCCTTCGATCGTCAGGATCTCGCCGCCGACTTCCGTCCAGGCAAGCCCCGTGACAACGCCGACCTGATCCTCCAACTCGGCCTCGCCGAAGCGGTACTTCGGCACGCCCAGATAGTGCTCGAGGTTCTCGGGCGTGACGACGACGTTCTTCGTCTTGCCCATGAGGATCTCTTTCACCGCCTTGCGGGCGAGCTTGGAGATCTCACGCTCGAGGCTGCGCACGCCCGCTTCACGCGTGTAGCGGCGGATGAGCAGCTTCAGGCCCTCGTCGGAAACCTCCCACTCACCCTGCTCCAGGCCGTGTGCCTGGCGCGTCTGCGGGATCAAGTGGCGCTTGGCGATCTCGACTTTCTCGTTCTCGGTGTAGCCCGAGAGACGAATGATCTCCATGCGGTCCAGCAGGGCCGGCGGAATGTTCATCGTGTTCGCCGTGGTGACGAACATGACGTTGGAGAGATCGTAATCGACCTCGAGGTAATGGTCGGCGAACGTGTGGTTCTGCTCGGGATCGAGCACTTCCAGTAGTGCTGCCGCCGGATCGCCGCGGAAATCCGAGCCCATCTTGTCGATCTCGTCGAGCAGGAAGAGCGGGTTCACGCGCTTGGCCTTCTTCATCGACTGGATGACCTTGCCGGGCATCGAGCCGATGTAGGTGCGGCGGTGACCGCGAATCTCGGCCTCGTCACGCACGCCGCCGAGCGACATGCGCACGAACTCGCGACCCGTGGCATTGGCGATCGACATGCCGAGCGAGGTTTTGCCCACGCCCGGAGGTCCGACGAGGCAGAGGATCGGCCCCTTGAGCTTGTTGGTGCGCGACTGCACCGCGAGATACTCGAGGATGCGCTCCTTCACCTTCTCGAGGCCGTAGTGCTCCTTGTCGAGCACCTCCTGCGCCTCGGCGAGGTCCTTCTTCACCTTGCCGCGGATGCCCCACGGGATCGACAGCAGCCAGTCGAGGTAGTTGCGCACCACCGTCGCCTCGGCCGACATCGGGCTCATCTGCTTGAGCTTCTTGAGCTCGGCAAGCGCCTTGTCGCGGGCTTCCTTCGACAGCTTGGTGTTCTCGATCTTCTCTTCGAACTCCGCGATGTCGTCACGTTCCTCGCCGTCGCCGAGTTCCTTCTGAATGGCCTTCATTTGCTCATTCAGATAGTACTCGCGCTGCGTCTTCTCCATCTGGCGCTTGACGCGGCTGCGGATCTTCTTCTCCACCTGCAGCACCGAGATCTCGCTCTCCATGAGCGTATAGACGCGCTCGAGGCGATCGGACACGGTGACGAGTTCGAGGATGTCCTGCTTGTCGGCGATCTTGATCGCCAGATGCGCCGCGATCGTATCGGCGAGCTTGGAATAATCCTCGATCTGCGTGATGGTGCCGAGCACCTCCGGCGAGATCTTCTTGTTGAGCTTCACATAGCTCTCGAACTGCGACACGGCCGAGCGTGCCAGCGCCTCGATCTCGTCCTTGGCGCCGGTCACCTCGCCAACCCGCTCCACTTCCGCTTCGAAGTAGTCGGCGTTCTCGGTGTAGCGCACGATGCGCGCACGCGCGGTACCCTCAACAAGCACCTTCACGGTGCCGTCCGGCAGCTTGAGCAGCTGCAGCACGGAGGCCAGCGTGCCCATTTGATAAATGGCGTCGGAGGCCGGATCGTCGTCGCCCGCGTTCTTCTGCGCGGCAAGCAGGATCTGCTTGTCCGAGCGCATGACTTCCTCGAGCGCGTTGATCGACTTTTCCCGCCCGACGAACAGCGGCACGATCATGTACGGGAACACGACGATGTCGCGCAGCGGCAGCACCGGGAAGCTTTCCCGCCCGCCTTTATCCTTGCCCGTTTTGGCTTCGCTCATGGTCTCTTCTCTTTCTCGCAGGCCCTGTTCGTGGGGGAAGGCTACGTCAGGTGCGCTTATTGGCCAAGATGGCGTCCAAGGCGACCGGAGTACAGTCGCCGAGTGGCAACAGAACGCCGGAATTAAGACAATTCGCACGTAGAAGAACAGGCTGGCGCCGGAAACCCTCCCGGTCGTCGCGCGTTACGTCTGGTTGCGTCTGTCCCATGACCTACAAATGGTCACTTGCAAGAGTTGCATCAAGATCCGGGCGTGCGACGGAACGGCAGGGATTGGAGGGATGCACGCACAGCAATGCTCAGCTCACGCGAACGGAGCTTCCGCGAGTATGCCCGAAGCCCGTCGGCGCTGACGCCGACGGAGGAAGCGTTGCGATTTAGGCCGTCGAGCCCTTCTCGCCGGCCCGCTCGGAGTAGATGCGCAGGGGACGCGCACCACCGCCCTCGACCACCTCGGGGCCGATGACGACCTCTTCGACGCCCTTGAGCCCGGGCAGTTCGAACATCGTGTCGAGCAGGATCGATTCCATGATGGAGCGCAGGCCGCGCGCGCCGGTCTTGCGCTCGATGGCCTTGCGAGCGATCGCCTTGAGCGCATCCTGCGTCAGCGTGAGACGCACATCTTCCATCTCGAAGAGACGCTGGTACTGCTTCACGAGCGCGTTCTTCGGCGCCGTCAGGATCTGCATCAGCGCCGCCTCGTCGAGATCCTCGAGCGTGGCGATGACGGGCAGACGGCCGATGAACTCGGGGATCAGGCCGAACTTCAGGAGATCCTCGGGCTCGACCCCCTTCAGGATGTCGCCCGTACGGCGCTCATCGGGACCCGACACCTTCGCCGCAAACCCGATGGACGAGCCACGGCCACGCCGCGAGATGATCTTCTCGAGACCTGCAAAGGCACCGCCGCAGATGAAGAGGATGTTGGACGTGTCGACCTGCAGGAATTCCTGCTGGGGATGCTTGCGGCCGCCCTGCGGAGGCACGGAGGCAACCGTGCCTTCCATGATCTTGAGAAGGGCCTGCTGCACGCCTTCGCCAGACACGTCCCGCGTGATCGAGGGGTTGTCCGACTTGCGCGAGATCTTGTCGATCTCGTCGATGTACACGATGCCGCGTTGCGCCCGTTCGACGTTGTAGTCGGCGTTCTGCAGCAGCTTCAGGATGATGTTCTCGACGTCCTCGCCCACATAGCCGGCTTCCGTGAGCGTGGTCGCATCCGCCATCGTGAAGGGCACATCGAGGATGCGCGCGAGCGTCTGGGCAAGCAAGGTCTTGCCGCAGCCGGTGGGGCCGATCAGCAGGATGTTCGACTTCGCAAGCTCGACGTCGTTGTTCTTCGTCGCGTGGTTGAGGCGCTTGTAGTGATTGTGCACCGCCACGGACAGCACGCGCTTGGCGTGGTCCTGGCCGATCACGTAGCTGTCGAGCACCGAGCAGATCTCTGCCGGGCTCGGCACACCGTCGCGCGATTTCACGAGGGTGTTCTTGTTCTCCTCGCGGATGATGTCCATGCAAAGCTCGACGCATTCATCGCAGATGAACACCGTCGGGCCCGCAATCAGCTTGCGAACCTCGTGCTGGCTCTTGCCGCAGAAGGAGCAGTACAGCGTATTCTTTTCCTGGGCCATCAGGTTCTCTCAAGCCGGGTGGCACCCACCCGTTCCATCCCAACCCACTCAACCGCGCTTGCGTACGATACCGGTCCAGAGATGCCCGGGGACATCTCAGTGGGGAATCCCGGACTACAATCTGAGCATGCTAGGTGCGGCGAGATCAAGATTGGATTAATGCCACTCCCCCACCCGCCGTAAGGCTCACGCTTGTTTGGCAGAAGGGTTACTGTCGCCTTTGCGCCCTGCCCCGGTCTGCAAACAGCCTTTTGCCCAGAGCGAGAGAAAACAGAGCCGGCCGGGATGTATGCCCCGCCGGCTGCTCCGAGCAAATCCGCTTTGCGGAACTCAAGGTGCTGATACACAGGGCCTTTCAGGCTCACCCTTGCACCGGCTTCGCAGGCGCCAGCAAGGCGTCCGCATCGTCACGCGTGGTAATCACGCGGTCGATGAGGCCGAAATCTTGCGCCTGCTCAGCCGTCATGAAGTAATCGCGATCGAGCGTCTTTTCAATGAGCTCGTACGGCTTCTTGGTATGCTTTACGTACACTTCATTGAGGCGGCGCTTCATCTTGATGATGTCTTCGGCGTGGCGCTCGATGTCGGATGCCTGGCCGGAGAAACCACCCGAGGGCTGGTGCACCATGATCCGGGCGTTGGGCAGCGCGTAGCGCATGCCAGGCCTGCCGGCGCACAGAAGCAGCGACCCCATGGAGGCCGCCTGGCCGATGCACAATGTCGCAATCGGGGAGCGGATGAACTGCATGGTGTCGTAGATCGCCATGCCCGCCGTCACCACCCCGCCCGGCGAGTTGATGTACATCGAGATTTCCTTCTTGGGATTCTCGCTCTCGCAATACAGCAACT
This sequence comes from Hyphomicrobiaceae bacterium, assembly GCA_039808585.1. Lineage (GTDB taxonomy): Bacteria > Pseudomonadota > Alphaproteobacteria > Rhizobiales > Hyphomicrobiaceae > AWTP1-13. The sequence continues at coordinate 3,124 of JBDHTJ010000187.1, read as the reverse complement.
GCATGCAGATCGACGCTGCCATGTGGTCTTCCACGGGGCCCGTCACAAAGATGATGCGCTCCTTCAGGAGGCGCGACGGCAGATCGTAGCCGCGCTCGCCGCGGTTCGTCTGTTCGACGACCATCGGCCAGAAGGTGCTGGTGATCTGCGAGATCGGGTCGGACATGATGGTCCCCTTGCGGTCGGAGGGCGTGAGCCCCGGAAAATGGAAAGAATCACCCCACCCGAGAGAGTGGGGTTGGACGCCACCAACTTCAAGCTAATGCGTTTGCGTTTGCGTCAGCGCTTGTGATCGTGATCGTGGCTGTGGCCATGCCCATGATCGTGGTGATGATGATCATGATCATGGTGGTGATCATGATTATGATCGTGGTCGTGGTTGTGCCCGGCCTCGAGCACATGGGCCACGTCATCACCCTCGACGGGCTTCATAAGCTCTTCCACGCTCACCTTCTTCTCTGCCGGCTTGGCCTGGCCGAGAATGTGGTCGATCACCTTGTCCTCGTAGATGGGCGCCCGCAGTTCCATGATCGCCTGCGGGTTCTTCTGATAGTACTCGTAGACGAACTTCTCTTGCCCCGGATAGCGCCGCGCCTGCTCCATCAGAGCCTGGCGCAGTTCATCCTGGCTGACGTCGATCTGGTTCTTCTGCCCGATCTCGCCGACCAGGAGGCCCAGACGCACGCGCCGCTCCGCGATCTTGCGGTATTCGGCCTTCACGTCTTCTTCCTTGCGCCCTTCATCGGCGAAGGTCTTGCCCTGCTGCTCCATGCTGCGGGCCAGCTGGCCCCACAAGCCTTCGAACTCGCCGTCGACCAGGCTCTGCGGCAGCGCAAAGTCGTGCGCGTCGTTGAGCGCGTCGAGCACGTGGCGCTTGATCTTGTTGCGGGAGATGCTCGCGTACTCGCTGGCAATCCGTCCCTTGAGCAACTCTTTCAGCTTGTCGATGCCCTCGACACCCAGCGTCTTGGCAAACTCGTCGTTCGCCTCGGGCTTCTTCGGCACAGCCACTTCCTTCACGGTGACGACGAACACGGCGTCCTTGCCCGCGAGAGACTTCTCCGGATAGTCGTCCGGGAACTTGGGGGTGACGTTGCGCTGCTCGCCGGCCTTGGCCCCGACGAGGCCTTCAGCAAAGCCCGGAATGAAGCGCGACTTGCCGAGCACCAGTTCGACGCCCTCGCCCTTGCCGCCTTCGAACTCAACGCCGTCGATGCTGCCGACGAAATCGATCGTGAGGCGATCGCCATCGGCACCCGCCTTGTCTGCTGCCGCCTCGTAGGAGGTGCCGTTCTCCAGAAGCTCGCCCAGCGCCTTCTCGACGGACTCAGGCGCCACGTCCGCCACTTCCTGCTCGAGCTTGAGCTGGGAAAGATCGGCGATGGTGATCTCGGGCAGCGCCTCGTACTTCATCGTGAAGGCCAGATCCTGCTGGCCCGTGAGGATGCGCTCGATCTCGTCCTTGTCCTCGCTGAGCTGGATATCGGGGCGGGTAGCCGGACGCTCCTTGCGCTCCGCGACGGCCTTCTGGCTCGTCTCGTTCAGCGTCTGCTCAAGCACCTCGGCCATCAGCGAGCGGCCATAGAGCTTCTTGATGTGCGCAACCGGCACCTTGCCCTTGCGGAAGCCCTTGAGATGAACCTGGTCCTTGACCTCGTCGAGCCGCGAGCTGAAGCGCTGCCCCAATTCACCCTGCGGAATGACGACCTTGAGCTCGCGCTTCAGGCCTTCGACCAGTGTTTCCGTAACCTGCATCCTACCGCCTCTGCCCGTCCGCAGCGGGGGTCTGTGCCCCGCTCGGCATTTGAATTGAACTTCCTCTGACCGTTTGGTGCGGACGGAGGGACTCGAACCCCCATGGCTTGCGCCGCTGGAACCTAAATCCAGTGCGTCTACCAATTCCGCCACGCCCGCCCAGCCGGCCGTCGTCTCCTGCCCGAGCCGCTATGCGAAAGGCCTAGCTGCCGTGTGCGAAATACTGGCCGAGTGGTAGAGGCCAGCCTTTGCACCGAGCCGCGCCCGGGGGCGCCGGGCACAAGGGGGCCGCAAGCGGTCTGGCGGAGAGTTGGGGGCACATATATCGGCGCAGGCAGCCCGAAATCAATCCAGAAATGCCCCCTGCTTCGTCCGGCCACCCTTTCCATTGCCGTCCTTGCCGCCCCTGGCCCTGCCCGATAGGGTTGCCAGAGCCTGGATGAACGACCCACAGCAGTAAGGCCGCCGGGAAATACGCTCATGCCCATGACTTTCGCCAACGGGGTGCCACCCGCGGTTGGCAATACCCCCCTCATTAGGCTCAAGCGCGCCTCCGAAGAGACCGGCTGCACCATCCTGGGCAAGGCGGAATTCATGAATCCCGGCCAGTCCGTGAAGGACCGTGCCGCCCTGTTCATCATTCAGGATGCCATCCGCACCGGCAAACTCAAGCCCGGAGGCGTCGTCGTCGAAGGCACAGCCGGCAACACCGGCATCGGCCTGACCGTGATCGGCAATGCCATGGGCTTCCGCACTGTCATCGTCATGCCAGAGACGCAGAGCCAGGAAAAGAAGGACGTTCTTCGCCTGCTCGGAGCCGAACTCGTGCTGGTGCCCGCCGCACCCTACAAGAACCCCAACAATTACGTGCGCTATTCCGAGCGGCTGGCTGCCGAGATGGCCAGGACAGCGCCCCACGGCGCGATCTGGGCCAACCAGTTCGACAACGTCGCCAACCGGCAGGGCCATATCGAGACCACGGTCGAGGAAATCTGGGCGCAAACCGACGGGCGTGTCGACGGCTTCGTGTCGGCTGTCGGGTCGGGGGGCACCTTGGGCGGCGTGTCGCTGGGCCTGAAAGCCAAGCGCAAGGACATCCAGATCGCGCTTGCCGACGTGCCCGGTGCCGCCCTCTACAGCTACTACACCACCGGCGTCCTCAAGGCCGAAGGCAGCTCGATCACCGAGGGCATCGGCCAGGGACGCATCACGAAGAACCTCGAGGGCGTCACGGTCGACAAGGCCTATCTGATCCCGGACAGCGAGTCCGTGCCCCTGTGCTTCCAGCTGCTGCAGGACGAAGGCCTGTGCCTGGGGGGATCTTCCGGGGTGAATGTCGCCGGCGCCGTCCGCCTCGCCAAGGAGATGG
>JBDHTJ010000186.1:0-9225 GCA_039808585.1 Hyphomicrobiaceae bacterium | reverse complement strand
AGGCGGCGTGGACGTCTGCTTCACGAACCCAGGCACGTCGGAAATGCATTTCGTGGCGGCGCTCGATCAGGTGCCGGGCATGCGCTGCGTGCTGGGGCTGTTCGAAGGCGTGGTGACGGGCGCCGCCGACGGCTACTACCGCATGCTCGGTAAGCCGGCCTCCACGCTCCTGCATCTCGGTCCAGGCCTGGCAAACGGGCTAGCGAACCTGCACAACGCCAAGAAGGCGGGATCGGGCATCGTCAATATCGTGGGCGATCATGCCACCTATCACCTGGGCTACGATGCCCCGCTGACCTCCGACATCGAAGGTATCGCGCGCCCGGTTTCGCACTGGGTGAAGACCTCCCCCACCTCCCGCACCATTGCCGGGGACGGTGCAGAAGCCATCGCCGCTGCGCGGCAGGCGCCCGGCCAGGTGGCGACGCTGATCCTGCCCGCAGATACAGCCTGGGGCCCTGCCGATGCGGTGGCCGAAACGCCGGCTCCGAAGCGGCTCGCTGTTCCTTCATCGGACGCGGTGAAGGCCGCAGCGGCCATGCTGACCTCAGGCGAGACGGCGACATTGCTTCTCGGAGGGAGGGCCTTGAGCCATGCCTGCCTGGACCTCGCCGGGCGCATCTCGGCCAAGACGGGATGCGGCGTGCTGACGGAAGGCTTCAATACGCGCCTTGATCGTGGCGCCGGCCGCGTGCAGGTGGCCCGCGTTCCCTATGTCGTCGATGCGGCGCTGCATGTGTTGCGCAAGGCTGGAAACCTCGTGCTCGTGGGATCGCGGGTGCCGGTGGCTTTCTTCGCCTACCCCGACAAGCCCAGCCTACTCGTGCCGGAGAGCACGCGTTCCACCAAACTCGTCGACGTGGATGAGGACATCGAGGCGGCGCTCCAGGCGCTTGCCGAGGAACTCGATGCCGTGCACGCGCCACCGGCCAGGGTGGCGGCACCGCGACGGCCGGAACTGCCGCCGGATGGCACCATCACCTCTGCTGCCATCGCCGCCATCCTTGGAGCGCACATCCCGGAGAACGGCATCATCGTCGACGAGAGCGTCACCACCGGGCGCGAGTTCTTCCCCGAGACGGCAGGGTCTCCGCCGCACGTGTGGATGAACAACCGTGGCGGTTCCATCGGCTTTGGCCTGCCGGTTGCGATCGGCGCCGCGATCGCGTGCCCGGACAGCAAGGTCATCGCCCTCGAAGGCGACGGCAGCGCCATGTACACCATCCAGTCGCTGTGGACGATGGCACGCGAGGGTCTCGATGTCACGGTGCTGGTGTTCAACAACGGCAGCTACAGCATCCTGCGTGGCGAACTGATGAACGTCGGCGTCAAGAACCCGGGCCCGCGCGCGGTGGACATGCTGTCCCTGCGCCGGCCGGATCTCGACTGGGTGGCAATGGCCAAGGGCATGGGCGTCGAAGGCATGCGCGTGCGCACCACGGGCGAACTCGCCAAGGCCGTCAACGCCGGACTTCGCTCCGGTGGCCCGTATCTCGTAGAGGTCATGCTGTAGCCGGCGCCGCGCTCGATCATCGGCCAACCGTGGCGAGGGACGACCACCGCCCCAAAAATGTCCGTCAAGCCCGCGAAGGCGGGCTTCCACGCCAGTAGGCCGAGGCCCGATCCGTTGAGCTCCACGGCACATGCTTGCGACGCGGGCCTATCCCGCACGTGTCATGCCGGGCGGAGGCAATGCACCGAGGCGAGACCTGCAGGCTGGGTTAGCCGCGCAAGCTGCGTAACCCAGCATTCTGCTGTCTTGCTCATCGCTGCCGGGTTACGCGCCTCTCGGCGCCCACCCAGCCTACGCATTGCCGACCCATTGCCGACCCATTGCTGACCCATGGCCGACCCCGGGCCGAAGTGGCAGGCCGGGATCGTTGCCGGGTGGCTCAGCTCCGCCAGACGACGGCGCTGGTCAGGTCCTCGCCACCGCCTTCGTGCTGGCGCACCTCGTTGCGGCCGACCACGAGGTGATGAACCTCGTCGGGACCATCGGCCAGCCGCAGCGTGCGCTGCTTGGCATACATCTGCGCAAGCGGTGTCCACTGCGAGACGCCCGTGGCGCCGTGCATCTGGATCGCCTGGTCGATGATCTGGCAGACCCGCTCCGGCACCAGCGCCTTCACCATGTGCACCCATACGCGCGCCTCGCGGTTGCCGAGCACGTCCATGGCCTTTGCGGCCTTGAGCACCATCAGGCGCATGCTCTCGATCTCGATGCGTGCGCGCGAGATGATCTCGATGTTGCCGCCGAGCCAGACGAGCTTCTTGCCGAACGCCTCGCGCGACAGGCCGCGCTTCACCATCAGGTCCAGCGCCTTCTCGGCCTGGCCGATCGAGCGCATGCAGTGATGGATGCGGCCCGGACCCAGGCGCAGCTGCGAAATCTCGAAGCCGCGGCCCTCGCCCAGCAGCACGTTCTCCTTCGGCACGCGCACGTTCGAGAAGCGGATGTGCATGTGGCCGTGCGGGGCGTCGTCGTCGCCGAAGACGTGCATGGGCCCGAGGATCTTCACCCCTGGCGTGTCGATGGGGACCAGGATCTGCGACTGCTGCTTGTTGGGCGGCGCATTGGGGCTGGTCTTGACCATGGTGATCATGATCTTGCAGCGCGGATCACCGGCGCCGGAGATGTAATACTTCTCACCGTTGATCACCCACTCGTTGCCCTCGAGCACGGCGCTCATGCCGATGTTCTTGGCGTCGGAGGAGGCCCGGTCAGGCTCGGTCATGGCGTAGGCCGAGCGGATCTCGCCGGCCAGCAGCGGCTTCAGCCACTTCTCCTTCTGCGCGGGCGTGCCGACGCGCTCCAGCACCTCCATGTTGCCCGTGTCCGGTGCCGAGCAGTTCATGCACTCGGAGGCGAGGCTGTTCTTGCCGAGTTCGACGGCGATGTAGGCGTAGTCGAGGTTCTTCAGGCCCTCGCCGGTCTCGGCGTCCGGCAGGAAGAAATTCCAGAGCCCTTCCTTCTTTGCCTTCGCCTTCGCCGCATCGAGCAGCTCGAGTTGTCCCGGAGCATAGCTCCAGCGGTCCTTGCGGCCCTCGCCGAGCTTGTGGAACTCGACGGACATCGGCTCCACCGTCTCCTTGATGAAGCGCTTCACGTGCTCATAGAGCGGCATGGCCTTCTCGGACATGCGCAGATCGTTGAGTTCGTCGGTGGGATTGAAGCCGAAGGCCGAGACCTTCGATGATGCACTCGATGCGGGCGTCTTCGCCATGGGGTTCCTCACAGTCCTTGTGCTTACGTCTGTTATTGAATCTGACTTAAAGGCAGTCTGGCAGGTGATGGCAACGGATTGAAGATCAGTCTCCACCAAAGCTCAAGCGGCCGCCACCGCGCCGCCGTCGCAGGCGATCACCTGCCCCACGACGTATTCGCCTGCCCGTGAGCTCAGGAATATGGCGAGGCCGGCAATGTCCTCCGGCGTGCCGACCCGCCCTGCGGGCGTCCGTTTGCCGACAGCGTCCCAGTCGACCCCTTCCGTCTTGCCGCCGAAACCGACGCCGGTGGACAGCATCCAGGTCGGGAAGGGGCCGGGCGCGATGGCGTTGAACAGGATGCGCTCGCCCGTGAAATGCGCCGCCAGGAAGCGCGTCAGATGATGCACGGCCGCCTTGGAGGCACCGTAGGAGAAGGTGGAGAAGGCGGCTGTCTTCAGGCCATCGATCGAACCGATGTTGATCACGCGCGAGGGGCTCGGGCCCTTGCCTGCCTGGCGCAGCAGCGGCATCAGCTTTTGCGTGAGGAAAAAGACGGCCTTGACGTTGGTGTCCATCACCTTGTCCCAGCCGACTTCCGGGAAGCTCTCGATGGGCGCGCCCCACGCAGCGCCCGCGTTGTTGACCAGGATATCCAGGTGCTTCTCGCGCTCGGAGAGGCGTTGCGCCAGGCTCTCGACGCCGGAGAGGTGCGAGAGGTCCGCAGGCAGGGAAATGCATTCCCCGCCGTAGGTCTCGGCAAGCTTGCGGGCGGTGGCATCGCACGTCTCCGCCTTGCGCGAGGAGATGTAGACCTTGGCGCCATTGGCCAGGAAACCGGCCGCAATCATCTCGCCGATGCCGCGCGAGCCACCGGTGACGAGCGCCACCTTGCCCTTGATCGAGAACAGGTCCTTGAAATCCGTCATGGCGCTTCTCCCTTTTCGTACTTTATCGGTCTCGTCTCAGTAAGCCTCGAGCACTTCGTCAACCGCGCGCTCCAGATCGGCCACGGTGGCGCAATGGCTCACATGGGCGCAAAACGGCAGATACTTGAGCATATAGCTGTCACCAGTGCCCCACCGCCCCGGCGCCTCGGTGCACAGCCAGACGACGCGCTTGGCGCGCTCGGCCATCTCGCGAAAGAGGTCGAGCCGCGGCGGGGTGTAGTTGGAGCGCCCGTCGCCGAGGATGAGCACCGTGGCACGCTTGTCGATGCACGCCCAGTGCTCTTCCTCGAGCTTCTCGAAAGCCTGGCCGTAGTCGGTGCCGCCGCCGCCGAATTCCTTGAGGATGTAGGCCATCGCCTCCTCGAAGGGCAGCCGCGCGAGTGGCCCTTCCACGTCGTGGAGCGTATTGGAGAAAGCGAACGTGCGCAGGTCGGTCACGGAATGGTGCAGCGCGTAGAGGAAAAGCAGCAGGAAGCGCGCGTGGGCCGACACGGAGCCGGAGATATCGCAGACCGCGACGATGCGCGGCCGATCCTTGCGCCTGTAGCGGAACACCAGATTGAACGGCACGCCATCGCGGCCGGCATTGGAGCGCAGGGTGCGGCGCACGTCGAGCTGGCCGTTGAGCTTGATGCGCTGCCGTCGCGAGTGCTTCACCGCGAGGCGCTTGGCCATCCTCGCCACCGCCACCTTCATGCGTGGAAGATCGGAGGTGCCGACCTGTGCCAGCGATTTGTTGAGCGCCACCTCCGTCAGGAACTGCTCCGTCGAAGGCCGCCCGTACAGCTCATAGCGCCGGTCGATCTCGGCGCGCACCATACGGCGCAGCCGGTCGCGTCCCTCGCCCAGGCGCGCGGCTTCCTGCTGCGCCTCGGCCGAACTCTGGTTCAGCAACTGGATGAGCCGCGCCTCGAGCACGCCGACGCCTAAGCGCTCCATGGTCCGCGCCACGTAATAAGAAGTTTGCGACTGGAAGCGGATGTCGTCGGCCCCCGCCTCCGTTGCCGCCCGCGCGATCTGTGCCCGCGCGCTGGTATCGGCGTTGGCAGACGCCGCCGCGCCACCCTCGCCGCCACCGCCAGCGGACATGGCCATCAGCGCATCGATCTCGGCATCGCCGCTCGATACCCCTTCCTCGGGCGGCTTGTTGGCGACATCGGGCTCGGCAACCGTCGGCTCCTGCGCCCGCGCGAAATAGCGGTCGAAGACGTCGTCGTAGATGGCTTTCTCGGTGGCAGACTTCGCCAGCACCACCGACAGGGACGCCTTCAGATGCTCACGCTCGCCATAGCCAACGAGGGCCAGCGTGCGCGCGGCATCGATCGCTTCTGCCGTCGAGGCCTCGACGCCCGCAAGCCGCAATGCGCGGATGAAGCCGTTGAGCGCGCGCTCCATCAGGCGGGCTTCGCCGCGGCCTCGACCGCAGCCTTTGTCAACGGCCCCAGGCGATCTTCCAGAACCTGAACATCGCTCTCGCGCTTGATGAGGACGTTCAGCGTCTCCCGCACCAGCGTTTCGTCGATTGCCGTGGCATGCAGAAGGAGCAGCGTCCGCGCCCAATCCACCGCCTCCGCCACCGACGGCGGCTTGCGAATGTTCTCTGCCCGCAGCGATTGAACGAAGGCCACCATCTGCTGGGTGAGCTTATCCGGCAGTCCGGGCACCCGCGCGCAGATGATGTCGCGTTCCAGGCCTGCCTCGGGGAAGCCGATGTGCAGATGCAGGCAGCGGCGTTTCAGGGCATCGCCCAGTTCACGCGTGTTGTTCGACGTCAGGATCACGAGCGGCGGCACCCGCGCCTTGATGGTGCCGATCTCCGGGATCGTCACCTGGTAGTCGGCCAGGACCTCCAGCAGCAGCGCCTCGAAGGCTTCCTCCGACTTGTCCACCTCGTCGATCAGCAGCACGCTGCCCGCCGCCTGCTCCATGGCTTGCAGCAGCGGTCGCGGCTCGAGAAAATCGCGTGAGAAGAACAGATCCTGGAAGCCGGAAAGCTTGCCGAAGGCCTCCTGGAGCGTGTCCTGGTTGCCCACGAGCTGCCCGATCTTGTCCTTCAGGATCTGCGTGTAGAGCAGCTGCTTGCCGTACTTCCACTCGTACAGCGCCTTGGCGTCGTCGAGCCCCTCGTAGCACTGCAGCCGCAGAAGCGGAAAACCGAGGCATTGCGAGGCGGACACGGCAAGCTCTGTCTTGCCGACGCCGGCCGGACCTTCGATCAGCACGGGCTTGCGCAAGTGATGGGCGAGGTAGAGCGCGGTGGAGATCTGCCGCGTGGAGATGTAGCCGACAGAGGCCAGCGCCTGGGTGATCGCCTCGACCGAGGCAAGCCCGGCCGGCACGCTGGGCTCGGAAACGGCGCGCTGGCCGCGCTTTTCAATCTTTGTCACGTGGGGTCAGTATCCGCTCAAGGTTGCAAGTCGATCCTCGTGAAACGAGGCATCACCAAAAAGCTCCTGAAGCACGCGCACGCGCTTCATGAAGAAGCCCATCTCGAAGGCATCCGTCATGCCGATGCCGCCGTGCATCTGTACGCCTTCCTGCACGGCAAGGCCGGCCGTCGCGCAGGCCTTGGCCTTCGCCACCGACACCGCCATGCGGCGCGCCTTGGCATCGCGCGCCTCGTCGATTGCTTCCGCGGCACGCAGAATGCTGGCACGCGCCAGCTCCAGATCGCAGTAGAGCATGGAGGCGCGATGCTGCAGGCCCTGGAACTCGCCGATTTTGCGGCCGAACTGCTGACGCTCCTTCAGGTAGGAGAGCGTGCGCTGGAAGGCCTCGTCGCCGGCACCGAGCAGCTCGGCCGCCACGCAGACGCGGGCGCGGTCGAGCGTGTCTTCCACGAGATCACCGGCGTTCAGCGACAGAACGGCATCGCCTGCCACTTCCACGTTCGCGACTTTGATGCGCGCGGCATTGTGGGCATCGAGCATGATGGAGCGCTCGATGCCGACGCCAGAGGCACGAGGATCGACGGCGAAGATGCCGAGACGGCCCGCCTCCAGGCGCGCCACGACGAGCAACACGTCTGCCACATGCCCATCGACGACCAGCAGCTTCTCGCCCTCGAGCCTGTAACCCTGCCCCTGCGCCACCGCCTTCGTCGCAATGGCCTGGGGCCGGTGGCGGGGCTGCTCGTCGATCGCCACCGCGACGATCGCCTTGCCGCCTGCGATGTGCGGCAGCCATTTGCCGGCAAGTGCGGCATTGCCCCCGGCTGCAAGTAGGGAGGCGCCCATCACGGCCGTGGAAAGGAACGGCATCGGCGCCAGCGTGCGGCCAATCTCCTCCGCGATCACCGCTGCGTCGGTCAGCGTCAGGCCGAGGCCACCGTGCGCCTCAGGCACCAGGACGCCGGCAAACCCCATCTCGGTGGAACGCTGCCAGAGTGCGGGCGAATACCCCTTCGCGTCCTTGGCGTCCCGCAGCGCGCGCAGATGCGCGACGGGTGCCTCGGCTGCGAGAAAATTGCGCGCGCTGTCGCGCAGCATCGTCTGTTCTTCGGTGAGCACGAGGGCCATGGAAGTGTCCGCCGTCCTTATGCGCCGGGAAGGTTCAGAAGGCGCTTGGATATGATGTTGAGTTGCACTTCCGACGTGCCGCCCTCGATGGAGTTGGCCTTGCTGCGCAGCCAGGTGCGCGCCGCTGCGCCATCGCCGGAGCGCGTGCCTTCCCACTCCAGTGCGTCGGCACCGGCGAGCGACATGTTCAGTTCCTGCCGCCGCTTGTTGAGTTCGGCGCCGTAGTACTTCAGCACCGACGAGAAGGCCGGATCGAGCGCGCCCTGCCCCTGCCGCGCAAGGGCGGAGGCACGTGCTGCAAGTGCGGCGAACGCGGCCTCGTCCACCTCGAACTGCGCGATCTTTGCACGCAGGCCCGGATCATCGAGACGGCCGGCGCCATCGAGCCCGACGGCTTCTGCCGCCGTCTGCCCGAGGCCCTTCCTGCTCGCGCGGTCACCGAGACCCGAGATCATGTCGCGTTCGTGCGCCAGCAAATACTTCGCGACTTCCCAGCCCTTGTTCCTCTCGCCGACCAGATTGCCCACCGGCACGCGCACGTTGTCGAAGAAGGTTTCGCAGAAGGGCGACTTGCCGGAGATGAGAAGGATGGGCCGGGTGCTGACGCCGGGCGTCGTCATGTCGAACAGCACGAACGAGATGCCGAGATGCTTCGGTGCGGCAGGGTCGGTGCGGACGAGACAGAAGATCCAATCGGCCTTGTCGGCGTAGGACGTCCACACCTTCTGGCCGTTGACGATGAAGTGGTCGCCCTTGTCTTCCGCCCGCGTGCCGAGAGAGGCGAGGTCGGAGCCGGCATTGGGTTCGGAATAGCCCTGGCACCAGCGGATCTCACCGCGGGCGATCTTGGGCAGATGCTCTTTCTTCTGGGCCTCCGAGCCATAGCGCAGGAGCGCCGGCCCGAGCATCCAGATGCCGAAGCTCCACAGCGCGGGGCGGCAGCCGAGGCGCACCATCTCCTGCTGCAGCACCTTCGCCTCGTCCTTCGTCAGCCCGCCGCCGCCGTAATCCTTGGGCCAGGTCGGAACCGTCCAGCCCTTGGCGCCCATGCGCTCGAGCCAGAGACGCTGGGCCTGCGACTGAAACTGTGCCTTGCGCCCACCCCAACAATAGTCCTCCTCACTGCGCACGGGCGTGCGCATCTCGGCCGGGCAGTTGGCCTCCAGCCACGCGCGAACCTCCTGCCGGAAGCCTTCGAGGCCTTCGGCCCCGGCAACGGCAGCCGCATGAGAAACCATGGAAAAGCGTCCTCCGGATTTTGTTGTCTGGGCGCAGCGCGTGGGCCTGCAGCACGATTGGAGAGAGTATCGCCCAGCCCTCTTCGCACCGCAACAGCCGCGGGAAGCCCGAGGCCGGCATCCTCCCTGGCCCTGGCGCCAGGGCGGCGATATAGCTAACGCGCCAAAGCTCCAAAGCCGGGAAAGCCCATGACGTTCACTGTCGCCATGTACGACAAATCGCACGCGCACATTGCGGCCCGCCTCGAGGCCCTGCGGCTGCCGATCAGGATTGCGACCTTCGGCAGCGACGGCCGCTACAGCGTCGATGGCCGC
>JBDHTJ010000185.1:0-9252 GCA_039808585.1 Hyphomicrobiaceae bacterium | reverse complement strand
GGCGACGGCGCGGGGATTCTCCTGCCGCATGAGCGCGTCGAACGTGGCGCGCACCATGTTGTAGGGGTTCGTGGAGCCGAGCGACTTGGCGACGACGTCATGGATGCCGAGCATTTCGCAAACGGCGCGCGAGGGACCGCCGGCGATGACGCCGGTGCCTGGAGGCGCGGAACGGAGGATCACCTTGCCGGCGCCGTGATGGCCCTCGCTGTCGTGATGCAGGGTGCGGCCTTCGCGCAGGGGCACGCGGATGAGGCCGCGGCGAGCGGCTTCCGTGGCCTTGCGGATGGCTTCCGGCACTTCACGGGCCTTGCCGTGACCATAGCCCACGCGGCCCTTCTGGTCGCCCACCACCACGAGGGCGGCGAAACCGAAGCGCTTACCGCCCTTCACCACCTTGGCGACGCGGTTGATGTGGACCAGCTTGTCCTTGAACTCGCTGTCGCGTTCCTCGCGGTCGCGGTCGCGATTGCGTTCTCTGGGGGATCGAGCCACGTCTCGTGCCTTTCCGTTTCAGGTAATCGGTCTAGAGGTTAAGTCCGCCTTCGCGGGCGCCGTCGGCCAACGCCTTGATGCGGCCGTGATACTTGTAGGCACCGCGGTCGAAGACGACCTTGCTCACGCCGGCCTTGAGAGCGCGCTCGGCGAGGAGCTTGCCCACCTCGGTGGCGGCGGCCTTGTCGGCGCCGGTCTTGAGGCGGCCCTTGAGGTCCTTCTCCAACGTGGAAGCGGCCGCGATCGTGTGCCCCTTCGCGTCGTCGATGACCTGCGCGTAGATGTGCTTGGATGAACGGTGCACGGACAGGCGCGGACGGTCCTTCGAGACCGCACGAAGCTGCTTGCGTACGCGGCGCTTGCGCCGCTCGAACTGATTGATCTTGGTGTGCATGGCGGCCTACTTCTTCTTGCCTTCCTTGCGTTGCACGTTCTCACCCTGATAGCGCACGCCCTTGCCCTGGTAGGGCTCCGGTGGCTTCGAGGCACGGATCTCGGCGGCGAGCTGGCCGACCTTCTGCTTGTCGATGCCGGAGACGGTGATCAGCTCCTGCTTGGCGCCGACGATCTTCACCTCGACGCCGGCGGGCACCTTGTGGATCACCTCGTGGCTGTAGCCGACGAGCAGCTGCAGGTCCTTGCCCTTCATGTTGGCGCGGTAACCCACCCCCTGGATCTCGAGGGTGTGCGAGTAACCCTTGGTGACGCCGTCGATGAGGTTCACGATCTGCGTGCGCGACATGCCCCACATGGCACGCGACTGCTTGGTGTCTTCGACCATCGACACCTCGACGCCGGCCTCGGTCTTGGCGACCTTCAGCTGCTCGGGCACGGTGAAGGAAAGTTCGCCCTTGGGCCCCTTCATCGATACCTTCTGGCCGGCAACTGTCGCCGTCACACCGGACGGGATGGCTACGGGCTTCTTACCAATGCGCGACATCGTCTGTTCCTCGAATTGTCTTCATCCTCCGAAGCGGGCCACGGCCCGCAGCATCAGAAGATGTTGCAGAGAATTTCCCCGCCCACGTTTTCTTCGCGCGCCTTCGCGTCCGACATCACGCCCTTCGGCGTGGACAGGATCGCAACGCCGAGGCCGTTCGCAACCGTGCTGAGGTCGCTCACGCCAGAGTAGACGCGGCGGCCGGGCTTCGACACGCGCTTGATCTCGCGGATGGCGGGCTGGCCGTTGGCATACTTGAGCTCGATCTCGAACTCGGACACGCCGTTCTTGTGGTCGACGCGGGCGTAGCCACGGATATAGCCCTCGTCGATCAGCACGTCGAGCACGCGTGCGCGCAGCTTGGAGGCGGGCGAGGTCACCTTCGGACGGCGGCGCTGTTGCGCGTTCCGGATCCGGGTGAGCATATCGCCGAGCGGGTCGTTCATGGCTCGTCTCTCTCCTTAACCTGCGCTTACCAGCTCGACTTGACCATGCCGGGGATCATGCCCTGGCTGGCGAGCTCACGGAGCATGTTCCGGCACAATTTGAGCTTGCGGTAATAGCCGCGGGCCCGGCCCGTCAGCTCGCAGCGGTTGCGGATGCGCGTGGCCGACGAATTGCGCGGAAGCTGGGCGAGCTTCAATTGCGCCGCGAAGCGCTCCTCGGCGGGCTTGGAGCGATCGCGAGCGATCTCCTTCAGCTTCGCACGCTTGCCGGCATACTGTGCCGTCATCTTGCGGCGCCGGTTGTTCTTGTTCATCGAACTCTGCTTAGCCATTCAGTCCTCCGCGAGCCTGGGGTTGTGTTGCCTGGCTCTTACGTACGAAAGGGGAAGTTGAAGCCACGAAGAAGCGCGCGCGCCTCGTCGTCACTCTTGGCCGAGGTGCACACGATGACGTCGAGGCCACGCACCTCATCCACGTCGTCATAGTTGATCTCGGGGAACACGATGTGCTCCTTGAGGCCCATGGCGTAGTTGCCACGGCCATCGAAGCTCTTCGGATTCAGGCCGCGGAAGTCCTTCACGCGCGGCAGCGCGATGGTGACGAGGCGGTCGATGAACTCGTACATGCGGTCGCCGCGCAGGGTTACCTTGCAGCCGATCGGCATGTTCTCGCGCAGCTTGAAGACGGCGATCGATTTGCGCGAGCGCGTGATCACAGGGCGCTGACCGGCGATGAGCGCCAGGTCCTTGGCGGCGTTGTCGACCTTCTTGCGGTCGTTCACGGCCTCGCCGACACCCATGTTGAGAACGATCTTTTCGATCTTGGGGATCTGCATATTGTTGCCGTAGCCGAACTGCTTGAGCAGCTCGTCGCGCACCACCTTTTCGTAGTGCGACTTCATGCGCGGCTTGTAGTCCTTCGGGCGCGGCGAAGGGGCAGGCCCCTTGTCGGCGGCCTCGGCGGCGCGCTTGCCCTTCTTCTCAGCCTTGCCGGCGCCGCCCTTTCCGGGGGCAGCAGCCTTCGGCGCCTTCGCGGCTTTCTTGTCGTCTTCGGCCATGACTACTCTTTCCCTGGAATCTCTTCGCCCGAGCGCTTCGACACGCGCACCTTGCGCCCGTCAGTCAGCACCTTGAAACCGATCCGCGTCGGCTTTCCATCCTTGGGATCGGGATGGGCGAGATTGGACAAATCGATGGAGGCTTCCTTGGAGATGATGCCGCCTTCCTGCGTGGGCGTCTGGCGCTGGTGGCGCTGCACGAGGTTGACGCCGCGCACGAGGGCACGGCCCTCCTTCGGCATCACTTGGAAAACCTCGCCCTTCTTGCCCTTGTCGCGGCCGGCCAGCACGATAACCTGGTCGCCCTTCTTGATCTTCTGGGCCATTACAGCACCTCCGGAGCGAGGCTCACGATCTTCATGTGGTTCTTGGCGCGCAGCTCGCGGGTTACGGGTCCGAAGATGCGCGTGCCGACCGGCTCGCCCTGCGCGTTGATGAGCACGGCAGCGTTGCGGTCGAAACGGATGAGGGAACCGTCAGGACGGCGCACGCCCTTGGCGGTGCGCACGACGACGGCCTTCATGACCTCACCCTTCTTGACGCGGCCGCGCGGGATGGCCTCCTTCACCGACACCACGATGGTGTCGCCGACGGTTGCGTACTTGCGCTTGGAGCCGCCAAGCACCTTGATGCATTGCACGCGACGAGCGCCGGAATTGTCGGCGACGTCGAGGTTGGTTTCCATCTGGATCATTGTCGTCCAGTCCTCTTGCGGCCCCTATCCGGGGCTTTACGGCTTGCTCTTGCGGCCCGTCAGGGCCTCCTGCCTCGGCATCTGCATCGATGCAGATGTTGTCCGCGGCAGGTATCTAAGTCTTGCGGCTCTTGTCGTGCCCTTCGTCTCCTTGCGGAGACGTCAGACCTTCTGATCCTTCAGCACCACCCAGCGCTTGTTCTTGGAGATCGGCTTGCTCTCCTGGATGCGCACGATGTCGCCCACCTTGAATGTCTCTTCCTCGTCATGGGCGTGGAACTTCTTCGAACGGCGGACGGTCTTCTTGAAGAGCGGATGCGTGTAGCGCCGCTCCACCTCGACCACGACGGTCTTGGTGTTCTTGTCCGAGACCACCACACCTTGCAAAATGCGCTTCGGCATCGCTCAATTCCCTCAAGCCGTCTTGGGCTGGCGCTTCTGCGCCTGCACCGTCTTCACGCGCGCGATATCACGGCGCACCTCGCGCACCCGAGCGGTATTCTCGAGCTGACCGGACGCACGCTGGAAGCGCAGGTTGAACTGCTCTTTCTTCAGCTTCACGAGCTGCTCGTCGAGCTGGTCTTCCGTCAGGTCCCTGACCTCTTTGGCCTTCATGACTTGGCTACCCCTCAGAGCTGACGCGTGACGATGCGCGTCTTGATCGGAAGCTTCGCGGCGCCGAGGGACAGGGCCTCGCGCGCGGTGGCATCCGGAACGCCATCGAGCTCGAACATGATGCGGCCGGGCTTGACGCGGGCAACCCAAAGCTCGGGCGAGCCCTTGCCAGAGCCCATGCGGACTTCGGCCGGCTTCTTCGTGACGGGCACGTCGGGGAAAATGCGAATCCAGACGCGGCCGGCGCGCTTCATGCCGCGCGAGATGGCGCGGCGCGCGGCTTCGATCTGGCGCGCGGTGAGCCGATCCGGCTCGACGGCCTTGAGGCCGTGAGAGCCGAAGTTGAGCGTCGTGCCGCCCTTGGCCTTGCCGTGGATACGGCCCTTGTGCGCCTTGCGGAACTTGGTGCGTGACGGTTGCAGCATGGATCAGTACCTGTCTCAGGCCTTTGCGGGCTCAGCCTGGCGATCGCCAGACCAGTTGTCGCGATCGCGGCGGTCACGACGGCCACCGCCGCCGCCTTCCTGCGCCTCGAGTGCACGCTTCTCGGCGGCCATGGGATCGTGCTCCATGATCTCGCCCTTGAAAATCCAGACCTTGACGCCGATGACGCCGTAGGCCGTCTGCGCCAAGCCGTAGCCGAAGTCGATGTCGGCGCGCAGCGTGTGCAATGGCACGCGACCCTCGCGGTACCACTCGATGCGAGCGATTTCGGCGCCGCCGAGACGGCCGGAGCAGTTGATGCGGATGCCGAGCGCACCCAGGCGCAGCGCCGACTGCACCGCGCGCTTCATGGCGCGGCGGAAGGCAACGCGGCGCTCGAGCTGCTGGGCGATGGTCTCGGCCACGAGCGTGGCGTCGATCTCGGGCTTCCTCACCTCGACGATGTTGAGGTGCACCTCGGACGAGGTGAGCTTGGCGAGCTCGGAGCGCAGCTTCTCGATGTCGGCGCCCTTCTTGCCGATGAGCACGCCGGGACGCGCCGTATGCACGGTGACGCGGCACTTCTTGTGCGGACGCTCGATCACCACCTTGGCAATGCCGCCCTGGCGGCGATGCTTCATGATGTGCTCGCGGATGGCCATGTCCTCGTGGAGGAGCTTGCCGTACTCCGCGCGGGAAGCGAACCAGCGGCTATCCCAGGTGCGGTTGATGCCGACGCGAAGGCCGACCGGATTGACTTTGTGACCCATCAGTCGGTCTCCTTCTTGCCCTTGCGGCCCTTGTCTGCCGCCGCCTCGACTTCCTTGACCACCACGGTGATCTGCGAGAACGGCTTCATGATCGGGGACGAGCGGCCGCGGCCGCGGGCGTGGAAGCGGCGCATGACCAGGTTCTTGCCGACGTAGGCCTGCGAAACCACAAGGTCGTTCACGTCGAGACCGTGATTGTTCTCGGCGTTGGCGACCGCGCTCATGACGCACTTGCGTACGTCCTGTGCGATACGCTTGCGCGAGAACTCGAGGTCCGCGAGAGCGGTGTCCACCTTCTTGCCGCGGATCAACTGCGCGAGCAGATTGAGCTTTTGCGGCGAAATCTTGAGATTCCGCGCAATCGCCTTCGCCTCGCTCTCGGAGAGAACCCGCTCTCTCTTCGCCTTGCCCATCGTCGTTCGCTTTCTTCGCGTCGTTCGATTTGGTTGTTCGTGCCGGGCCGGAAACCAGCCGCGTTACTTGCCCTTCGAGACCTTCTTGTCGCCGCCGTGGCCATGGAAGGTGCGCGTCGGCGAGAACTCGCCGAACTTGTGGCCCACCATGTCCTCGGTGACCGTCACGGGAACGTGCTTCTGGCCATTGTGCACGCCGAACGTGAGCCCGACGAACTGCGGCAGAATGGTGGAGCGGCGGCTCCAGATCTTGATCACTTCACTGCGGCCCGAAGAGCGCGACTTATCTGCCTTCTTGAGCAGGTAGCCGTCGATAAAAGGGCCTTTCCAGAGCGAGCGTGCCATAGCTGCCTATCCTTACTTCGAGGCGTGGCGCGAACGGATGATGTACTTGTCCGTCGACTTGTTCTTGCGGGTCTTGTAGCCCTTCGTCGGCTTGCCCCAGGGGGTCGCCCAGTGCTTGCCGCCGTTGGTACGGCCACCGTTGGGATGGTCGACCGGGTTCATGGTGATCGAGCGCACGGTCGGGCGCGTGCCCTTCCAGCGCGTGCGGCCGGCCTTGCCCACGACCTCGTTCATATGGTCGGGGTTGGAGACGGCACCCACCGTCGCCATGCACTCGGCGCGGACGCGACGCGTCTCACCGGAGTTGAGGCGAAGGACCGCCCAGCCGGCGTCACGGCCGACGAGCTGCCCATAGGAGCCGGCCGAGCGTGCGATCTTGCCGCCGGCACCGGGTTTCAATTCGATGTTGTGCACGATCGTGCCGATCGGCATGGAGGCGAGCTCCATGGCGTTGCCGGGCTTCACGTCGGCCTTCACGGCCGAGATGACGGTGTCGCCCTCGGCGAGACGCTGTGGGGCCAGGATGTAGCCCAGCGTGTCGTCGCTGTACTTGATGAGCGCGATGAAGGCGGTGCGGTTGGGATCGTACTCAAGACGCTCCACCTTGCCCGCGACGTCCTTCTTGGAACGGCGGAAGTCGATCTTGCGATAGACCTGCTTGTGGCCGCCGCCGATGTGCCGCGTGGTGATGCGGCCATAGTTGTTGCGGCCGCCGGTCTTGCGCTTGCCCTCGGTGAGCGTCTTTACCGGATCGCCCTTCCACAGGTGGCTGCGGTCGACCAGCACCAGCTGGCGCAGGCTCGGCGTGGTGGGACGGAACGTTTTCAAAGCCATGTGCCGTCCTCCTTTACAGACCGGTTGTTACGTCGATGGAGTGGCCCTCTTCGAGGGTCACGATGGCGCGCTTGGTATCGCTCTGGATGGCGCGGATGTTCTTGAACACCTTCAGCTTGCCCTTGCGGACCTGCGTGTTCACCGCTTTTACCTTGACGCCGAAGAGCTTCTCGACAGCCGCCTTGATCTGGGGCTTCGAGGCACTGTTGGCCACCTTGAACACAACCTGGTTGTGCTCGGAGACCAGCGTCGACTTCTCGGTGATGACGGGCGCCCGGATCACGTCGTGCGCGTCGAGCTTGCCTTTTCTCTTCTTGCTCATTTGAAGCGCGCCTCCAGCGCTTCCACCGCCGCCTTGGTGAGCACGAGGCTCTTGCGGCGCAGGATGTCGTAGACGTTGATGCCCTGCACGGGCAGCACGTCGATGTTGGGGATGTTGCGGGCCGCACGAGCGAACGCAGGTTCGATCGTGGCGCCGTCGATGATCAGGGCGTTGGTGAGGGCGAGCTTGCCGAAGCGCTCCTTCAAGCCCTTCGTCTTGCCGTCACCCGACTGCGCCTTGTCGATCACGACGATCTCGCCGGCTTTCGCCTTGGCAGAGAGCGCATGACGCAGAGCCAGAGCGCGCACCTTCTTGGGCAGGTCGATGGCGTGGCTGCGCGGCTTGGGGCCGAACACCTTGCCACCGCCGCGCCACTGCGGAACCGACTTGTCGCCGTGACGGGCGCCGCCGGTGCCTTTCTGCTTGTACATCTTCTTGCCGGTGACCGTCACTTCGGAGCGGTCCTGGGCATGATGCGTGCCGGCCATGCGCTTCAGCGTCTGGTAGCGCACCATGCGATGAATGAGATCGGAGCGGGGTTCGAGGCCATAGATGGCGTCGCTGAGCTCGACCTCGCCGGCGCTCTCGGCATCGAGGGTTTTGACTGGAGCCTTCATGGCCGCTTATTCCCCCTTCGCTTCTGCAACCGCAGCCGGCGCGCGGAACGAGCCGGGCTTGGGCAGGTCGGCCGGAGCCGCGCGCTTGACGGCGTCGCGCACCAGAACCCAGCCGCCCTTGGCGCCGGGAACAGCGCCGCGCACGAGCAGCAGACCGCGTTCCTTGTCGGTCTCGACCACCACGAGGTTCTGCGTGGTGACACGCTCATCACCCATGTGGCCGGCCATCTTCTTGCCCTTGAACACCTTGCCGGGGTCCTGGCGCTGGCCGGTCGAACCATGCGAGCGGTGCACCACGGAGACGCCGTGGGTGGCGCGCAAGCCGGCAAAGTTCCAGCGCTTCATGGCGCCCTGGAAGCCCTTGCCCTGGTTGGTGCCGGTGACGTCGACGAACTGGCCCTTCACGAAGTGATCGGCCATGATCTCGGCGCCCACCTCGATCAGGTTGTCGGGGCTGACCCGGAACTCCACGATCTTGCGCTTGGGCTCTACCTTCGCCACCGCGAAACTGCCGCGCTCGGAGCGCGTGACGCGGGACGGCTTGCGCGAGCCGGCGCCCAGCTGGAGAGCCGTGTAACCGTTCTTCTCCTCGGTGCGGTGGCCGAGAACCTGGACGTTATCCAGCTTCAGCACGGTGACCGGCACATGCTCGCCGGTTTCCGTGAAGATGCGGGTCATGCCCACCTTCTGCGCTATCACTCCGGAACGCATGTTCCGTCTTCCTTGTTCTCACTGGCAGAGGCTGGCGCCTGAGGCGGGCCGGCGTGCCGGTTGATATTGTTGCGGCAGCTTCAGAGCTTGATCTCGACGTCGACACCGGCGGCGAGATCGAGCTTCATGAGCGCGTCCACCGTCTGCGGGGTCGGATCGACGATGTCGAGAAGGCGCTTGTGCGTGCGCATCTCGAACTGCTCGCGGCTCTTCTTGTCGATGTGCGGCGAACGGTTCACCGTGAAGCGCTCGATGCGCGTCGGCAGCGGGATGGGCCCGCGCACCTCTGCGCCCGTGCGTTTCGCAGTGTTGACGATCTCGCGCGTCGACGCATCGAGCACGCGATGATCGAAGGCTTTGAGCCTGATTCTAATGTTCTGGCTTTGCATGACTTGCCGCTCACTGACCCCTTGAGAAGGGAGGCGTCCGCCAGGACGCCTTCCCCGATCCCTTCTTACTCGATGATCGCCGTGACGACGCCGGCGCCGACGGTGCGGCCGCCCTCGCGGATGGCGAAGCGAAGCTTCTCCTCCATCGCGATCGGCGTGATCAACTCGATCGTCACCGCGA
>JBDHTJ010000184.1:0-9260 GCA_039808585.1 Hyphomicrobiaceae bacterium | reverse complement strand
TGATCGTCAGCCCCTCGAAGTAGGGCGGGTTCTGCACGTAGGTCGAGCCGGAGTTCCACTTGTACGTGAGAGACGGCTTGGCCTTGCCCATGCCCTGCCAGCGCGCATCGCCCTTGAACACCTCGCCGTAGCGGTCGGCAAACATATCGGGCGTCACGCACGTGCGGATCATCTCGGCGATTTCTGCCGAGGTGGGCCAGATGTCCTTCAGGTAGACCGGCTTGCCGTCGCTGCCCGTGCCCAGCGGTTCGGTAGCGAGATCGACGTTGAGAGTACCCGCCAGCGCATACGCCACCACGAGCGGCGGCGAAGCGAGGTAGTTCGCCTTCACGTCGGCGTTCACGCGGCCTTCGAAGTTGCGATTGCCGGACAGCACGGCCGACACGACGAGGTCGCCCTTGCGTGTGGCATCGGCGATCGGGTCAGGAAGCGGACCGGAGTTACCGATGCAGGTCGTGCAGCCATAGCCGGCAAGGTTGAAACCAAGCGCATCGAGATCCACCTGCAGGCCGGCCTTGGCCAGATAGTCCGTCACGACCTGCGATCCAGGGGCGAGCGACGTCTTCACCCACGGCTTCGACTTCAAGCCCTTCTTCACCGCGTTGCGCGCCACGAGACCGGCAGCAATGAGCACCGAGGGGTTCGACGTGTTCGTGCAGGAGGTGATGGCGGCGATCACGACGTCGCCATGCCCGAGGCTGTAGTCCGAGCCCTCCACCTTCACCTTCGCCTTGGGGTCCGCGCCCTTGACGATGTCCGGCAGAACCTTCTGGAAGTCGGCCTTCACGTTCTTCAATGCAACGCGGTCCTGGGGCCGCTTCGGGCCGGCCATCGAGGGCTCTACCGTCGACAGGTCGAGTTCCAGCACGTCGGTGTAGACCGGCTGCTCGTCGCCAACGCGCCACATGCCCTGTGCCTTGCAGTAGGCCTCCACCAGCGCCACACGGTCCTTGGACCGGCCGGTCGCGGCCAGGAACTTGATGGTGTCGCCATCGACCGGGAAGAAGCCGCAGGTCGCGCCGTACTCCGGCGCCATGTTGGCAATCGTCGCGCGGTCTTCCACGGAAAGGTGATCGAGGCCCGCGCCGAAGTATTCGACGAACTTCTCCACCACGCCCCGCTTCCGCAGCATCTGCGTGCAGGTGAGCACGAGGTCCGTTGCCGTCACGCCTTCCTGCAGCTTGCCCTTGAGGCGGAAGCCGATCACTTCGGGGATGACCATGGCGACCGGCTGGCCGAGCATCGCCGCCTCGGCTTCGATGCCGCCAACGCCCCAGCCGAGCACGCCCAGGGCATTGACCATAGTGGTGTGGCTGTCGGTACCAACGCAGGTATCCGGGAACGCCTGCTCGAGCTTACCGCCCGTCTTCGTCCACACTGACTGCGCAAGATACTCGAGGTTCACTTGGTGGCAGATGCCGGTGCCTGGCGGCACCACGCGGAAGTTGTTGAACGCACCGGCGCCCCAGCGCAGGAATTCATAGCGCTCCTTGTTGCGCTCGTACTCGAGTTCCACGTTCTTTTCGAAGGCCGATGCGGTGCCGAAATAGTCGATCATCACCGAGTGGTCGATCACGAGATCGACGGGCACCAGCGGGTTGATCTTGGAGGGGTCGCCGCCCAGGCTGTTCATTGCGTCGCGCATGGCCGCGAGATCCACCACCGCTGGCACGCCGGTGAAGTCCTGCATCAGCACCCGCGCCGGACGATAGGCGATCTCGCGCGTGGAGGTTTTTGTCTGCAGCCACTCGACAATGGCTTTGATGTCGTCGGCCTTGACCGAGCGGCCGTCCTCGAAGCGCAGCAGGTTCTCAACCAGAACCTTGAGCGAAAAGGGCAATTTCGAAAGCCCCGGCAGCCCGTTCTTCTCTGCGTCAGGCAGCGAAAAATACTCGTAGCTCTTGCTCCCGACTGTCAGGGTCTTACGGGATTTGAAGCTGTCGAGTGACGTGGGCGCAGCGCTCATGGGATGGGTCTCCTGAAACGGGGGCGGCCTAGCGTCCAAACGTTTCGGACTGGCCTCGAAGCAAAGCGGCCCCTTATAAGTCCGCTTCTAATATGCGGCGGGGGCCTGGGGAAGCATGAAGTTAGTCGCAGAAGGTCTGGCTCTTGCACGTGGGACGAGGGCCCTCGTATCGGGGCTCTCTTTCACCGTAGAGGCCGGCACGGCACTTCTGGTGACAGGACCCAATGGCGCTGGAAAAACAACGCTTTTGCGCGCCGTCGCGGGCCTTTTTCCGCAGTCAGCCGGCAGCATCCGGCTCGAGGATCAGGGCAAGGCTCGCAGCGTCCCGGAGGAAAGCCACTATTTCGGCCATTTGAACGCGGTGAAGAGTGGCCTTACGGTAGAAGAGAACGCAAGCTTCTGGTGCCGCTATCTGGGCGGTGAAACGGATCTCGTGTTCAAAGCCCTTGAACTGTTCGGGCTGCTGGCCTTGCGCGACATTCCCGCAGGCTATCTGTCAGCGGGACAGAAACGCCGCCTTGGTCTTTCGCGCCTGCTCGTTGCCAAGCGCGCCGTATGGCTGCTCGACGAACCCGCGACTTCGCTGGATGTGGCGTCCCAGGCCGTGCTTGCCCGTATCGTCAATGAGCACATCGCCAGGGGCGGGATCGTGCTGGCAGCAACGCATGCCCCGCTAGGTCTGGCCCCGGCCACGGAATTGAGCCTGGCACCGAGGGCAGCCGCATGAGCGCCTTTGCCGAACTTCTCAAGCGCGACGTGCTGATGACCTGGCGCGAAGGCAGCGCGGTCGGGACAGCGCTGGGCTTCTATGTGATGGTCATCACGCTCCTGCCGCTCGGCATCGGACCCGATCTCAATCTCCTGGCCCGCATCGCGCCCGGCCTGCTCTGGGTGGCGCTGCTTTTGGCGGCCCTCCTCTCCCTGGGCCGTCTTTTCGAAACGGACCTCGACGACGGTTCGCTGGACGTCCTCGTCACGTCCGCATTGCCGCTCGAGGCTGTGGCGGCTGCCAAGTGCCTGGCCCACTGGCTCGGCACCGCCGTCCCCCTCGCTGTGCTGGCGCCGGTGCTGGGGCTTCTGCTCAACCTCCCCATCGAGGCCTATGCCCCCCTTGTCCTGTCCATGCTCGTCGGGACCCCCGCGGTGAGCTTCATCGGCGGCATCGGGGCGGCACTTACGCTGCGCTCCCGCCGTGGCGGGGTATTGCTGGCCCTCCTCATGCTGCCGCTTTTCGTGCCGACGCTCATCTTCGGCATCGAGACGGTGGCAGGCGCCGCCGTGGATTCAGGCGCATTCCTGCCCTCTCTTCTGATTTTGGGCGCCATATCATTGGCTTCAATCGCCCTTGCGCCCGTCGCAATCGCCGCCGCACTGCGGCTGCAAGTCCAGTAACATTACCGCGTCCGGCATTTGCGCTTGCCGCCTCGAAGGCTTAGATCATCGCCCATGCAACAGGCACAGACCCTCACCCAGCGGCTTGCAAACCCGACGCGCTTCATGGCCCTGTCGGCAGTCCTGCTGCCTTGGATCGCAGGCGCAGCCGCGCTTCTTGTGGGCGTTGGCCTCGTGATGGGCTTCCAGTCGCCTGTCGATTACCAGCAGGGCCACACCGCCAAGATCATGTACGTCCACGTGCCGGCCGCGTGGCTTTCCATGGCCTGCTACAGCCTGATCGCCATCTCCAGCTTCGGCCTGCTCGTCTTCCGGCATCCCCTGGCCGACGTCTCGGCGAAGGCCGCAGCCCCCATCGGCGCCGCTTTCACCTTCCTGTGCCTCGTTACCGGCTCGCTTTGGGGCAAGCCCATGTGGGGCGCCTTCTGGGTCTGGGACCCGCGCCTCACATCGGTGCTGATCCTGTTTTTCCTCTACGTGGGATTGATCGCTCTGCGATCCTCGGTGGAGGACGAGGCACTAGCCGCCAAGCTCACCGCCGTGCTCGCCCTCACCGGCATCGTCATTCTTCCCGTCATCAAGTTCTCCGTGGAGTGGAACAGCCTGCACCAGCCTGCAAGCGTGATGCGGCTCGGCGCGCCGAAGATCCACCCCTCGCTTTTGTGGCCGCTGCTGGTGATGGCCGTGGGGCTGACGCTCGCCTTCGTGGCACTTCACCTCAAGGGAATGCGCAACGAGATCCTGCGCCGCCGCGTGAAGGCACTACGCACCGCGGAAGTACAGCAGGCCTCCGGTTTCCCTGAGCCGCAGGCAGCGGAGTAGAGAATGGATCTGGGTCCCCACGCCGCCTATATCTGGGCATCCTATGCCTTCGCAGCATTGGTAGTTGCTGGACTCGTTCTGTGGCTCATGCTCGATGGCAGAAAGCAACAGCGCCTGATCGAAGAGTTGGAAGCCCGCGGCATCCGTCGCCGCTCCGACAAGGGCTGAGCGCATGGCAACGACTTCCCCTTCGAGCCAGCCGCCGAAATCTGCAGCCCTTCGCGTCGCACTGCCGCTTGCGATCTTCGCGGCCCTCGCGGCCCTGTTTGCCTTCGCACTGTCGGGTGGCGATCCTTCGAAACTCCCTTCCGCCCTCATTGGCAAGGAAGTCCCGCGCGTCGACTTCACCGCTGTCGAAGGCCTGACGGACGGCACCACGCCGATCAAACCCTTCGGCTTCGCCGACCTCGCGCAGGGGCAGGTCTCGGTGGTGAACTTCTGGGCCTCCTGGTGCGGGCCCTGTGTGCAGGAGCACCCGCTGCTCGTCGCGCTGCAGGTGCGCACGGGCGTCCGTATCTTCGGTGTGAACTACAAGGATCAGCCAGCAGCAGCGCGGCGGTTTCTCGGCCGCTATGGCAACCCCTATTACGCGGTCGGCGCCGATGCCAACGGTCGCGGCGCCATCGAGTGGGGCGTTTATGGCATGCCGGAAACGTTCGTCGTGAACGGCGCAGGCCGCATCGTCTACAAACACGTCGGGCCCATCAGCGCCGAGACGCTCGAGACGAAGATCATCCCCGCTGTGCAGGCAGCGGCGAAGCCGGCTTCGTGAACCGCAGGAGCGCATAGCCCGCGACCGCCGAGAACAGCGAGCCTGTCAGCACGCCGAGACGCAGCTCGGCCGCACGCGCTGCATCGGTGAAAGCCAGCATGCCGATAAAGAGGCTCATTGTGAAGCCGATGCCGCCGAGCATGCCCGCGCCCAACACCTGCACCCACGTCGCGCCTTCGGGCTTGGGCGCCATGCGGCTCACCACAGAAAGCCAGGTTGCGAGGAAGATGCCGATCGGCTTGCCGAGGAACAGCCCCAGCGCAATCCCCACCGGCACGCTCGCGAACAGCTTGTCGAATGACATGCCGGCCAGCGATACACCCGCGTTGGCAAAGGCGAACAGCGGCAGGATGGCGAACGCCACCGGCCCGTGCAGCGCCTCTTCCAGTTTTTCCAACAGGCTGAGTTCCTCGCTCTTGCTGGGCTCCGTATCGAGCGGAATGAACAGAGCCACGACCACCCCTGCCAGCGTCGCGTGCAGACCCGATTTGAGCACGCAAAGCCACACGAAAAGGCCGACGAGAAGATAGGGCCAGAATACGCTCACGCTGCGCCGATTGAGCGCGAACAGCGCAGCCACACCAGCGAGCGCCAGGGCCAGCGCCATCAGGTTCAGCTTCGCCGTGTAGAACAGCGCGATGATGATGATCGCGCCCAGGTCGTCAAGAATGGCGAGCGCCAGCAGGAAGACCTTGACGGACGTCGGCACGCGCGGCCCGACCAACGCCAGGACGCCAACCGCAAATGCGATGTCAGTCGCCGCCGGGATGGCCCATCCACGCAGCGCCGTGGCATCGTGCCAGTTCACCCCGAGATAGATGAGTGCTGGCGCCAGCATGCCGCCCACTGCAGCGATACCCGGCAGCACCGCGCGCCCGAACGACGACAATTCTCCCACCAGCATCTCGCGTTTGATCTCGAGCCCGACGAGGAAGAAGAACACGGCCATCAGGCCATCGTTGATCCAGTGGTGCAGCGACTTGTGCAACGAGAGCGGCCCGATCACCGGCCCCACCTCGTATTCGAACACCGCATCGTACGTGTGCCCGAGCGAAGAGTTCTTGACCGCCATGGCGAGCAGCGCCGCTACCAGCAGCACAACACCGCCTGCCGCTTCATGGTGAAAAAAGGCAGATACAGTCTTCAGCGTGCGCCGAACGGGCATGAAGGGGGCTCCGACAAGATCTCAGGGGGAAAACAGCCGGTCAAGCTGCAATACATCACAGCCCGCGCTCGGTTCAAGCACGCGGGCGAGCATCCCAAGCGCGGCGGCCAGCGCCTGCTGCGCTTCGTAGCCTCTGAGCAGGTGCCCCAGCAGCAGACCATCGAACAGGTCTCCGGTGCCGTTCGGGACCGCGTCCACGCGACGGCTTGCGCCTTGGCTCGCCACACCATCCTTCACGACCAGCATCGTGGTGATGCTGTCGTGCGTCTCAATGGCTGATGTCACGCACACGAGCGCCGGGCCGAGCCCTCGCGCCGCCGCCTCGATGGCGTTCTCGCCCTCCATCGCGCTGAGACCGGCCAGCCACTGCAACTCGAACCGGTTCGGCGTCGCGATATCGGCAAGCGGCAGCAGATGATCGCGAATGGCACCAGCCGTCTCGGCCGACACGTATAGCCGGCCGCCATCACCGATGATCGGGTCGACAAGCACCCGCACCGCGCCGTTCTGCGACTTGATGCGGGCAAGCGCTTCGGCAGCCGCATGCACCGCGTCGGGGGTGGCGAAGTATCCGATCAGCACGGCATCGAGCTTCCGCCAGCAGCCATCCGCTTCCAGCGCAGCCAACATGGCGGTGATCTCTGCCCCCGTGGTGACACGCCGCCCGCCCGATGCCGCCGCCGCATGGCCGAGGCCCGGCCGCGCCGCCAGGGTTATGGTCGGCAGCGCCCACACCTCATGGCCGAGCGACTGCAAGGCAGGCACGGTTGCAGCAAGCCCCACACTGCCGCGCACGACATGGGATGAAAGCGCTAGGACGCGAGGCATTTGCCTTTCCGCTCAGTGTGAAGGCGATCCCGACGAGCTTTGCGCGCGTGGGGGCAGCGCACCATTGTCCGTGCGCTATATCACGTTGCGCTCCAGAAGCGGCAGGTTCTGCGCGATCCGCTCGAAGCCGAACCGCGAAAGATTAATTGTCGTGAAGCGCCCATCCCCGATCAGTTCGGCGATGGCGCGCCCCGCTGCCGGTCCCTGCTGCGCACCGTGGCCCGAAAAACCGGCGGCAAGGTAAAGGTTGCCGATCTCGGGGTGCCGTCCGATCACCGCATTTTGGTCGAGCATATTGTAGTCGTAGAAGCCGGCCCATGCGCTCACCACCTTCAACCCTTCGAACGCCGGAACCCGTGCCGCGAGCGCCGGCCAAATCTCCGCTTCGAAGAAGTCGTGGTCGACAGCGTCGAGGTCAGCAGCCACGGGCTCCGCATTCTCCTCGGGCGATTTCCCGCAGATGAACATGCGGCCCTCCGGCCGGAACCAGACGCCGCCCGGGTCAACGGTAAGAGGTGCGCGCCTGAGTGCCTCAGAGGCTTCCCGGCAATCGAGCACGTAGATGAACCGCTTGCGCGGAACGACCGGCAAGGAAACCCCGGCAAGCCCCGCGACATGCCCCGACCAGGCCCCCGCCGCGATCACCAGTGCACCCGCCGCGATGCGCGCACCAGAGGCGAGACGCAAGTGATCGACCTTTCCATCGGCCATCTCGATCTGCGCCACCTCGCCTTCGACAAGATCCACGCCCGCCTCCCGCGCCCCTTTGCGCAAAAGCGCCGCAAGACTGGGCGGGTCGAACCAGCCCTCGCCGCTTGCCCCGAAGGCGCCAAGAGCGACTCCGTCGCACGCCAGCCATGGAAACGCTGCCTCCAGTGCCTCGGGCGCGAGCAACCGGATATCGGCCCCGGACGCCTGTTGCACGTCATGGTTCTCCCGCAGCACGTGCGCCCCGTGCGGGGACGCAAGTAGCAGGTAGCCCTGCTCACGGAACGCCACATCCGCATCCGCGCCGAACATCCCC
This sequence comes from Hyphomicrobiaceae bacterium, assembly GCA_039808585.1. Lineage (GTDB taxonomy): Bacteria > Pseudomonadota > Alphaproteobacteria > Rhizobiales > Hyphomicrobiaceae > AWTP1-13. The sequence continues at coordinate 1,291 of JBDHTJ010000184.1, read as the reverse complement.
TTCGCGTCGCGCAGCATCGACAGGGTCGCCTGGGACAGCAGGATGTTTTCCGGCGTCGAGAACTGCTGCCTGAGCCCGCCGGCAGATCGCGCCGTACTCCCCTCACCAAATCCCTTGTCGCGCTCGATGAGGACGATTTTCCTCCCCCGCAGGGCAGGATGCTTGGCCAGGAAGTAGGCAGCCGCGCTCCCTACGATACCGGCGCCGATAATCGCGATGTCTGCTCTCATGACAGTGCTCCCGATCCGCAACATGCAAGATGCAGGCCTGAGGGGACCGCTGCCAAGCCACCTGTAGAGACCGCGCGGGCATGCCGCGCATTCCCTGCTGGAAGCGAGGCTTTCGTTTTTCTAGTGTCCGCCGCGAACCGCCATTCCGGAGGATGATATGTCGATCCGCCCACGCCGCAGCGTGCTTTACATGCCGGGCTCCAACGCCCGCGCCCTGGAGAAGGCCAAGAGCATTCCGGCCGATGCGCTCATCCTCGACCTGGAGGATGCCGTGGCCCCTGATGCCAAGGCAACCGCCCGCGATCAGGTGTGTGCCGCCGTCAAGGCGGGTGGCTATGGCAAGCGCGAGATCGTCATCCGCATCAACGCGCTCGACACGCCCTGGGGCCGTGAGGATCTGGCCGCCGCTGCAAAGGCGGAGCCTGATGCCATCCTGCTGCCGAAGCCTGGCACGGGCGCTGCCATTGCCGACGTTACCGCGGCCATGCTGGAAGCGGGCGCGCCCGCGCGCACGCAGCTTTGGGCAATGGTGGAGACGCCGCTCGCCATCCTCAATATCGGCGAGATCGCCGCATCCGCGCGCCTCGCAGGCGCCCGCCTCTCCTGCCTCGTGATGGGCACGAACGATCTCGTCAAGGAGACGCGGGTCGATCTCTCCACCAATCGTCGGCCCGCTCTCTTCTGGCTATCGGCCACAGTCACGGCGGCGCGGGCGTTCGGCCTCGACGTGCTCGACGGCGTCTACAACAACTTCAAGGATGCCGAAGGCTTCGCGCGCGAGTGCGTACACGGCCGCAAGCTTGGTTTCGATGGTAAGACGCTGATCCATCCGGATCAGGTTTCCAAGGCCAACGAGATTTTCGCCCCACCAGCGGCCGAGGTGGAATGGGCACGCAAGATCGTCGCCGCGTTCGACCTTCCCGAGAACAAGGGCAAGGGCGTGATCACGGTCGAGGGCCGCATGGTGGAGTTGCTGCATGCCGAGATGGGCCGCCGCACAATCACCATCGCCGAGGCCATCGCAAGCATGGGGAACGCGTGATGCAGGCTCAATCGACCAA
>JBDHTJ010000183.1:0-9274 GCA_039808585.1 Hyphomicrobiaceae bacterium | reverse complement strand
CCCAGGATGGTGATGAAATCGTTGTCCGCGATGGCGAGCGACGTCGGCTCCAGCGCCCGCGTCGGTGCCGCGCCCGCACGCGAGGGCGGAAAAACGCGCGACACGTTCTCGATCCGGAGCTTGCTCACGCCAGGCTCCAGGGAAAAAGCCAGCGGTTCACGACCTTGAACAGGAAATCGGACACGAGGCCGATCAGGCCAATGATGATGATGCCGAAGATGATCTGCCCGGTGTTGAGCAAGGCCTGGCTGTCCACGATCATGTGCCCGATGCCTGACGATGAACCGATCAGCTCCGCCACGATGACGTAGGTCCAGGCCCAGCCCAGCACCAGCCGCAGGATCTCAGCGATAGCCGGCGCGCTGGACGGAATGAGCACGCGCGCAATGATGCCCCAGTCGCGCGCGCCCAGCGTATAGGCCGCCTCCACCAGATCGCGGCGTGTGCCGCTCACCGCCACGGCCACCATCAGGATCAGCTGGAACACGGACCCGATGAAGATGACGAGCAGTTTCTGTGTCTCGCCGATGCCAGCCCAGAGGATCAGCAGCGGGATGAAGGCGGACGCAGGCAGATAGCGGGCAAACGAGACGAAGGGCTCGAAGAAGGCCTCCACGCCCTTGTAGGTCCCCATCAGGATGCCGAGGGGAACGGCGATGAGTGCGGCCAGCACAAAGCCCCCCACCACCCGCCAGATGGTCATGCCGATGTCGTAGAGGAAACCGTGCTTGACGAGCAGCTGATAGCCCTCGTTCACCATGGTCAGCGGATCGGCCAGGAAGGTGCGCGTAACGTAGCCGCCGAAGGTCGCCCACGCCCAAACGAGCGTGAACAGCACAAAGAACAACACGCCGAGCCCCACGCGCGCGCTCTGCGACACGGGCTCCAACGGACGAAGCATCTCTTACCTTTCGAAAATCATTTGCCGCCTCACCCCGCCCTCGTGGGACCCGAGGGCGGGGCAGGCGGCGAGCGTGTCTGGAAGCGACCCCTACTTGATGAAGCTGGTATCGATGATGCCGGCGATGTCCGGGATCTGCTTGATGATGCCGATCTCCAGAAGTAGCTCGGCCGCCTCCTTGGAGAACGCCTGCAATTCACCGGCGAAGAACTTCTGGTTGGCAGCGCGATCCTGCCAGCGCAGGAACTTTGCCGAATTGCCGAACTGCTCGCCCGACTGTTTCACGTCTGCACCCATGATCTCGTAGGCTTTGGCCTGCTCCTTGGAGATCATCTCCAGCGCCTCGAAGTAGCTGTCGGCCATGGCCTTGGCAGCCTTGGGATTGTCGGCGAGGAACTTCGGCGTGCACCCCACGGTGTCCATGATCATCGGATAGTCCAGCGTGGTGGCGATGATCTTGCCCTTGTCGGGTGCGGCACGCACGGTGGAGAGATAGGGCTCATAGGTCATCGCGGCATCGTTCTGGCCGGCAACGAAGGCCTGCGCCGCCGCTGCGGGTTCGAGGTTCACCACCGTCACGTCCTTCACGGTCAAGCCGTTCTTCTTGAGGAACCAGGCCAGCGTGAAGTAAGGCGCCGTGCCAGGCGCCGATGCAGCCACCGTCTTGCCCTTCAGGTCCTTGATAGAAGCGATGTTGTTGCGCACCGCCATGCCGTCGGCACCATACGACTTGTCGAGCTGGAAGATCTGCTTGGTGGCGACACCATTGGCATTCCACACCACCCACGTCTCGACGGTGGTGGCTGCGCATTGGATGTCACCCGATGCGATCGCAAGGTGACGATCCTTCTGCGGAATCTTCTTCAAGGTAACGTCGAGACCGTTCTTCTTGAAGATGCCTGCCTCCTTGGCGAGGGTCAGGGGCGCAAAGCCCGTCCAGCCCGATAGGCCGATACCGACCTTCGTCTCCTGCGCGGACGCAGTGAGGGGCATAAGAAGGAGGCCGGCGACGGCCGCGGCCCTCGACAAAATGTGCATCGATCAATCTCCGTTGGCACAGGGTAAGGCTGCGCCGGACGGTAGGGCGCCGTCGCGGGATTGTCCATATCAAGCAGACGCTGGGCGCGGCATTGCATGCCGATTGGGCGTGGACGCCTCAATAGGCGACACCGCCCTCATTGTCAGCCCGGTTCGGATGAGGGTAAAGGCTGCACGAGAAGGTGCATAGGGCTTTCCCCGCTTCCGGTCCGGTGTCGGATGCACGGAAGACAACCGAGCGAACAATGATCCAGGTCCTCAACCTAGCCCTGCCGTTCTTCGGGCTGATATTCATCGGGTTCCTCTGCGGGAAGCTGAAGAAGCTCCCGGACTCGGGCCTTGCCTGGATGAATTTCTTCATTGTCTACGTGTCGCTGCCGGCTTTGTTCTTCCGCATCCTGGCCCGCACCCCGTTCGAACAACTGGCGCGGGTCGATTTCATCTGCGCCACGGCACTGGCGACGAGTTTGGCCTTTGGACTGTCCTTTGCTATCGGCTACGCAAGCCGCAAGAGAAGCATCAAAGACGCGACCCTGATCGCAGTCGCAGGCGGCTTCGGCAACGTCGGCTACATGGGGCCGGGCCTCGCACTTGCGACCGTCGGGCCGGAGGCAGCCGCGCCCGTGGCCCTGATCTTCTCTTTCGACGCGCTCTTGGTTTTCGCCCTCGTGCCGACTCTCATGGCCTACGGCGGCAACATCCAGACCTCTAGGCTAGAAGTCGCGCGCGAGGCGATCCGTGGCATTATCACCAATCCGCTGCTGATCTCGGCGGCTCTCGGCGTGCTGGCTGCGGCATTCCGGATCGAACCTCCCGTTGCCGTCGAACGGCTGCTCGATTTCCTCTTCGTATCCGCAGCGCCTTGCGCATTGTTCGCTCTCGGCGTGACCGTCGCGCTGCGCCCTCTCGCCCACATGCCGCGCGAGGTGCCGCCGATCGTCGTCGTCAAGCTTATCGTCCATCCGCTCCTGGTCCTGCTGCTGTTGCCGCTGTTCGGGCACTTCGACGCGAAGTGGGTGAACACTGCCGTTCTGATGGCCGCTCTGCCGCCGGCGCTCACGGCCTATGTGTTCGCACGCCAGTACAACGTGTGGATCGAGGAGGCCTCGAACGCCATCCTTATCGGCACCGTCGCCTCGATCGGCACGCTGACCGGCGTCATGTATCTGGTCCAGTCGGGTTTGCTCGCACGATAGGCGTGCAAGTGGTGTCCCCATCCCCGCAGAGGAACATTTTCCGAGCCCACCGTTGCGGTGGGCTCCCGAACGTTTAGTCTCCACGGGACAGAAAAAAAAGGGACGCGGTGTGCCAGCGGGAACGGGTGCGATCGGCAGCTTCTTGCGCAGTCGCGTGACGCAGACCATCTGCGCCCTGGGGCTCACCCAGATCATCTCCTGGGGCACCTCGCTTTACGCACTGGGGGTGCTCGGCAAGCCGATAGCCGCCGATATGGGCTGGAGCCAGACCTTGGTTTTCGCCGGCCTCACCGTCGGCATGCTCACCTCCAGCGTCATCTCCACCAGCATCGGCCGCCTCATCGACGTGCGCGGCGGGCGCAACATAATGGCCATCGGCTCCGTGCTGCTGAGCATGGGCCTCGTCATCCTGTCCACGGTCACGACGCCGCTGGCCTATCTGGCTGCCTGGTCGTTCCTGGGCGTAGGCATGCGCATGACGCTGTACGATGCCGCCTTCCCGTCGCTCGTGCAGGTGATGCCCTCGCAAGGCCGCCGCGCCATCTCCTACCTCACCCTCTACGGCGGTTTCGCATCGAGCGTATTCTGGCCCATTGGGCACAGCCTCAATGGCGCTTACGGCTGGCGCACCGCCCTGCTCATCTTCGCAGCCATCAACATCGTCTTGACGCTGCCGCTCGCGCTCTTCGCCTTGAGCTGGCGCGAAAGCGGGGAGGCACAATCTGCTGCAACCGGCGGCGGCGCGGCAGGCGATGCACACGCCTCTACTCCAACACCACTCGCAGGCAAGGAACGCATCTTTGCAATGGTGGTCTTCGGCGTCATCTCCGCGCTTACCGCCGTGGTCTTCGGAGCCATGGCCGTACATCTCGTGCCGGTGCTCGAGGCAACCGGGCTGGCGGCGGGAATGGCCGTGTTCCTCGCCTCGCTGAAAGGATTTGCGCAGGTCGCAGGCCGCGTATGGGATCTCTTCTTCGCGCGACACTGGCATGCCCTGGACGTCGGCCGCATATCGATTGGCTTCCTGCCGGCATCGTTCGCAGTGCTCGTGCTTGGCGGCGCCAGCTTCACCACGGCCTTCACCTTCACGATGCTGTTCGGCGTGGCGAACGGCCTCGTCACCATCATCCGCGGTGCGGTGCCGCTCGCCTTGTTCGGCCCTAAGGGCTACGGCGAAGTGCTGGGCATCCTCGCCACGCCCTATCTCGTGCTCGGCGCCGTCTCGCCCGCTCTGTTCGCCATGATCGTGGAGCGCTGGGGATATGGTGCCGGCGAGGGCCTCATGCTCGCAGCCGGATTGCTGGCATACCTGGGCATCGAAGGCCTTACCTACTGGTACCGCAAGCGCGAGCAACATGCCCGCGCAAGAGCCTGAACCGCACGCGCCAGCATGCTAATGTTCCGACAGATTCGTCATAGCGGGAAGGCCCGACAGAACCCATGATGCGCAAGAGCACGGGCACGGAGATCGAGAGGCTGATCGCGCTCCTGGCGCGTCTGCCAGGCCTCGGCTCGCGCTCTGCGCGCAAGGCGGCCCTCACCCTGCTGAAACGTCGCGTGGATTTACTCGAACCGCTGGCGCAGGCACTGACCGACGCCGCAGCCAAGATCGTCGAGTGCTCCAATTGCGCCAACCTCGACACCGTCAACCCCTGCAGCATCTGCCAGGACCCGCGGCGCGACCAGACGATGATCGTTGTCGTGGAAGAAATCGCGGACCTCTGGGCACTGGAACGTGCAGGCGTCGTAACCGGCCTTTACCATGTGCTGGGCGGGCACCTTTCCCCCCTGGATGGAATCGGCCCCGAACGCCTCAACATCGCGCGACTGGTGGAGAGGGCGGTGCCACCTGTGCGCGAGGTGCTTCTCGCCCTCAACGCAACAGTGGAGGGGCAGTCCACCGCGCACTACCTGACGGAGCAATTGCAGGGCCGCGGCATCACCGTTTCGCGCCTCGCCCAAGGAGTTCCTATGGGCGGCGAACTCGACTACCTCGATGAAGGCACGCTCGCAGCCGCAATCAAGAGCCGCCGCACGCTCGGGTGATGTGCGCGCCGCGGCCGTTGACGCTGGACTGCCGTTATCGTCCCTTCAGAGCAGCACACGCAGGAGACTCACATGGCCAAAGGTGACGTCCAGGCGCTTCTTTTCGATGTCTTCGGCACTGTGGTCGATTGGCGTTCGAGCATCATCGGCGACCTCACCGCATTCGGAGCCGCCAAGGGTATGACGGCCGACTGGGCCACCTTCACCGACGAGTGGCGCGGGCTCTACCAGCCCGGCATGGAGGCGGTCCGCTCTGGCAATCGGCCCTGGACTATCCTCGACGTGCTGCATCGGGAAAGCCTCGACACGCTGATAGAGCGGCATGGCCTCAAGGGGCTGTCGGAAGCGGATAGGGTGCACATGGCCAAGGCGTGGCACCGTCTCAATCCCTGGCCGGACGCCGTAGCCGGCCTCACGCGCCTCAAGAAGCGCTACATCATCGGAACGCTCTCCAACGGCAACGTGGGCCTTCTTACGCGCATGGCGAAATTCGGCGGCCTTCCGTGGGACGTCATCCTCGGAGCGGAAACCGCAAGGGCCTACAAGCCCCTTCCGCAGGCCTATCTGGAAGCGGCACGCCTGCTCAATCTGGACCCTCATCAGGTGATGCTCGTCGCCGCCCATAACGACGACCTGGCCGCCGCCCGCAAGTGCGGACTGGCAACAGCCTACGTCAACCGACCAAGCGAATACGGCCCTCGCCAAAAGGCGGATTTCAAGGCCGCGGGCGACTGGGACATCATCACCGACAACTTTGGCGGCGTCGCCGACGCCATGGGCTGCTGAGGCAGCCCCGCGCGCGGACACATACTGGAGCACCAGCACCCCGTCTCATGCGCCGCGCTTCGAAGGGTCGATCCACTTCTCCATGAGCTGCGAGGAATTCGCCCCGTATCCCAGCTCGTTGTAGAATCCCAGCACCTTCTCGTTCCCCTGGCGGACGAGGAGGTTCACCTTCCAGATGCCGCGTTGCTTCAGCCAAATTTCGGCAGCTTCGACGATCCGACGGCCGAACCCTTCCTTCTGCCGCGCGGGGTCAACGCTCACATAGTACATGGTGCCACGGTGCCCATCGTGCCCCACCATCACGCTGGCGACGATCGAGCCATCGGCAAGGCCCACGAGCACGTCGGAATTGGCTTTGCCGCGGGCAAAGTCCAGGTCGGTCACCGGATCGTTCCAGGGCCTCGTGAGGCCACAAGCCGTCCATAGCGCGACGACCTGCGTTTCCTCCCCCGCTTGCATCGGCCGGACCAACATTTCAGGCTCCGACATCATGCGCCTTTCCAAGCTGTTGCAATGTCCATGCAAGCTCATAGCCGCATTCGCTTGGCTCGGAAATGCGGTTGTGGCGCGCTGCAGCTTGGCGCGAGATTCCTGGCGCATTAGTGTCTCGCCCAAGAGAACAAGCACGCCCGGGGAAACGCACATGGCAACGCGCACGTTCGACTACATTATCATTGGCGCCGGCTCCGCCGGCTGCGTACTCGCGAACAGGCTCACCGAAGACCCCCGCGTGCAGGTGGCGTTACTCGAAGCCGGCGGTCGCGATACAAACCCGTGGATCCACGTTCCCGCAGGCTACTACCGAAACTTCACCAACCCCTCGATCACCTGGCAGTACGGCTCCGGCCCTGAGCCCCATCTCGACAATCGCACCGTCCCCTGGCCGCGCGGCAAGGTGCTTGGCGGCTCCAGCTCCATCAATGGCCTGCTCTACGTGCGCGGCCAGCACGCCGACTTCAACGTGTGGCGACAGCTCGGCAACGTAGGCTGGTCGTTCGAGGATGTTCTGCCCTACTTCAAGCGTTCCGAAGACCAGGAGCGCGGCGCGGATGACTACCACGGCGTCGGTGGTCCGCTCGGCGTTTCCAACGTCCGGCTCAGCCGCAATGACATCTGCGAGGCGTTCATTGCCGGTTGCGAGGCCGCCGGCATCAAGCGCAACGACGATTTCAACGGCGCGGACCAGGAAGGCGTCGGCTACTTCCAGCTCACCAATCGCAACGGCCGCCGTTGCTCGTCTGCAGTCGCCTACCTCAATCCGGCACGCAAGCGTTCCAATCTGACCATCATCACCCATGCGCAAGTGGAAAGCCTCGTGATGGACGGCAAGCGCGTGACGGGCGTGCGCTACAATCAGCATGGCGCACCGAAAATGGCCAGTGCCGCGCGCGAGATCATATTGTCCGGCGGCGCCATAGGTTCTCCGCACATCCTCGAACTCTCCGGCATCGGCGATCCGAAAGTGCTGAAGGCGGCCGGCATTCCCGTGCGGCACGAATTGCGGGGCGTAGGCGAAAACCTGCAGGACCATCTGCAGATCCGCTTCATCTATCGCTGCAAGATTTCCGGCAGCCTCAACGAGGTCTGGCACAGCCCCATCGCCCGCGTGAAGGCGGGCCTTGAATGGATGACGCAGCGGCGCGGCATCCTCACCATCGGCGCCGGTGCAGTCGGCGCCTTTGCCAAGTCGCGCGAGGATCTCGATGCCCCCGACATCCAGTTCCACTTCCTGCCACTGAGCGCGGATCGCCCGGGCCAGGGCCTGCATCCCTTCAAGGGCGTAACCGTAACCGTGTGCCAGCTGCGTCCCGACAGTCGCGGCTTCATCCACGTGAAGAGCGCCGATCCGGAGCAAGCCCCGGCCATCGTTTCGAACTACCTCGCCGTGGAGAACGACCGCCGCGTGCTTCTCGACGGCATGAAGCTCATCCGCAAGTGCGTCACGCAGAATGCCTTCGCACAGCACGTGGAAGCGGAGCATCTGCCCGGACCCGACGTCAAGTCCGATGAGGCACTGATGGCCTACGCGCGCACCTACGCGACGACGGTCTTCCACCCCTGCGGAACCTGCAAGATGGGCCACGACCCGCTTGCCGTCGTGGACGACCGCCTGCGCGTACGCGGCCTCGCGGGCCTGCGCGTTGCCGATGCCTCGATCATGCCCACCATGACCTCCGGCAACACCAATGCGCCAACCATCATGATCGGCGAGAAGGCCTCCGACATGATCCGGCAGGACGCCAAGGCCGGTGCTGCGCTGGCAGTGGCGTAACGGGCTCCCGCATGACAAGCTGGCGTCATCCCCCCAGCGTATGAGGACGCAATGAACTACGAGGCCGAGTACAACAACAGGCAGCGCGTGCCACTTCACGCCGAGCATGGCGCCCGCTGGCAAAAGGCTTCGCAGGCCTATCGGGCCGAAGCTGCCGCGCGCAGTCGGCTGGACGTCGCCTACGGGCAGCATCCGCGCGAGCAATACGATCTCTTCCTGTCCGAGAATGCCAATCCGCAGGCCCCCCTCGTCGTCTATATCCATGGTGGCTACTGGCAGCGCGGGGACCGCAAGGACCTTTCCTTTCTTGCCAAGTCCTTCAATGCGGCCGGCATAGACTACGCCTTGCCCTCCTACCCGCTCTGCCCGGAGGTCAAGATCACCGGCATCATCGACAGCATACGCCGCTGTCTCGTGGCCATCTGGAAGCACACCGGCAAGAAGCCCGTCGTCATCGGCCATTCTGCCGGCGGCCATCTGACGGCCGCCATGCTCGCCACCGATTGGTCGACGGTGCCGGGCGGCGCCCCCCCTGATCTCACCACCCGGGGCGTCGCGATTTCAGGCGTTTTCGACCTCCCGCCGCTGGTCGGCACCAGCATCAACGACGCCGTTGGCATGACGGAAGAAAGCGCGAGGGCCGCAAGCCCCCTCTTCTGGCCCTTGCCTGCCAAAGACCGCGTGCTGGTGGCCGCCGTGGGCGGCGCTGAAAGCAGCGAATTCCTGCGTCAGTCCCGCGACATTGCGACGGCCTGGAGCAAGGCTGGCCTTGCAGCCGAGGATCTGGTGGTGCCCGGGGCGGACCACTTCACCGTGCTGGATGCCCTTGCCGATCCCGGAAGCACATTGGCCGCCAAGGTCCGCGCCCTGGCCCAGGCCTGATGGCGCCCACGACAATGAAGGTTGCGCGGCGGGTTCGAGAACGGTAAATGATCGCTCGGTTCGGCTTAGTGACGCGTCGAGCCGCCAGCCGGCATCGCCGGCCTCGCAATGGAAGCGCTGCCGTAGCTCAGTGGTAGAGCACTCCCTTGGTAA
>JBDHTJ010000182.1:0-9378 GCA_039808585.1 Hyphomicrobiaceae bacterium | reverse complement strand
AGGCTGTCGCAGATGCGCAGGTTGGCCGCACTGGCGAACGCCGCCATCGACAGGAACACGAGCATCCGCGCGTGAGCGCCGGACCGATCGGGGTCAGTGGAGGCCGTCAAGCTTCGTCCTGCTGCGGGGCTGGAGATGAGGGGATGAAAGGAGGGCGCGCTTTGCCTGTACCCCCATGCCCTACTAGGCGGAGCAGGGTCGCTTGTCGAGGTTCAAATGTTGGCTATTTGCACACGCGCTGCTGGCCGTCCCGGCCGTGCTTGGCGAGGTCGAGGTGCAGATGGTCGCGGTGATGGACGTCATAGTGCGGGCCGAGCACGGTGGTGAACACGTTGCAGGCCCCTGCGTGGATCGCCCTCAGGAAGTTGCGCTGGGCGAACCCGCCCCACCAGCCGGTCTTCACCGTCACCTGCTCCCCGTTGGCCAGAACGAAGGTGGAGACGTCGATGGCGTTGGCATGTCCGTGCTCGGAAAGCCGTCCGCCGTCTACATGGTTCACCGGGCGGCAGGAGTAGGATCCGGAGATCTTGATTTCAATCACGTCCATGCCGAGGTGCCGCCGTGCCGCGGGCTTCACCACATGCTGCACCCAGTAGTCGACGGCCGGCACCATGGGGCAGCGGAGCAGGGCCGCCGGGCGCAGTTCCACCGAGCCGTTCGCAGCAGCCGACATGGCGAAGGGCTTCAGCGCTCCGCACACGCTGGGGCCACCAAGGGCAGATCGAGAGGTCAGGAAGGGGGTCTCGCGCACGATGCCAGAGGCGAGGCAGTTGCGTTCGTCCTCCGCCCGCCAGGGCTCATCACGCGCAACGAAGCTCGGCTGTCCGCTGCACGCTGTGAGCAGTGCAACGGCAGAAAGTACCAACGCAACAAGGACGCGAGACGGGACCATGGAGGCAGAATGACGCCAAAGCTCTTAAGCCTGCGTTAACCACCCATCCCAATTTGTACTGTGGCTGAGCTTTGGGGCGGATTTGCGAATGTCCCCCCGCAATGCCGCGCTACGGCTCTCGCATGAAGCGGTTCCAGCGCCGCTCGCCTGCAAGGCAATCTGTCTGGCCTTCGGCATTGTTGCCCTGGCGGCCGGCCTGCACGCGGATCAGGCGCGGCGCCGGCTCGGGCTCGAGCCCCGCGATCTCGAGCAGCAGTTTGCGCCGCGTGGCGGTGCGGAACTCGGACGGCTCCTTGATCGGGATCATGAACGACCCTGCGCCGCCAATCACGCAGTCGGTGTAGTACTGATCGAGGTTCTCCATGTCGAAGAAGCTCGTCGGCCGCTTCAGCACGATCGGCAGGCCGTTGATTACAATGCCCTTGGCAACCAGGGCGTCGCGCACGCGGAGAACGGGTGGCCCGGCATTGTTGGGGCCATCACCTGACACGTCGATCACGCGGCGCATGCCGCGCACGCCGCTGGTCTCGAAAAGGCTGTCGGAGAATTCGAGCGCGCTGGAGATCGAGGTCATGCGCGCGCGTGAGATGCTGGCCGCCTCGAGCTGCCGGCTGAAACTCTCGGCCGCGTTGGGGCTGTCGATGAGCGTCCAGGGCAGAACCACCTGCTGGTTGCCGGGGCCCGCCCACTCCACGTACGTCACGGCGATGCGGCCCGTTGGGCCCGATGCGATCGACTTGATAACTTCCGGATCGCGGAAGGCTAGCACGTAGCCCTCGCGCTGCAGCCGCTGTTCTTCGAGATCCATAGACAGCGACACGTCGACGGCGAGCACCAGTTCGAGATCGACTGTACTGCCTTGCGCATGCGCCACACTGCCGGCGAGCCCAAGCCAGCCCTGAAACGCCAAAAGCAACAGACTAAGGAGCGCTTTCCGCATCCGCTAACTCTGCCATGCGTGGCGCGCGCTTGGAAGCCGCTTCGAGCGCACGGATGATCCACAGGCGGAAGCGTTGCCGGCGACGCAGGTTGTAGCGCCTGCTATGATGGTCCCGTCAAAGAGTATGCGTAGCGTCGGTTGCGTATCACTTGCACAGTTGCGTATCAGTTGCGTAAAACGTGTAGCGTACCCTTGAATGCGTAGCGTACCCTTGTTGCGTATCAGTCGAGTATAAGTGCGTAAGCCACGGCTCCTGCATTTTGCCAGTGCCTGCGATCTCGCGACATTCCCCGCGGTTTGTCCTTTCGGATCGTAGCGTTGGCCTTGTGGGGCCGTTGTGCTTTTGACGGTATCGATTGCCTATGCCTTCGCGGCAGGCTCCACCCGCATCATCGTAGCCTGAAGAACCGCGCACAGTTCGCGGCTTTCTTGCCCGATCTGGAAAACCTCGGCCCGGCACACGCTCAGCGTCCGCCCCGCCCGCAGCACCTGGCTCTCCGCCCGGATCAAAGGTCCCCGCGCCGCCTTCACCAGGTTGATCTTGTATTCCACCGTCAGGATTTCGGCGCCTTCCGGCATCAGCGAGTATGCGGCATACCCCGCCGCGACATCCGCGATCGCACCGATGGCACCGCCATGGAAGAACCCCTGCTGCTGCGACACCCCCTCCGAGAAGGGCAGTTCGATGCGGCATCCGCCCGGCGTGATGGACACGAGGCGGGCGCCCATTGCCAGCATCATGCCCTGCTTGGCGAAGCTGGCGCGGATCATCTCGGCATAACCGGGGAACGCAGGCGTGAACGCGCCGCGCGGGACGTTGGACGTCATCGTATCTCTCGGTGGCTTGGGGACGAGAACCTGATCTATGGCCTGCGCTGCAGGAACGCGACGACACCGGCTTTGTAGACCCTGTCGCCTACGGCGAGCATATGGTCCCGCCCTGGAATAGGCAAAGCCTCGGCGTTGGGAATGAGCTTCGCGAGGTCTTCCGCCGGTGCGGCGATGTCATCGGCCGTTCCCACTGCCACCAGCACAGGGCACGAAAGGCCGCCCAGAACGTCGGCGCCGATCGGCTCGCGCGAGCCGCGCATGCACGCAGCCAGAGCCAACCTGTCGCTTCCCGTCTTGTCCGCGAAGGCGCGGAACGTGCGGCCGGTGGGATCTGTCGCGCTGTCGAGCGATGGCGCTTCCAGCGCGTTCGCGATCTCTTCCGTCCCGCGCATGGGCCGCACCATGTTGGCCCCCATGCCGCCGAAGATGGCGCTGCGCACCCGCTCCGGGTGCTTGTACGCCAGCAGCGCCGTGATCCGCGCCCCCATCGAGTAACCCATGACGTCGGCACGGGCGATGCCCAGGTGGTCGAGCAGCGCCCGCGCATCCTCCACCATGTTCCTCAGCGCATAGCTCTCGACATCGCGCGGTTTGTCGCTGTGCCCGTGTCCGCGATTGTCGATGGCGACGACGCGGTAGCCTTCACGGCGCAGCAGGCTGATCCAGCCGGGATCACTCCAGTTCGCCTTGATGTTCGAGGCAAAGCCGTGGACCAGCATCACGGGGTCGCCATCGCCTTGATCCGTAAAGGCGATCTTCAATTGCCCTGATTGGAAGTACTGGATCTGCACGCGCTCTCCTCCCTCGCCCTGCGACCGGGCCACCCCTATCATCGGCTGCGGCGGCAGGCTATGGTCCCGCCTCGAATCCCACCACAGCGAACCTGTTGTCCCGCACATGGCTTCATCCCTCATCCCGCATTTCGCCAACGACCAGGGCGTCGAGAAGATCTCCGTCGGCGTGAAGGAGTTCCAGTGCATGGGGGCCCGCCCCCCATTCGACCATCCGCACGTGTTCCTGGACATGGGGCAGGATGCGCAGGTGCTCTGCCCCTACTGCTCCACGCTCTACATCTACGATGCCCGCCTGCACGCGGACGAGACGGAGCCTGCGGGCTGCCTGGTGACGACCGACAAGGAGAAGGCGGCCTGAACGCCGCCCCTCCCCCATTGGATCAACGACGATGCCTGGAGCGGCGGCCGATCGTGTCCTGATTGCAGGAGGCGGTATCGGCGGCTTGGCCCTTGCCGTCGCGCTTGCCAGGCAGGGGCGGCAATCGCTGGTGCTAGAGGCCCGCAGCGCCTTCGCGCCGGCCGGCGCCGGCATTCAGATCGGCCCCAACGGTGTGCATGTTCTGCAAGTGCTGGGCGTCGCACCGCATCTGGCACCCTTCGTCGGGATTCCCGAGCTCATCGATGTCGTCACGGGATTGAGTGGCAAGCGCATCGCCACCCTTCCGCTCGGTGATTGGATTGCCGCCCGTCATGGGGCACCCTATTGGGTGGCTCACCGCGCAGACCTCCATGCAGCATTGAAAACCGCAGCCGACGCGTCCCCCCTCATCGAGATCTTCACCGGGTTCCCAATCAATGCCATTCGCGACGAGGGTGGCCAGGTCGAAGTTTCAGACGACGCCGGCCGCACCACCAAGGGCGCCGTGCTCGTTGGTGCCGACGGCCTCTGGTCGAAGGTCCGCGAGCACATAGCCTCCGGACGTGCGCCAGTCTTTGCCGGCGCCAGCGCTTCCCGGGTTGTCATCCCGGCTGCGGCAGCCGGAAGGCTCGCGGGGAACGCCGTGGGCCTCTGGCTCAGTCCCAAGGCCCACGTCGTGCACTATCCCCTGCGTGGCGGCAGCGAAATCGCCGCTGTTGTCATCACAGAGGAGACATGGCAGTCCCGCGTCTGGGATGCCGAGGCCGATCGGACGCAACTCAACGCGCACCTGGCGCATTTCCACGATGATCTCGCCCACATCCTGATGCACGCGGAAGGCTGGCGTCGCTGGTCGCTCAATCGCCTTGCGGAGCTTCCGGCGTGGACACGGGGGCGCGTTGCTTTGCTAGGTGACGCGGCGCACCCGATGTTCCCCTACCTGGCGCAGGGGGGCGTGCTAGCATTGGAGGATGCGATCGTACTCGCGCAACATCTCTCCTCGGGCCGTCCGGATGCCGAGGCACTGCAGCGCTACGCGGACGAGAGACGCCCCCGGGCCCGGCGCGTTCAGGAGGCAAGCCGCCGCAACGGCTGGATCTACCACCTCGGCTGGCCCATGTCGGTTGCCCGCGACAGCGTCATGGCTGCTGCGCCCGGCACAAGGCTCATGGCCGGTCTCGACTGGCTCTACGGTTGGCGCGCATAGCCCACGCGCGGGCGCCTTCAGTTCAGCCGAACGACTTCGGCTTCGTGCCGATCATGCGGAACGTGGTCTTGATGCGTCGCACGGTGCCGCTCTTGGCGCGCATCACCACGGTTTCCGTCTCCGCAAAGCCATTCCGGAAGTGCACGCCATCGAGCAGCGATCCATCCGTGACGCCAGTGGCGGAGAAGATCACGTCGCTCGAGGCCATCTCCGTCATCGAGTAGATGCGGCGGATATCCTTGACGCCCATGGACATGGCGCGCTCGGTTTCCTCCGGCTTCAGCGGGTGCAGCCGGCCCTGCATCTGGCCACCGATGCAGCGCAGTGCCGCTGCTGCCAGCACGCCCTCCGGCGCGCCGCCGATACCGAAGTAGATGTCGATGCCCGTCTCGGCCGGGTCGGTTGTCCAGATCACGCCCGCGATGTCCCCATCCGGAATGAGCTGCACCCCAGCGCCGGCCTTGCGCACGGCCGCGATGAGTTCTGCATGGCGCGGACGGTCCAGAATGCAGGCCGTGATGTCCGTTACGGGCACGCCCTTGGCCTTGGCGATCTTGGCGATCGTGTCTGCCGGTGGCGCGTCGAGATCCAGGATGCCTTCGGGATAGCCCGGACCGATGGCGATCTTGTTCATGTACATGTCCGGCGCATTGAGCAGGCCGCCGCGCTCTGAGATGGCGAGCACGGCCAGCGAGTTCGGCATCGCCTTGGCGCAGATGGTGGTGCCTTCGAGCGGATCGACGGCGATATCGACCTCCGGCCCATCGCCGATGCCCACCTCTTCACCGATGTAGAGCATCGGGCTTTCGTCCATCTCGCCTTCGCCGATCACGACGCGGCCGCGGATGTGCACCTTGCCCAGTTCGCGGCGCATGGCGTCGACAGCTGCACCGTCGGCGGCCTTCTCGTCTCCGCGTCCGCGTAGGCGTGCCGCCGCGATTGCCGCCGCTTCGGTTACGCGCGCGACTTCGCCCACCAATACGCGATCAAGCCCACCCGTCGTTTCCGTGCTCGTGCTCATGGTGCTCGTCTCCCTTCGGCGCCGGAAAAGGCTGCCGGTAAAACCTTAAAGCGCTTCGATGCGGATCATCTGCGGCTTTTCCGAAACGGTGCCGTCCTTGTAAATCGCCTCGAGCGCGCTGCGAATGGCCTGCTCGGTTGTTTCGTGCGTTATCATTACCACGGGTGTATCACTGCCGGGTTTCGGCTTTGCGGCAATACCGACTTGCGCCTCGGGCGGCCGCCGCTGGACGATGCTTTCCAGCGAAACCTCCCGCTCGCCCATCCGGCCAGCGATCTTCGCCAACGCGCCGGGCCGATCGAAAACGTTCAGCCGCACATAATAGGCGCCCTGGTGCTGGCCGAGCTTCGCCCGCTTGTAGGGCTTGAGCTTGCCGGCGGGCACGCCGAAGGCCGGTGTCCGGCCGCCACGGGCAATGTCCACGATGTCGGAAGCGACCGACGAGGCCGTGGCGTTAGAGCCGGCGCCTGCGCCCGCCAGCAGAAGGTTGCCGGCGAAATCGCCGTCGATGGCCACGGCGTTGGTTACGCCCGATACCTCGGCGATGGCGGAATCCTTCGGCACCATGGCCGGATGCACCCGCTGCTCGATACCGCTCTCGGTCAGCAGCGCCACACCCAGAAGCTTGATGCGGTAGTCGAGATCATCGGCGGATTCGATGTCTTCCTGCGTGATGCTCTCGATGCCCTCGATGTGCATCTGGTCCACCGCCACCCGTGTCCCGAAGGCGAGGCTGGTGAGAATGGCCAGTTTGTGCGCCGTGTCGAAGCCGCCGATGTCGAAAGTGGGATCGGCCTCGGCATAACCCTTGGCCTGCGCCTCCTTCAGTGCGTCTGCGAACGAGCGCTTCTCCTGCTGCATCTTGGTGAGGATGAAATTGCAGGTGCCGTTGAGGATGCCGTACACGCGCCGGATCTGGTTGCCGCACAGGCTCTCGCGCAGCGTCTTGATGACAGGGATGCCGCCGGCAACGGCAGCCTCGAAGTTGAGCGCCACATTGGCCTTTTCGGCAAGCCGCGCCAGCTCCGTGCCATGCCGGGCCAGCAGCGCCTTGTTGGCCGTGACCACGTGCTTGCCGGCTTTCAGCGCCGCTTCCACCGCCTCCTTGGCGACGCCGTCATCGCCACCGATGAGTTCCACGAACACATCGATCTCGGGCGCCACGGCCATGCGCACGGCGTCGTCGTACCAAACAGCAGAGCCAAGCTCGATGCCGCGATCCTTGCGTGAACGGGCCGAGACGGCGGCAAGCTCGATGGGGCGGCTGGTGCTGTCGGCCAGTTGCTCGGCATTCTGGCGCAGCAGGCGAACCAGGCCTGAGCCCACCGTGCCAAGGCCGGCAACACCCAGCCTGAGAGGCGAGGTCATGACGTCTTTGCTTATCGTGAAGCTTGTGAGATCGGGATCACGTTATGCATCGTTTCCGGCGACTTCGCGAGGAACTTTTTGATGTTGCGGGCCGCCTGCCGGATGCGATGCTCGTTCTCCACCAAGGCGATACGCACGAAGCCCTCGCCGTACTCCCCGAAGCCGAGACCCGGCGATACGGCAACGTCCGCTTCCTCGATGAGCTTCTTGGCGAACTCCACCGAGCCCATCGGGCGGAACGCCTCCGGGATCGGCGCCCAGGCGAACATCGAGGCGGACGGCGCTGGAATATCCCAGCCGGCCCGCCCGAAGCTCTCCACGAGGCAGTCGCGGCGCGCCTTGTACACGGCCCGGATCTCGTCCACGCAGTCTTGTGGACCATTGAGAGCCGCGGCGGCAGCCACCTGGATGGGCGTGAAGGCGCCGTAGTCGAGGTAGGATTTCACCCGCGCCAGCGCCGCGATCAGCCGCTCGTTGCCCACCGCAAAGCCCATGCGCCAGCCAGGCATGGAATAGGTCTTGGACAGCGAGGTGAACTCCACCGTGATGTCCATGGCGCCCGGCACCTGCAGCACCGACGGCGGCGGGTTGTTCTCGAAGTAGATCTCCGAGTAGGCGATGTCCGAAAGAATGATGAGATCCAGCCGTTTGGCGAGCTGCACCGCGTCCCGGTAAAACTCGAGATCGGCGGTGTTCGCGGTCGGGTTGGACGGATAGCTCAGCACCACCGCCAGGGGCTTCGGGATCGAATGCTTCACGGCACGCTCGACACCGCGCAGGAACTCGGCCAACGGGTCGGCATTCTCGCGGCCGGGAACGTTGTGGGTTGGAATTTGCCGGATCGAGGCGCCCGAGATGATGAAGCCGAACTCGTGGATGGGATAGGTGGGGCTCGGCACCAGGATCACGTCGCCGGGCGCTGAAATCGCCTGCGCCATGTTCGCGAAGCCTTCCTTGGAACCGAGCGTCGCGACCACCTGCGTATCGGGGTTCAGCTTCACGCCGAAGCGGCGCGCATAGTAGCCGGCCTGGGCCTTGCGCAGGCCCGGGATGCCCTTTGATGCCGAGTAGCGGTTCGTGCGCGGCTTCGACACGGTTTCCACAAGCTTTTCAACGATGTGCTGTGGCGTCGGCATGTCAGGATTGCCCATGCCCAGGTCGATGATGTCGGCCTTGCGAGCTCGGGCGGCCGCCTTCAACCGGTTGACCTCGGCGAAAACGTAGGGCGGCAGGCGCTTCTCGCGGTGGAATTCTTCGATCACGGGCATGACCATCGGGTTGAGTTACGGCGCGCCGGATAGGCCGGACGCAGGTGGAAGCCGAGCGGCCTCACGAGCTTCGCTCGCTTTCAGGGCAGTTGCCGCTTCTACTTTAATTCGCGCTCCCGTCTCAACTGCAACTTGCTGCGGCAGGCTATGCGGAAAGACATGCCCGCCCCATTGCGGCGCGGTCGAGGCTTTGTCCACAGGTCACAGTTGCCCCGTGGCCGCCATCCGCCACATCTGCACCGCCGGCTGCGCTTTTCGCTTCGAAACCCGCGAATCTTGCGTCATCGCTTCCAACAGGCCTTACGACCCGTGGCGCACGCGCACGGCTAAGTGTATGTTTCACCAGCAAGTCGTAGCCACAGGCCTGAAAGACTGCGCGATTTTCCACGGGCAGCGTTGAACACAGGCCGCCAGAGCCCTTGCGAGGCAGGAAATGCAGAAGAAGTCGCCCCCCGACAAGCCCGAGGCCCAGAAGCCGTCGTCTACCGGCGCGCTCATGCCGCACCTCGACCTGACGGCCTACCAGATCGCCGATCCGGAGGAATTCAGCCGCAACATGATGCAGCTGATGGAGGAGGGCAGCAAGGTTCTGACCGGCTTCCTCGAGCGGGCGGATGCCAAGAACGGCCCTTACGCCATGGCGACGGAGTTCACCGAAGCCACGAAGCTCTTTGCCGAGGTTGCCAACTCCTGGCTCGC
>JBDHTJ010000181.1:0-9396 GCA_039808585.1 Hyphomicrobiaceae bacterium | reverse complement strand
CCCACCAAGTATGGCGGCCTCGGGCTCGACTATTCCTATCAGCTCGCGTTCCTGGAGGCGCTCGGCTACTGCAATTGCGGTGGCGTGCCGATGGCGATCGGCTTGCAGACGGACATGGCGACGCCGGCACTCGCGCGCTTCGGCTCGGAAGAGCTATGTCGCGAGTTCCTGGTGCCTTCCATCAGCGGAGACTACGTGGCCTGCCTCGGTGTTTCGGAGGTTGGCGCCGGCTCGGACGTCGCGTCCATCAAGACGACGGCGCGCAAGGACGGCGGCGACTACGTCATCAATGGCGGCAAGATGTGGACGACGAGTGGCACGCAAGCCGACTGGATGTGCCTGCTTGCAAACACGTCCGAGGGGCCATCGCATAGGAACAAGTCGCTCATCTGCCTGCCGATGAAGACGAAGGGCGTGCAGGTGGCCCGCAAGCTCGACAAGCTCGGCATGCGCTGCTCCGACACGGCGCAGATCTTCTTCGAGGACGTGCGGGTGCCGCAGCGCTATCTGATCGGCAAGGAGGGCGAAGGCTTCACCTACCAGATGATGCAGTTCCAGGAAGAGCGGCTATACGCAGCCGCTTCGGGGCTGATCTCCAAGGACCGGATGATCAAGGCCACGATCGATTACACCAGCCAGCGCAAGGCCTTCGGGCAGTCGATCCTCGACAACCAGGTGGTGCATTTCCGCCTGGCGGAGCTGCAGACGGAAGTGGAGATGCTGCGCGCGCTCACCTATCGCGCCGCCAGCCTGATGCTGAAGGGCGAGGACGTGACGATGCTCGCCTCGATGGCGAAGCTGAAATCGGGGCGGCTTTCGCGAGAGATCACCGATGCCTGCCTGCAGTATTACGGCGGCATGGGATTCATGAACGAGACACTGATCTCGCGGCAGTATCGCGACACGCGGCTCGGCTCCATCGGCGGGGGCGCGGACGAGATCATGCTCTCCATCATCTGCAAGCAGATGGGCATCCTGCCGGGGAAGAAGAAGAGCTGAGCAATGGCGTTGGCCAACGGGATCGGACTTGCGGAGGACATGCATGACGAGCCAAGCGCTGAAAGTCGAGCGGGATGGTGCACTCCTGAAGGTGACGCTGAACCGGCCGGAGGCACGCAACGCGATGTCGCCGCAAATGCTGGCGGACCTTGGGCAGGCGTTCACCGAAGCCTGGAACGATGCCGGCGTGCGTGTGGTGTTGCTGCGCGGCACAGGCGGCGTGTTCTCGGCCGGGGGCGATTTCCGCAACATGCAGAAGAGCGATGCCGCGCAAGGACACGGCACCGCAGAGACGGCGGCCAGCAACCGGCGGTTCGGCACCTTCCTCGAGATGCTGCGTGCCTTCCCGAAGGCTCTCGTGACGCTGGTCGAGGGTCCGTGCATGGGAGGGGGCGTCGGCCTGCTCGCCGTTTCGGACTGGGTGATCGCGGAGAAGAGCGCGCAGATCGGAACGCCGGAGGTGACCGTCGGCATCGTGCCGGCGCAGATCACGCCCTTCATCGTGGAGCGCATCGGACTTGCGCAGGCGCAACGACTGGTCTCATTCGGGCTGCGGCTCTCGGCACTTGAAGCGCAGCGTATCGGCCTCGTGCACGACGTCGCCGATGGAGCGGAGGATGCCGAAGCCAAGGCGCTTGCTGCGGTGAACCAAGTGCTGCGCTGCGCGCCGGCAGCAGTGGCGGAGACGAAGAAGCTGGTCTCGCTGTCGTGTACGGGTGACCTGGGGCCTGCGCTCGACACGGCCTCGCACATGTTCGCCAACGCGCTCGCCACGGACGCGAAGGAAGGCATCGGCGCCTTCCTGGAAAAGCGCAAGCCCGCCTGGGCCGCTGCGATCGAACGGCTTTAGGCAACTCAAGGGGGCAGCGTGAGGGCGATCCGCACAATTCTCGTCGCGAACAGGGGCGAGATCGCATGCCGCATCATGCGCACGGCGAAAGCCATGGGCTATCGCACCGCCGCTGTTTACTCCGATGCCGATGCGGAGGCGCTGCACGTGCGCACCGCGGATGTCGCAACGCGTATCGGGCCGGCGGAAGCACGCCTGAGCTACCTCGATGCGGAGCAGATTCTGAAAGCCGCGCGCCGGCTCGATGCCGATGCGATCCACCCGGGCTATGGCTTCCTCTCCGAGAACGCCGACTTCGCGAGAGCGGTGGAAGAGAGTGGCCTCACATTCATCGGGCCTTCCGCCGAGGCCATCGCTGCGATGGGCAACAAGGCTGCTGCCAAGCGGTGCATGCGCGAGGCGGGTGTGCCTTGCGTGCCGGGCTTCGAGGCCAAAGACGCAAGCGACCTGCAGATCGCAAGAGAGGCGGACGGCATCGGGTATCCGGTGATGGTGAAGGCCGCGGCGGGCGGAGGCGGGCGCGGCATGCGGCTTGTCCATTCGCCGGAGGAGCTTGCCAATGCGCTGGCGACGGCGCGCTCTGAAGCGCTCAATGCGTTCGGATCCGACGAGCTGATCATCGAGAAGGCGGTGACGGCGGCCCGGCATGTCGAGGTGCAGATCCTTGCCGATCGCCATGGCAACTGTATCCACCTGGGCGAACGTGACTGCTCGGTGCAGCGCCGGCACCAGAAAGTGCTGGAGGAATGCCCTTCGCCCGCGGTCGACGCGGCCTTGCGTTCGCGCATGGGCGAGGCGGCGGTGGCTGCAGCGCGTGCCATCGGCTATGCCAACGCGGGCACGGTGGAATTCCTGCTCGATGCGGCGGGCCACTTCTATTTCCTGGAGATGAATACCCGGCTGCAGGTGGAGCACCCGGTGACGGAAATGGTGACGGGACTCGATCTCGTGGCGCTGCAGATCCGCGTGGCGGAGGGAGAGCGGCTGCCGGTGCGCCAGGAGGACATACGCCTACAAGGGCACGCCATAGAGGCTCGCCTTTATGCGGAGGCGCCGCACCTCGGGTTCCTGCCGCAGTCGGGCGAGCTGCTCGCGTGGAAGCCTCCGGTGGGGCCAGGGGTGCGGGTGGATCATGGCCTGAAGGCTTCCGATCGCGTCACACCGTTCTACGATCCGATGATCGCGAAGGTGGTGGCGCATGGCCGCACGCGCGAGGAAGCAAGGCGGAGGCTTATCGAGGCTCTGGACGAGACGCGCGCGACGGGCCTTGTGACGAACCGCTGTTTTCTGGTCGCCTGCCTCGCCAACGATGCCTTTGTCGCGGGCCGCGCCACGACTGGCTTCATCGCGGAGCATCTTCCTGTCAATGCGGCCGAGCAAGCAGGAGAAGCGGTCTGGTGCCTCAGCGCGGCACTTCTGTTCGAAGCCAGCGCGCGTCGGCACGGCCATGATCCCTCGCAGGCATGGTCGTCCAGCGGACCTTTGGCCTGGCCTCTCAAGCTGGTCACTGAGGGAGGCGCGAACAATCCCATCAAGTGCACGGTGACCGTTGTGCAGGGCCGCCACTACAGCGTGGCGCACGGCAGTGTCCGGCATGATTTGGAGGTGCTTGGAGAGGACGACGGCCTTGTACGCTGGCGCTGGCAGGGCCGTGAGCTGAAGGCTTACGCCCTCGTGCATGACGACGTTCTGCACCTGCAGATGCGGGACGGAAACTTCACGATCCGGGACGTACTTTATCAGCGGCCGGAGGAAAGCGGACTGGGAGCGAACGGGGAACTGCGCGCACCGATGAACGGGCGCATCGTGATGGTGGCGGCAGAAGCCGGAGACCGCGTCGAGAAGGGACAGCCGATCGCGGTGCTGGAAGCGATGAAGATGCAGCACCAGATCGCGGCTCCGCATGCAGGCATGGTGGCGAGCATATCGGTGCGGGTCGGCGAGCAAGTGGCGACGCGTCAGATGATTGCCGTCGTCGCGCCGCAGAACGTGTAGAGCATGTCCAACTTAGCTGGACTCGGAATTGGCAGATGGGACACGCTTTACGTTTTCGATTAAAAGTCTGATTCACGCTTTCTACGGACGCGAGGACGCGTCCATCGTAAGCGATCAGTCTCTAACCCTTGATGGCTGGCGCGTAACTGCGTGATGCCCATTCGCAGCGACTGGGTTACCGGAAAGCTTCGCCGGGGCGGATTCCCACCGCCTTCAAGATCATGGCGAGAGGGCAAAACCCGGTGAATGCAGATTGAAGCAGGTTAGCCCCTACGAAGGCCGTGAGCCAAAGCCAGGCTGGATGATGCAGATGGGAAAGCACGAGGCTCGCCAGAACAACAGCACCTGCAAAGGCAAGTACGATACGGTCAATGCTCATGGTTTTTTGATACCCCTATTTGCTATGTGAGATCGGCTTTTGCGCTCGCCTGTCTTCGAGAGCGCAACCTGAAGACAGCGCGCAGGCATGGGCTTTTGGCGCGATGTGCTGCATTGTGGCGCCGCGCGGTCGCGATATGCGAAAGGCTGGCCAGTTTGCATCAGCATAGTCGACAGCCCGCCTTGCGAACCTCCGCGATACTGCGGTCCAGCTGCGCGGCGAAATCGTCCGGCATTCCGGCGATATACCTGTCATCGACGAAGAAGAACGGGGTGCCTTCGATGTTCAGCTTCTTGGCGAGGGCTGTGGATCGATCGACAACGGCTTTGAGTTCCGGAAGCGCAGCGTCACGCTGCAGTTGCTCGACATCGAGACCGGTCTGCTTGGCAAGGCTCAAGGCGCCGGCCTCCGTGCTCTGACCTTTGCTGTCGAGCAGGGCCGCGTGGAATTGAGCGAACTTTCCCTGCCTGGCGGCTGCCGCTGCGAGATAGGCGACGGGGGCAGATGCAGCGCTTAGGTAGGGCATGGGCTTGAGGATCAACTTGATCTTGCCATCCGTGGCGAGGCGCGCAGCAAGCTCAGGGGCGACGCGCTTGCAATAGGGGCAGTTGTAGTCGAAGAACTCGATAATGGTGACGTCCCCATTGGGATTTCCGAGAGTCAGATCGCCCTCCTGGCGGTAGAGTTCGTCTCGGTGGGCGCCGAGGACGCGCCTAATCTTGTCGAGCCGCTCGTTTTCCGCCCGGGCGTTCAGGGCTTCCTGCGCCTCCAGGAGGACTTCCGGATGCGCCACGATGTAGGCGTGGATCAACTGCTCCAGCGCCTTGCGTTGCTCGGGAGTAAACGGCTCGTTTGCCTGCGACAAGGCGCTGGGACTGTGCACCAAGAGCATCGCCAAGACGGCGAGAGAAATGGCCAGCAGCGAATTGCGTGATCTTGCTCGTCCCATCTCTTCTTTGCCTGGATTGCTGCAGGTCTGGTGCGCTTTGTGGGCGCGCATCTACCTGGCAATACATAACACATGCATATGTTTGCATATGCGTGACAAAGTATCCACGGACTGCCTTTCCGCTGTGGAGGGGCAGACGCGGATCACAGCACCCGGTTGAGGGGCTTTGTCTGGGCTAACGCAGGCGTGCGTGGGTTGCCCCGCGTGAGCGAGCGATAGACGCCGCGAGATGCCCATTCGAAATTGCGGCTATCGGGCCTCAGAAATCCTGCCAGTCTTCGCTTTGGCGGGGGGACGATTTGGCGGTTGCCTTGCCTGTGGCCACGAGACGGGGCTTTGCAGGAGCGGGCTTGCGCTCTAGGGCTGGGGCTGCCGAAACCATGCGTGGCTTTTTTGAACTTCCCACGCGGAACTGCGCGACGAGGTCGGCAAGATTTGCTGCCTCCTGCGACAGCGTGTGACTGGCGGCCGTGGACTGCTCCACCATTGCCGCGTTCTGCTGGGTGACGCCATCCATGTCGTTGATGGCCGTGTTGACCTGCGTCAGCCCAGTTGCCTGCTCCTGGGCCCCGACGGCGAGTTCGGCCATTACGGAATTGATGTCGTTCACCTGCGCCATGATGCGCTCCAGCGACTTGCCGGTCTGGCCGACGAGATCGACACCTTCGGCAACCTGCTCTGCGGAGGCCGTGATGATGCCCTTGATCTCCTTTGCCGCATCGGCGGATCGTTGCGCCAGCGCGCGCACTTCGGAAGCGACGACTGCGAAGCCTCGACCAGCCTCCCCTGCGCGCGCCGCCTCGACACCGGCGTTGAGGGCCAGCAAATTGGTCTGGAACGCGATCTCGTCGATGACGCCGATGATCTGACCGATCTGCTGCGATGATTTTTCAATACCGCTCATAGCGTCGACGGCCTTGCGCACAACCGTGCCGCCGGTTTCGGCGTCGATCTTTGCGGTGGCGACCACCTCGCGGGCGTGCTTGGCGCCTTCGGCCGCCTTCTTGACAGTCGCCGTGATCTCATCGAGCGCGGCTGCCGTCTCCTCGATGGTGGCGGCCTGCTGCTCGGTGCGGCGCGAAAGGTCATCGGCGGCAGACGAGATCTCGTGCGTGCCCGATGAGATCGCCTCCGTGCTGGTGACTACGCCCAGCATCGTTTGCTTCAGCTTCTCAAGGGCGGCGTTGAAATCCTGACGCAGCTTCTCGGCCTTGTCGTCGAAAGGTGTGTCGATGCGGTAGAGCAGATCGCCCTGCGCGAGCCGGTTGAGGCCTTCGCCCAGCCCCGCGATGGTGTGCGCCATGCGTTCGGCCTCCCAGGCGCGCTCATCCTCGCGGCGACGACGTTCCTCTTCGGCGGCATGGCGCTGCTGGGCAGCTTCCTGCTCGGCCTGGTTCTTCGCGACGGTAGCCTCATGGAACTTGGCAACAGCGCGGGCGATTTCCCCGATTTCGTCGCTACGCTTGGCCTCCACCTCGACGCGCGCCTCGCGGCCTTGCATCACGTCGTGCATGGCGGCGGCCAGGCGCTGCATGGGCTTGCTGATGCTGGCGGCGACGAGGAGGACAATACCGCCCATGACGAGCAGCAGCACCAGCGTGACGATGGAGCCCTGCCAGACGGTGCTGCGCTGCGTGCCCTGCAAGTCGTCGATGTAGACGCCGGTGCCAATGACGATGCCCCAGGGCTTGTAGAGTTTGAGGAAGCTGGTCTTCTCGGTCTCGATGCCGGACGGAGGCTTGGGGAAAGTGTAATCGACGATGCCCTTGCCTTGCGCACTGTGTGCGACCGCGTTCATCTCGCGGACGTAATACTTGCCCTTGGCGTCCTGCGCGTCGTCGCGCCGCTTGCCGACGGTAGCCGGGGCTGCAGGATTGAGAATGGTGATGCCATCCAGGTTGCGGGCGAAGAAATAGTCGGCGCCGTTGTAGCGCAGATTGCCGATGACGGAGAGGGCGCGGGCCTTCGCCTCGTCCTCCTTCATGGCGCCCTGGTCAACGAACTTCTTGTGCGCATCGAGAATGCCGATGGCGACGTCGACGAGCTCCTCGAGGCCACGCTGGCGACTGGCAACGGTGTCGCGGCCATGCAGCACCGTAAGCGATGTGCCGAGGATGGCGCATCCGGCCGCGAAAAGGCCGATGAGCACATACAAGCGCGCCCTGATGCCCAGCTTCATGATAATTCCCTCGCGCAAAGTCGATGCAATGATGGCGTATGCAGATATGTTTTGCGCGAAAGCCTTAATTCAAAATGAAAATTATAACCGAAACCGCTCGGCTTTTATCGTTGTTAATGCATGACATGGGTCGGCGCCACATTCCCGGTGTTACTGGTCGAGCCAGACATCCGCGAGATCCTGATTGGCGAAGTGGCTTGGTGTTATTTTCCAGCCTTTCATGGCCGATACGTGCGCGACGAGGCGGCTGTACCACAGCACGGGCACGCTATTAGCCTTCGTTATGGCCAGCCGCTGCATGTCCTTGGCGATCGACGCCTGCTCGGATGCCGATGTGGATGCGCTGAACTTGTCATAAAGTGCGTCGAATTCCGGATTCGAATTGCGCGTCATGTTGCGAGGCGAACGCGATTTCGAGAGATACTGCAAGAATAGTGGCTTGGGATCATCGCTATCGGCACAGAAGGCATCGAGCGCAACCTGGAATTCGCCGGCTGCAATGGCGGCTTTCTGCTGGGATACATCCAACTGGTTGTGCTCAGCCATGATGCCGACCCGACGCCATTGATCGATCACGAACACGCCGGCGGGCGTGAACGGGTGGTTGACGTTGCGGTTGACGAGCCGGAACTTCAGGCTCGAGGCGCCTGCTTCAGCCAGGAGCTTGCGAACCTCGGCGCGGGTCTTCTCCATGTCACGCCCGTATCCCGGCAGGGTGGCCAACTCGTCGTTGCTGAGCGCGAGGGGCGAGCCCGGCAGCAAGGGCCCGCCGACGGGGCGCAGGATGGAAATCTTGGCGAGCGCCTCGGAGGCCGACCACCTGTCGATGGCCATCGAAAGGGCGCGGCGAACGCGTTCATCGTCGAAGGGCTTCTGTTGCGTGTTGAACAACAGGTCCACCTTGCAGACCCAAGGCGATTCCTGGACGATAATCTTGTCCTTGAGCGAATTGGAAAGTTGCATCCGCTCGCCCGGCGAGATGGACCGGAACTCGGCCTGGATCTGGCCACCCTGCAGGGCCGTCACGACTGCCGTCGACTTGATGAAGACGGCCCGGAAGCCATCGAGGTAGGGCCTGCCCTTGTCCCAGTAGTCCTCGAAGCGCTTGCCGGTCCAATGCGCGCCGTTGACGTGTTCCGCGAACACGAACGGGCCGGTGCCCATCACCTGCTTTGCAGGATAGTTCGGATCCTGGGCGAGCTTTGCTGCACTGTAGATGCAGTTGTATGGCAGTGCGACCGTGTCGAGGAAGGAACTGTCGGGCTGCGTGAGCTTCATGACAACGGTGCGCGCGTCTGGTGCGTCGACGCTGGCGATGCCGGAGAACAGGGCCTGGCGGATCGAGACGATGCCAGCCGGCGGGGCGCGGAGGCGGTCGAAGGTTGCCTTCACGTCGCTCGAGGAGAAACCGGAGCCGTCGTGGAAGCGCACGCCGTCGCGCAGCTTGAAAGTGTAAGTGAGGCCGTCCGGCGAAACGGTCCAGCTCTCCGCGAGATCTGGCTTCAGTTTTGGAAAATTGTCCTGATCCACCTTGAGGAGAAGCGAGTAGTGCGGGGCAAGCACGTGCACGGCAGCGTAAGTGGTGGTGGCGTGGCAATCCGTGGTCGGCGCCTCTGCCGTGACGGCATACGTCAGGGTGCCACCGCGCTTGGGCGCCTGCGCCTGGAGCGCACCCGGCAGCAGAACCGTTGTCGCGATTGCAACCAAGCCCCTTTGCGCAAGCATGCGCAGCGCGTTGCCCATTCTCATGAGTTTGCTCCCTAGGTGCCGTGGTCCGGCTTGCCGACCAGTAAAGGCGGGCGAAGCGGCCCGGGTCAAGCGCATGCGGGGGTTGCAGTGGCTAAGCGCTTTTGCGAAGTCTTGTTCGTCATGCCGTCAAAGCAGCAGCTTCACGAGGCAAGCCTAGACCAATGTATATGCGTGTGACCACTTTCAAAGTCGCGCCTGAAAACTTGCCGGAGCTGACGCGCAAGGTCGCGGACATGCAGCGACTGGCGCAGGTGATCCCGGGGCTCGTGAGCTCACACGTCGCCTGGCGCGGGGAC
>JBDHTJ010000180.1:0-9791 GCA_039808585.1 Hyphomicrobiaceae bacterium | reverse complement strand
CACAGCGGGCGAGGTGAGGAAGGCAGCGGCAATGGCGCTAAGGGCCTGCCGCGCGCGCTGCAGCCGCGTGGCGCTCAGCGCCAAGCTGTCGGGCGTGAGGCCGAGGCTGTCGAGCACCGCGCGGGCCGCCCGAAGGCGCGGCCGCTCCTGACGGTCGTCGGCGTTGCTCGGATCCTCGACCCAGGTGAGGCTTTCGCGTGCGAGCACGCCGCGCAGCTGCGCGCGCGAGAGGCCGAGCAACGGACGCACGATTGAAAGCTCCGGGTCCGATGGCAGTGGCGCGACCGTTGTCATGGCCGCAAGGCCATCGACGCCGCTGCCGCGCGCCAGCCGCATCAGCAGCGTCTCGGCTTGGTCATCGCGCGTGTGACCGGTGGCAACGGCCTGCATGCCGCGAGATCGCATCAGGCCCGCAATGAGCGCATAACGCGCGTCGCGCGCCGCCTCGGCGAGCCCCGTGGCGGGCTTCTTCCCTTCCCATCGCAGCGTCACATGCTCGAAGCCGAGCCTTGCGGCGCTTTGCGCGACGCTGGCAGCCTCTTGCCCGCTTTCGGCGCGCAAGCCGTGATCCACCGTCACCACCACGACCGGGCCGAGCGCAGAGGGACACACCTTCAGATAGCGCGCGACGAGCACCAGCAGCGCCATGCTGTCGCTGCCCCCCGACACGGCGATGAGCGCGCCGGCCCCGCCGGCGACACGCCGCAAAGGTTCGAGGAGAGAGACAAGGTCATCAGGCGTGGCGTACGCGTCTGGAGGGCGGGCGTCTGGCCCATTGCCACCGGGACGCGTCATGCCGCCAGCCCAGACATCGCAGGCCTCAGGAGCAGCCGGCCCGCTGGCGCTCAGCGTTGGCGGTCGATTTCACATGCGCGGGCGCACTGGGGAACTTGCTTGTCAGCTCGTTGAAGGAGGTGCAGGCCGCATCCTTCTGCCCCAGCCGCTGCAGTGACATGGCGAGCTTGAGAAGCGACTCAGGCGCCTTGGGGCTCTTGGCGTAGCTCTGATAACCTTTGAGGAAGGCCGCAGCCGCCGCGCGATATTGCCCGCGCACATAAAGCGACTCACCCAGCCAGTATTGCGCGTTGGCGCCGAGCGGATCGTTCGGGAATCGCTTCAGGAAATCCTCGAACGTCTGCTCCGCATTGCCGTAGTCGCGCTGCAGGAGATAGCCGTAGGCCTGCTCATAGAGCTGCTTGGGGTTGACGTCGTCGCCGGCGATGGGGGCCGAGGCGACGCGCTGCGGCGCCTTGCCCGGCTGTGCCGGGTCGGTCAGCAGCTTGTTGATCTCGTCGTCCTTCTCGTCGGTGATGACGGTGGCGCCGAAGCCCGCGCGCTCGGGGGCGGGACCCGCATTGGGTTGCGGCCGGCCTGGACGCGGACCTGCGGCGGCCGCGTTGGGATCAGCCGCCGCCACATTGTCAGGCTGGCCGAGGCTGCTGCGGCGGCCCGACAGGGCGCGAATCTGATCCTGCATCTGCTCGATCTGCGCGGCGAGGGCACGAATCTGCGTCTCGAGGCTATCGAGGCGCCCTGCATCGGCCGCGTTGAGCGCAGCGCCAGCGCCGGAGTTGCGATTGGCAGCAGGCGCCGTCGTACCCCGCGCCAGCGATTCGAGCGTGCCGACCACCACCTGCATGTCGACGAGTTGTTCCTCGATCTGCTCCACACGACGGGCGAGACCGGAATCACTAGGCGCGGCCGGGGCCGCTTTCGGTGCGGGCTGATTGGGCCGTGCTTGCTGGGCGAGCGCTGGCGGCTGCATGGCCAGGGCCAGCGTCAGAGCCGCCGCGAGGGCGATGGCTGCTACCGGAAGGGAACGAGAGAACGGAAAGCTGCGTTGGGGTTTCATGCGGGGTCCCAAATCGGAGTTCGCGCCGACACCATATCGCCTCGGAGCCTGCGGGCAATGCGCTATGCGAGCAAACCTCATCTCTGAGCGGGGAGATCGCGCCTGCTGGAACCGACATGCAGGCGGCGTCAGGCAAGAGTGTGTCCACGCCCCTGATCCAAGCCGCCGGCTCGCAGGCCGACACACCAAAAGTTTGACGCCCTACGGATCAACTCGCGTCGAAGTCATTTCCGCCACACGCCGCGTGGCACATGCGCAACAGAAGACTGATAGTACCTGCGTGACCGGCCATTGCCCATTCTGGCTCTTCGCGAGCCTCCGAGTGGCGCATACGGAGCGATGACCGAAGCAGACCCCGAGAAGGGGGGCCACCTGCGCACCCTTGTTTACCTACGAGCGCGCCTCGCCCCGCATGTTCAACACTGTCTGGGCGCGGCGATTCTGCGACCAGCAGGAGATATCGTTACACACGGCCACAGGCCGCTCCTTGCCGTACGACACGGTGCGTATGCGCGAGGCATTGATGCCATGCTGCGCCAAGAAGTTACGCACGTTCTGCGCACGCTTGGCGCCGAGACCGATGTTGTACTCGCGGGTGCCGCGCTCATCGGCGTGCCCCTCGATCGTGATGGTGTACTGCGCATATTGCTGCAGCCAGCGCGCCTGGTTCGCCAGCGTCTGCTGGGCCTCGGGCGAAAGGTCGGTCTGGTCCGTCGAGAAGTAGACGATATCGCCCACGTTCGTGGCGAAATCCCTCGCGGAACCGGGCGTTGCAGGGCTGTTCTTGCCATTGCCGGCGAGATCGCCCTCGGGCTTCGGCGTATTGGTGCAAGCGGCCACGGACAGCGCCACCATGAAAACTGTCGCCAAGCGGATGCCGGCTCTGCGCACCGTTGACAGCTCCATACCGAATTCCCCTTCTAGGTCCGCACGTTGAGTTTGGTGCGGTTGGCAAACGACGAGACAATACGCTTACACGACTGGCTGATAGGCACTCATGCCACCACGCTTCGATGCCGCTTCGGAGCGCCCGGTGCGACACCACATGCACTGCAAGCCTCGCCTGCAAGTCCGTTCGCGGGGCCGCTTGCGCCCTGCCTTCGGCGATGGCCCGCACGAGAACCTGTCAAGGCTTGCAATCTCCTAACGCAGGTACATCACGGATCGCGCGAAAATGTGACGGTAAACGGCCTCGACAAAAAAGGCGCTCGAGGCGCTGAATGCAAGGGCGCCGGAGGCCTTATCCACGGACGATC
Source organism: Hyphomicrobiaceae bacterium (assembly GCA_039808585.1). GTDB lineage: Bacteria > Pseudomonadota > Alphaproteobacteria > Rhizobiales > Hyphomicrobiaceae > AWTP1-13. The sequence goes on along the minus strand of JBDHTJ010000180.1, from coordinate 6,683 downwards.
GCCGGAATTGCGCCACACTGTGGCCGAAAGCGAAGCGCTTGGGCAATCCTGGCCCCGGCAGACCGGGCTGCTCTGCTTGCTTCGAGGAGCCTAGTCGAAAATGCTCGGGAAGTCGGGCGACTTGCCAGGCTCCTTGCGCCATCGATCGACCCCCCACACGAAACTGAGCCCGAGAGAATCGCTTGGCGATGCGTGTCGCCGAAACGATAAGGGGCCGTCCCGCTAGGGACAGCCCCGAACCTATGCGAACATCTGCCGAAGGGCAGCTGATCGCGTGAGCTTACTTCACCTGCTCAACGCTCGCACCGAGCTTCATGGGCTCGTGCCGCACTTCTTTGCGGCATGCACCAAGAGCAACGGCCGCAACGACGGCAGCGATAAGGATAGCGCCCTTCATATCAGTCTCTCCTTGGTTCCTTACGGAACGATGGGATTAACGCGCAACCTGAGCGGCGGCCGGCACTTCCGCGCCGAGCTTCATGGGCTCGTGACGGACTTCGCGGCGGCAAGCAGCGAAAGCAACGGCGGCGACCACCGCCGTGACAACGATCAAGCTCTTAACGTTCATGGTGTGTCTCCTAACACGTGTTCGGCAATCGCATTACCTGGGTACCGAGGAGTCCCTTTTTGCGCAAGAACGCAGCCGCTTATCCAAGGGTTTTCCACGTTACTTGATGCGAAAATGCCACTCCGACTTCTGAGCATCGAGAAGCATGAGGTACGCGTCACAGGAGGCAAATGCGGCCCCTTCGATGCAGAGGGCCACCCTCGGGCCCATAAGACGCCACCCACGGTTAATGCCCCGTAAAATCCTGTGTCAGATTCGCCACTGTGGGGCCAGCGCGCCCTGCCAGGCCAGATGATATGCCTGCTGATAATCAGTTCCGCGGCGGTGACCATGCAGGATCGGACGCGAAGGCCGGCGTGGTCACCCGTCGTTCATTGTAGCCGGTCAGGTCGATGGAATAGAGGCGGGGGCCGCCCGAAGCGCCCTGCGTCTCGCGGAAGAACATCAGGACGCGTCCGTTGGGGGCCCAGGTGGGCCCCTCGTTGTGGTAGCCCTCGGTGAGGATGCGTTCTCCGGTACCGTCTGGCCGCATCACGCCGATCAGGAACTGGCCGCCTGCCTGCTTGGTGAACGCGATCAGGTCACCGCGGGGCGACCACACGGGCGTGGAATACCGGCCATCTCCCTGGCTGATGCGCCGCGCCTGCGAGCCGTCCGCGTTCATCACATAGAGCTGCTGCGTGCCTTCCCGATCGCTTTCGAACACGATGCGGCGGCCATCGGGGCTATAGCAGGGCCCAGTATCGATGGACGTCGGCTGGGTCAGGCGCCGCACCTGGCGCGAGCGCAGATCCACCTCGATCAGTGATGTGATGCCCTGCTCGCCGTTGCTCATGATGATGCGCTGCCCATCCGGGGAGAAGCGCGGGGCAAAGGTGGAGCCCGGCAGATTCGCGACAACGTCCCGCTGGCCATTCTCCAGGTTCATCACCAGCACGCGCGGTTGCTCTCCCACGTACTGCAGGAAGGTAATTTCGTGCGTGGTCGGGCTGAAGCGCGGCGTCAGTACCAGTTCGCGGCCCTGGCTCAGGAGCCGCACGTTGGCCCCATCCTGGTCCATGATGGCGAGACGCTTGTTACGCCGGTCCTTGGGGCCGGTCTCGTCCACGAACACGATCTGAGTGTCGAAGTAGCCCTTCTCGCCCGTCAGCCGCTCGTAGACCTGGTCGGCGACGAGGTGGCCCAGTCGCCGCCACTCGTTGGGCGGCATGCGGAAGCGGGTGCCGACCAGTTGGCGGCCCGAAAACACGTCCCACAGGCGGAATTCGGCGGCGAGGTAGCCCTCGGGCGTCCGTCCCACCCGCCCGACGACGAGCGCCTGGGCGTTAAGCACCTTCCATTCATGGAAGCGGGGCGGGGCATTCGTGTCGCGGATCTGCTCGATGAAGGAGGCCGGATCGAGCGGCTGGAACAGGCCGCTGCGCTCGAGGTCAGCCGACACGACATCGCTGATATCCTTGGCAATCTTCGGGTCCTCGCCAAGGAAATCGGGGATCGCGATGGGGATCGGCTTCAAGGAGCCCTGGTTGATGTCGATCTCGAGCGGGCCGGAGGAAGCGGGGCGGCTCGGCGGATTGGGACGGCCCTGCTGTGCCGCGGCCTGCCCTATGCCTGCGATGAGGCCCAGCACCGCGAGGCACAGCAGCGCCACAAGCCGCAGGCGGTCTTGCATGCAGGATCTCGCGACAGTTGTGCTCATGGCTCGGCAGGTTCCGTGAGTCGTCCGGTGGCTGCGCAGTCCAGTCTAGGGCAGACCACACAGAGAGGATAAGTGGCCGTGAATTAGCGGGAATTTTGGCTGAATTCTGGATATCGGGTGTCGGCGCCGTTCGCAAGGCATTGGCCGCTTGCCACGGTGACCGCCGGGGAGCGAATCAGAACATGTCCTTGGGGTCGAAGTTGAGGACGATGTCCTTCCAAACCTCGTACTTGTCGACCGGCAGCGGATAGGGCTCGCAGGCCTGCACGGCACGCAGCGCGCTGTCCGACACGGCGAGGAAGAAAGGCGTGTTCTGCGGGTTCATGATCGACGGGGGAGCCGCCAGCCGGCCATCCGGATTGAACCGCAAGCGCACCTTCACGACGGTTGCTTGCGCGCCCTCGCCCCCGCTCATCACGGTCCACTTGGTCTGCACGCACGACTTGATGATCTGGGCCAGGATCGCAAGCTCACTGGCTGACAACTGCTTGTCCTTGCCTTCCGGCGCGCCGAGCACGGGCCCCTTCTTGGCGTTGGGGGCGGTGCTTTCGGATGGCGGGGGCGGTGCGCCCTTGTCGGGGATCTTGTTCAGAAGGGACGCCATGTCCTCGGTGAAGTTCTTGGACTTGGCCTTGGCCTCCGCCTCCTTCCTCTTCCGTTCCTCCTCCTTCTTCTTCTTGAGCTCGGCCTCGCGCTTTTTCTTCTCGTCGGCCTTTCTCTTGGCGTCGGCTGCCTTCTTGGCCTCTTCGCGCTTCTTCGCCTCCTCGACCTTTTTCTCTTCCTCCTTCTGACGCTCCGCCTCCTGCTGCTTCACGAGATCGTCGAGCTTCTTCTGCTCCTCGGGCGCGGGCACGGGCGGGGCTGCGGGAGGCGGCGGCGCCTCCGCCTTCGGTGGCGGCACCGCAGCGGCCTTCTCCGGCGGATCAGCCTTCGATTCTTCCGGTGGAGGCGGTGGGGGCGGCGGCGCCGTAGCGGGCGTTGGCTTAGGCTTCTCGGCTTCCTTCTTGGATTCGGCGCTCTTGGGCGTCTCCTTCGCGGCCGCTTCCATCTGCTTGGCCGTGCGCGAGCCCTGACGCAGCTTCGTCACGTCCGACGGGGTGACGAGGTCGACGGCCATCGGCTCGAGTTCCTTCGGGATCGAGAGCGGCTGCGTCTTGATGGTGACCAGCACGGAGACCAGCAGCAGCCCATGCATGATGAGGGAGGCAATGAGACTGCCTCTCATGCCCCCACTGCCGGCGCTGGACTCTGGCGCGTGCACGTTGTGTTACGAGGCTTCCGATTCCGTGATCAGCGACACCTTGTTGAAGCCGCCGAGCTTGATGCGGCTCATCACGCGCATGACGGTGCCGTATTCGACACCCTTGTCGCCGCGGATGAAGATCTGCTCGTCGAAGCCGCCCTTGGCGATGGCCTTCAGTTTCGGCGCGAGCTCATCGAGCTTCACCTCGGTCTCGCCGATGAAGACGCGGCCCTGCTTGTCGACGCTGATGGTCAGCGGCTCCTTGTTGGTCTGCAGCTGCTGGCCCTTGGATTCGGGCAATTCCAGCGGCACGCCAGCGGTGAGCAGCGGTGCCGTCACCATGAACACGATCAGCAGCACGAGCATCACGTCCACGAACGGCGTGACGTTGATCTCGCTCATCGGGGCATGCTTGCGCGCGCGCCCGCGCCGGCCGCCGCCGGGTCTTCCCCCGCCTGCGAGGCTCGCACCCATGCTCTTCTCCCCTCAGGTTCTGACGTCGATCTGGCGTGAAACGATGGCTGAGAACTCGTCCGCGAAGGCTTCGAGGCGTTGCCCCAGGCGCGAGGAATCGGCTGCGAATTTGTTGTAGAAGATCACCGCCGGGATGGCCGCAAGAAGGCCGAGCGCGGTGGCGAACAGGGCTTCGGCGATGCCGGGCGCCACGATGGCGAGGTTGGTGTTCTTGGCCGCTGCGATGGCCTGGAAGCTCGACATGATGCCCCACACCGTGCCGAACAGCCCCACGAACGGCGCCGTCGAGCCGACGGTGGCGAGGAACAGAAGCCGCCGGTCGAGCTGCTCCATCTCCCGGCTGATGGTCACGTCCATGACCTTCTCCACGCGCATCTGGATGCCACCGAGCGCGCGCACATTGCCTTCCACCGAGCGCTTCCACTCGCGCATGGCCGCCACGAACAGCGACGCCATGGCCAGCGTGCGCCCCCGCGACAGAGCCGCGTAGAGCTCTTCCAGCGACTGCCCCGACCAGAACTGCTGCTCGAAGCGGTCGGCCTCCAGGCGCGCGCGGCGGAAAGCGAAGATCTTCTCGATGATGATGGCCCAGGCCCACACCGAGGCGAGGATGAGCCCGATCATGACGATCTTCACCACGGGGTGCGCGGTGAGGAACATGTCGAGGAAGGAGAACCCGTGAGGGGCGGCGGCAGGCTTCAGTGCTTCGGGGTTCATGCCGAGTTCCGTCTGGAAATCCGTGAGGCGTCAACACAACGGGAAACCTGGGCGGATGCAAGACGCATTGGCCCCGCTGCCCCCAGGACCTGGGGATGGCGGGATGCCGGCCGCTACCGCCGGCCCTGCCGGAGGGCAGGCGCGCAGTGACGTCGTTTCCGCTGGATACGCGAGCTACTACCCGTTTTCCGGCCGCGAAGCCCGCGCCATACTGTCCCGCCGAGATCCCTTGCCGGGGCAGCTCGCGGGACCGGCGGGCGCAACCCCCGTGCCATCGGCGACACACGACGCTGTTACCGTGGCGACACTATGGCCGCCTTTACCGGCGCTCCTACACGCGACTGCAAAGCCGCAGTTCTGGGAGCTTCGCCCCCTTCCTCCCGTGCCTTGAGCCGCGCACCATGCCTTGCGGCACCAACGCAGCCGCTACGTCCCATCGTCCCCTCCCCACGAGTCGGGGAAGGGGATGAAGGGAGCGCAGACCTGGACGGTCTGTCAGCGGTACGGTTCCGCCCGCGATCGCGGGCCGATGCCGGGCAGGGAACGAATGCCCGACTATTTCCGCTTGGCGTCGTAGGCGGCGAAGCTCGAGCCCTCGGCCGCCAACTTCTCGATCAGCTTGGCGCACTTCCAGCGCGCGCCGTACTTGGCCTCGTATGCCTTGATCTTCTCGGCAACCACCTTCAGGCCCATATGGTCGGCCTGCCACATCGGGCCGCCGCGCCAGGCCGGGAAGCCATAGCCATTGAGGTACATCACGTCGCAGTCGGACGCCCGCAGCGCAATGCCCTCCTCCAGGATCTTGGCGCCCTCGTTGGCGAGCCGCAGCAGGCACCGCTCCACGATCTCGTCCGCTGGAATGTGCCGCTGCTTGATCTGCAGCGCCTCGGCCTCTGCTTTGATCAGCGCCTCGATCTCCGGATCGACCATGCGCTTGCGGTTCTCGTCGTACTTGTAATAGCCCGCACTCGTCTTCTGCCCGAGGCGGCCCATCTCGACGATCTTGTCGGGGATTCGAGCAAGCTGGGCTGCCTCGCCCGTGAGCTTGCGCTCCTGCCGGATGCGATAGCCGACGTCGAGGCCGGCAAGATCGCTCACCGCGAGCGGCCCCATCGCCATGCCCCACTTCTCGAGCGCGCCGTCGATCTCCTGCGGCATCGCCCCTTCGAGGTTCATGGCCTGCACCTCGTTGCCGTAGGACGCCAGCATGCGGTTACCGACGAAGCCGTCGCACACGCCCGCCTGCACGCCGACCTTGCCGATGCGCTTGGCGATGGCCATGGAGGTCGCCATCACGTCGTTGCCGGTTTTGTCGGCGCGCACGATCTCGAGCAGCCGCATGATGTTGGCAGGCGAGAAGAAGTGCAGGCCGAGCACGTCCTGCGGCCGCTTCGTCACCGACGCGATCTCGTTCACGTCGAGCGTCGACGTGTTGGAGGCAAGGATGGCGCCGGGCTTGGCGATCTTGTCGAGCTTCGTGAAGATCTCCTTCTTGAGGGCCATGTTCTCGAACACGGCCTCGATCACGAGATCCTTGTCGGCGAAGTCTTCCATCTTGAGGGACGGCGTGAGGCGCGCGAAGCGCTCCTGCGCCTGCGCCTCCGTGATGCGGCCGCGCTTGGCGTTTTGGGCGAGCGTATCCTTGATGCGCGCCACGCCCTTGTCGAGGGCTTCCTGCGTGGTCTCGACGATAGTCACGGGGAAGCCGCCGTTGAGGAAGGCGAGGGTGATACCCGTGCCCATGGTGCCGGCGCCAAGCACGCCCAGCGTCTTCACGTCACGCAGCTTGGTGTCGGGGCCGATGCCCGGCAGGTTCGCCGCCTGACGCTCGGCGAAGAAGGCGTATTGCAGCGCGCGCGCATAGGGGCTGGCGGCCGCCTCGCGGAACAGTGCGCGCTCCTTGGCATTGCCGTCGGCGAGCGGCATCGTGGTCGCGGCCTCGACGGCATCGATGGCGCACTTGGGCGCGATGGGGCCCGAGG
>JBDHTJ010000179.1:0-9955 GCA_039808585.1 Hyphomicrobiaceae bacterium | reverse complement strand
GGCGCGGCACCGGGGGCGGTTGGGGGGGCCAGCCTCAGGGTTTGCGGGTGGGGAAGGTGAGCATGATGGCAGCCGCCGCATAGAGCGCTGCAAACGTCAGGACCAGCCCGAAGGTGAGCACGGCGATGGCGACGAACGTGTCGCGATCAGCGGCCGCCAGGGTCCGCAGGCCGCCGATATCGGCCGCGAGCAGAATGACCGTGAACCCCAGGCCGATTGCGGCACCGGACAGGTAGTTAGTGATCATGAAGCGCGCGCCGTCAAAGCGCGGGTCTTCGGGATTCTCGGAAGGCTTGAGGGCCATGGCCGCCTCCGCATCGGGCTTGAGGCACATGGTGTCCGGTTCCAGCACCATCGTCGAGCGAGCGATTGGCCGCGCGACTTGACGTCCGTGGCCCGATTGCTGCACTGCTTCCACGCGAAACGAAGGGCACGGCAAATCTCGTCTGTTTGCGGGACGCCTGCTCGACCAAAGGCTGCTGACGAGATTTGCGCGAACCATGACGAAGCTGGCCGTTTCGCCCGAACTCAAGGTCATGATGCGCAATGCGCGCCGCGCAAGCGATTTCCTCAAGGCGCTGGCGCACGAGAACCGCCTGATGATCCTGTGCCTGCTGTCGGAGCGGGAGCGGTCGGTGACGGAGCTCGAGGAACTGTTGGCGTCGAACCAGGCAGCCGTGTCTCAGCAACTCGCGCGGTTGCGTCACGAGAGCCTGGTGGACACGCGCCGCGAGGGACGCACGATCTACTACAGCCTCTCCGACGCGGCCACGAAGCGTTTCATCAAGGCTATCTACGACAAGTTCTGCAAGGCGGACGCCAGGAAGTAGCACTTCGCTGCGTCGGCCGGTACGGCAGGGAAGAGACGGCTCGCTCTCGTCAGTGCGTGGCGGCGGGCAGCTGGTTGAGGCTGGCGATGTACCACTTCTCGACCTCCACGATGGCGGGGTTCTCGCCGTTGGCGTAGATCCAGCTGTCGACAGCCCATTTCTGGCTGCTGGCGTTTTCCCTCAGAACCGCGGTCCAGTGGGTCCAGCCGGAAACGCCGCGCAGGTAGTTCTCCTTCGAGAACGGCGTGCCGACGGTGTGATGCTTGATGAGGCCGTTGCGGTCGAGGATGAGCAGATAGCTCGTCGTGTTCGTCGCCTCGTCCACGCAGTCCTGTTGCGTGGGGTCGCCGCTGGCGAGGAAGTCCATGCCTGGCCGGTCGGCCTTGGTGCCGATGACGTCGCCCGTGCGCGTCTCCATGTAGCCAATGGCATAGGCGATGGCGCGACGCTCTTCTGCCGGCGTATCGGCCTTGCGCGTCTTGTCCATCACGATCTTGATCTGCGCGATGTCCTCGTCCGTGAAGCGGAACGGTGTCTGCAAGCGGCAGCCGTAGGAATGGCAGACGTAGACGGTGTTGAAACGGGGCTCGCGCACGTGGAAGTCGGCGTAGTGCTGGTTGACGGGCCCGTTGCGCGCGTGTGTGCACGCGGCAACGAAAAGCAGGCACGCTGCTGCCGCCACGCGCGCCGCGGCCGCGCTGAAGCCCTTGCCCCTGCCTCCGTTCATGTCCCTTCCTGTACTTGCGGCCACTCCACCCACCCGCGAGGAAGGGTCGGACGGCATCGTCCCCGGCGGCGACCCTGCAACGATTCGTTCAGTGGACGGGATGGCTTTCAGACCAGCGCACACGCAATTCACATCACGGAAGCGCCCTGGTTACTGCGGCGTGGCGGGTGCGAGCGCGATCCAGACAACGAGCCCCAGCAGCGCCGGTCCGAGCCAGACCAGCGTGTACAGCCAATAGATACCCAGTGCTTCCTGCAGCCTGAGGCGGGACAGCTTGCGGCGCGCCGCCTCCACGCGCATGGCCGGGATCTGCGGGCGGCTGGCCGCCTGCCGCTCCAGCTGGTCGAGTTCATCCTTGGCGTAGGCGATGGCCTGATCGATGTCGTCGTGATTGGCGTCGCAGTCTTCGAGGGCCTGCTCGTAGGCGTGCGACAGCTCGTTGAGGAGCTGTTCATCGGGCGTGCGGGCATTCCTGAGCCGCCGCAGGACGCTGTTCACCGCCAGCCCGCACTTGTGGAAGCGGGCCGCGAGTGCGGGATAGTTGCGCGCTTGCTCGACGAGGCCGACTGACAGTGACAGCGCGCCGCTCACGTAGCAGGCGAAGTCCAGCACGCTCTTGGTATGCGGCGCCAGCTTCTCCGCGAACGTGAGCGTGAAGAAGGGCACCACGAAGCCCGCGGTGCCGGCCAGCGCGAAGGCGATCAGGCTCGCGGCCTGCTTGCGTTCCAGGCGCTTGGCGGCGTTGAAACGGGCCGCCTTCACGATGCGCCAGTCACGCAGGTACTTCGCGCGCGTTTCCGCCACGGGATCTCGCCCCGCGGGCAGGGGATAGGGCAAAACGTTGTCCGGCTGCGCCGCGACAGAGCCTGGCGCGCCTGGAGGCAGCATGTCGAATCGGTGGTCGAGCATCGCCTCAGCGAGGACCATGGCCCGTCCGCCGCCGCAAGCCCAGCGTGGGCGCCACGGCAAATCTCCCCAGCATATTGAGCCCGGACCGCCCTTCCGATAGGTTGCCGCGCCACCACGAGGAGCTTCATGCACATCCCCCCCATTCATGTCGTCGGCGGCGGTCTAGCCGGCTCGGAAGCTGCCTGGCAGATCGCAAGCCGCGGCGTGCCCGTGGTGCTGCACGAGATGCGCCCTGTCCGCGGCACGGAGGCCCACAAGACCGATAACCTCGCCGAACTCGTGTGCTCGAACTCGTTCCGCTCGGATGACGCCCAAACCAACGCGGTGGGGCTGCTGCACGAGGAGATGCGGCGCGCGGGCTCGCTGGTGATGCGGGCCGGCGATGCGCACAAGCTGCCCGCCGGTGGCGCCCTTGCCGTCGATCGCGACGGCTTCTCCGCGGCGATCACGCAGGCGCTCGCCGGCCACCCGCTCGTCAGCATCGTGCGCGAGGAAATGGCCGGGCTGCCGCCCGAGGACTGGGACAGCGTCATCATTGCGACGGGGCCACTGACGTCACCTGCCCTTTCCGCCGCCATCCAGAAGCTGACGGGCGAGGGCGAGCTTGCCTTCTTCGATGCCATCGCGCCCATCATCCATGCCGAGTCCATCGATCAGGACATCACCTGGCGCCAGTCGCGCTACGACAAGGCGGGGCCGGGCGGCACAGGCGCGGACTACATCAACTGCCCGATGAGCCGCGCGGAATACGACGCCTTTCTCGATGCATTGCTTGCCGCCGAGAAGACCACGTTCAAGGAATGGGAGGCCAACACGCCCTACTTCGACGGTTGTCTGCCGATCGAGGTGATGGCGGAGCGGGGGCGTGACACGCTGCGCTTCGGGCCCATGAAGCCCGTGGGCCTCTCCAACCCGCACAAGCCGGGTGAGCGGCTCCATGCCGTGGTGCAACTGCGGCAGGACAATGCACTGGGCACGCTTTGGAATATGGTGGGCTTCCAGACGAAGCTGAAACATGGCGAGCAGGTGCGGATCTTCCGCTTGATCCCGGGCCTCGCCAACGCCGAGTTCGCGCGGCTGGGCGGCCTGCATCGCAATACATTCCTGAACTCGCCGAAGCTGCTCGACAAGGAACTGCGGCTCAAGGCTGCTCCGCGCCTGCGCTTTGCCGGACAGATAACGGGGTGCGAGGGCTATGTGGAAAGCGCCGCCATCGGCCTTCTCGCCGGCCGCGCGGCAGCGGCGGCGCGCCTTGGCCAGGCCTGGCTGCCACCGCCGGAAACGACGGCGTTGGGCGCCCTGCTCGGCCATATCACCGGTGGCCACATCAGCGCGGACGGTGAAGGTGCCGCGCGTTCATTCCAGCCGATGAACGTCAACTTCGGCCTGTTTCCTCCACTGGAGGCGCCAAGCCACGACGGCGAGGGCAAGCGCATCAAGGGCAAGGAGCGCGGCGTGGCCCGCAAACGCCTGCTTTCCGCACGCGCTCTGGCCGATCTTGACCGCTGGCTTGCCGGCGATACGCGCGCTGCTGCAGAGTGATGGCAAGAGAAGCAACGGGAGGGGTGTACATGTCGATGTTCGATCTGACAGGCAAGGTTGCGGTGATCACCGGCGGCAACGGCGGCATCGGCCTCGGCATGGCGCTTGGGCTCGCGGATGCGGGGGCCAAGATCGCGATCTCGGGCCGCAACGCGGAGAAGAACAAGGCCGCAGCGGCGGAACTCGCCAAGCACAAGGTCGAGGTTGCCGTGTTCGAGACGGACGTCACAAGCGATGCGGCCTGCAGCAAGCTCATCGACGACGTGGCCGCCCGCTTCGGCCGCCTCGACATCCTCGTTAACAACGCCGGCATCAACATCCGCAAGAACCCGCAGGATCTGTCGATGGCGGAATGGCGGCAGGTGCTCGACACCAACCTCACCAGCGCCTTTGCCTGCTCGCAGGCCGCCTACCCCAAGATGCGCGAGGCCAAGGCCGGCAAGATCATCAATATCGGCTCCATGATGTCGATCTTCGGGGCCGGTTTCGCCACCGCCTACGCCGCGTCCAAGGGCGGTATCGTGCAAATGACGAAAGCGCTGGCGAGCGCCTGGGCGAAAGAGAACATCCAGGTGAACGCGGTGCTGCCGGGCTGGATCGACACCGATCTCACGAAGCGGGCGCGCGACGAGGTGTCGGGCCTCAACAGCATGGTGCTGATGCGTACCCCCGCCCGTCGCTGGGGTGTCCCCGCGGATATGGCCGGAATTGCGGTTTTCCTGGCGAGCCCGGCATCAGACTTCGTCACGGGCACCGCCATCCCCGTCGACGGCGGCTACTCCTCGCAAGGCTGATCTTTGCAACGGCCAGCCTCTCGCGGTCGCGAAACGGCAGGGGCAGGCAACGGCAACTTGGCGCATTAAGCAATCGCGCGGCCACAGTTTCGCCTTTGCCCCTGCTTCAGCTAAACGCCTGGAGACCGGCGCGCCCATGCCCCGGTCGATTGACGAGCAGGACCGATGATCTGGTACCGCGCGCGCCTCGAGCGCGATCTCGTACGCTGGCAGGAAAAGGGCTTCGTCACGGAGGCCGGCGCCGCATCCATCCGCAATGACCTCGCCACCACCAAGACGGGGCTCGGCGCAGCTGGTGCCTTTGCCATTCTCGGCGCCGTGCTGTTCGGCTTCGCGGTGATGAGCTTCGTCGCAGCGAACTGGGAGGGCATGTCGAAGCTTGCCCGCATGGTGCTGCTGTTCGTGACGATGTGGGCCTGCTACGGCGGGGCGGCCTATCTCTTCCAGCGCAGCCTCGCCCGCTTCGCAAATGCCGCCGTGCTGGGCGGCATCGCCATCTATGGCGCCAGCATCATGCTGATCGCGCAGATGTACCACATGGAAGGCAATCCGCCCGACGCGGTGCTGCTGTGGGCGCTCGGCGCCTTGCTCACCGCTTTCCTGGTGCGATCGCCACCGGCGCTTGCCGCGACGTTCGTCCTGCTCGTCGTGTGGAACACCTACGAGCGCAGCCTCAGTGAGACGTTGCACCTCGCCTTTGTGCCGGTGTGGGCGCTCGCTGCGCTGGCAGCCTGGATGCTGCGCTGGCGGCCGGGCCTGCATCTGGCGGCGTTGAGCCTCGTCATCTGGATCACGCCCATCGGCTATCTGGTGTTCGACCGGCATGCGCATTGGCTCGTGGTGGTGATCGGGCTGCTGATCGCGGGCGCAACATCGTTCGGGGCGCGCGAGATCGATGCGCGCACGGGCCCGATCTCGTCAGCCGTGTTCGTCTACGGCATCGCCACCGCGGTGGCGGGCCTCTTCATCCTGCAGTTCATCGACGAGCGGCAGCTGCCACCGGCGACAGAGGCGAAGGGCCTCTTGATCCTCGTTCTGCTCGCCGGGCTCACGCTCGCGGTGCTGCTGGCGACGATGGTGTGGGGCATCCATACTGGCAACACAGGCGCCATGTGGCTCGCCTACGCCGCGTTCGCGGGTGAGATCTTCACCCTCTACGCGAAGACCTTCGGCAACCTGCTCAACACGTCGCTGTTCTTCCTCGTCGCCGCCATGATCGTGAGCGGGCTGGCGTGGCTTGCCTATCGCCTGCACCATCGCACCGCAGCCCCGAAAATGGAGGGCATGGCATGAGATTTCCGCGCCTCTCCCTCGGCCTCGCGCTCGCCATTGCGGCTGCTGCGCAGACTGCCGTGCTCGCCTGGATGGTGATCGACCGCACGCTCCTGCTCAAGACGGGCAGGGAGATCGTGCTTCCGGTACGGCCCGTCGACCCGCGCGATCTTTTCCGCGGGGAATACGTGCGGCTTGGCTACGACATCTCGAGCGTACCGCTTCGTCTTGTCGAAGGCCCGCGCCCGGTGGGCAACAGCGCCTTCTACGTCACGATCGAGGAGAAGGACGACAAGACGTGGGAGCCGGTGCGCATCACGGCTGCCAAGCCGGACCGCTTGGGCCCGAAGCAACTGGTGCTGAAGGCGCGCGCCTACTACCGCTTCCCGCTCATCGACAACGGCCCTGCGGCAGCGGTGTCGGCGCGCTACGGCATCGAGAGCTACTTCGTTCCGGAAGGCGAAGGGCCACGGCTGGAGAACCTCGCGCGTGACAAGAAGCTCGCCGTGCTCGTGGCCGTCGACAAGGCCGGCAATGCCGCGCTCAAGGGCATCCTGATCGACGGCAAGCTGCAATACGCCGAACCGCTGCTCTGAGGGCAGCGTGCGAGGCTGTAACGTCCAGCGTCAGCGGTTCAGAGCGGTGGTAAGTGCGCGCACGCTGCCGCCGTTCTCGGACACGTAATCCTCGAACATCTTCTTCAGGAACGGCGTCATCCAGAAGCCGTAGACCATGGCATCGCGCACCTTGTAGCTGCCGCCTGACTTCGACAACAGCCAGCGCACGTCGTAGGTAGAGCCGTCCCGCAGCGTAACGGTGCTGTCGACCATGATGCCGGAGCCGCCGCGGACGCTTTCGTTCACCCATTCGACCTTGGCGATCGGGTACTTCGGGGCCTCGTTGGCGGCGTAGCGAGCCATGAAGCGGGTGGTGCCCGCGTAGTACTCGGGCTTCTCCGCGCTCGAGAGCTTGGCGCGATAGGACCCCAGCGCATAGAGGCCGATGTAGGAAATGTCGCCGTGCTTCTGGATGACCTGCGCCATCATGCTGGGCGAACGCGACCGGGCCGCCGCCATCAGCTCGCGGCCCACCTGCGCCATATAGACGACGGCCGGGTCGGCGGCCTGCGCTGGGGATGGCCGCACGGATGTGCCGAGCGTGAGCGAAATCGCGAACGCCGTTGCCAGACACAGGGTGCGCCAGACGAGCCCTGCCGTCGTGGCCCTGCCGATCATCGTCCCCATCTTCATCATCTGAAGCCGGATCCCTCGAATTGTGCTTGCCGCCGCCAAGATACGGGCGTCAGGAGCTTTTTGAACATGGGTCGGGGCTGCCCGTCAAAGCCATAGCCCGCCGCAGGCAGACCCTAGGCGGCACTCGGGCCAACAGTGTGGCAAAAACAGATCGGTGAAGCCGGCCTACGTCGCTTTGGTTGCCCAGAAAGACCGGACCGGTAAATGCTATGCGGCCTCTGCCAGGGGGCCGGCGGGTGCGGCGGCATCCGCGGCTCTAACCTCATCCATCCGCCGACGCCGTCCATAAAGTTCCTTGGCGGCGATGACCGGCACCCGCAACAAGGCGGCTGCATGCGCAATATCAGCCTCGGTAAGGCGCTCCCCAGCCTTCAGAAGCACATCGCGGCTGCGCTCGGTATGGACCAGCACGAGTTCGTGCCTGGAGCCGGAGAGCGAGGTCCGCACGACATGGGCAAGCCCTTGATAATCCTCGAGAGGGACGGTCCAGTTCTCAGCCTTGAAGAGGTTCTGCTCGGCCACCGAGATGTGGCCAGCCTCGAGCCGCACGTGGCGGCGCAGCCCAAGGGAGCGTACGGCCCGCCAAAGCGGCATGCCGAACAGCGCCAGGAAAACAACGACGCCTGCACCGCCCAACAGTGCCTCGGCAGGGTGCTCGGCTATCTGAGGAAGCGAGGGGGCCGAGAACACGACCAGCGAGGCCACCGGGACCATGACCAGCATCAGCGCCGGCACGAGCAGCACCAGCTTGGTCACCGCAGAGGCCGTGGACGTGCGCTGGTTCATCTCCAGGGGAAGCCCCTCAAATATCTGAGGCGCATCGACGATTTCGAGCTCGGCCTGAGGCATGGGCCACCCGCTTCGGCATGAGTTGAGGTGATTGCGAAGCTTTCACCATAGGCCGCTTGGCTTTCCGCAGGCTTAACGAACACTGTCCGTCGTCTGCCAATCTCGAGAAAACTGCTGCCCCACAAGATGGCGCTTGACGCATAAAGATATCTTTATATCTTGCCTCGCGATGTGGTAGACAAGGTGAACATGGCACTCGGCATCCAGACGGCGGTTGGCGTGCTCAAGGCGGTGGCGGAGCCCACGCGCCTGCGCATCCTCGCGCTTTTGGCGGCCGGCGAGCTCAACGTGAAGGACATGACCCGCATCCTGGGCCAGAGCCAGCCGCGCATCAGCCGCCACTTGAAGCTTCTCGCCGAGGCGGGCCTCGTGGAGCGGTCGCCCGAAGGCAGCTGGGTCTATTTCCGCCTCGCCCAGGACGGGGAAGGCGCAGAGCTTGCCCGGCGCATCGTCGAGGGGCTCGATCTCACGGACGTGACGCTGCTGCGGGATCGCCGTCGCGCGGACGGCCTGCGACAGGAACACGAGGCCGCCGCCCAGGCCTATTTCCACGAGCATGCCGGCGAGTGGGACCGCATTCGCGCGCTGCACCTGTCCGAGGAGAAGGTGGAAGCGTCCGTGGCGCAGATGCTCGGCATGGGGCCGTTCGACCTGTTCGTGGATCTCGGCACCGGCACCGGGCGGATGCTGCAGCTGTTCTCGCAGCGGTTTCGCCGGGGCCTCGGCCTCGATCGCAGCCCGGCGATGCTTGCCTATGCCCGCGCCAAGCTCGAGACCGCGCATCTTTCCAACTGCCAGGTGCGCCAGGCCGACATCTATGACCTGCCGCTGGCGGACCAGACCGCCGATGCCGTGATGATGCACCAGGTGCTGCACTTCCTCGCCGATCCGCAGCGCGCGCTCAAGGAAGCCGCGCGCGTGCTTGCCCCCGGCGGGCGGATGCTGATCGTCGATTTCGCTCCGCACAACCTCGACTTCCTGCGCGACCAGTTCGCGCACGAGCGTCTGGGCTTTGCGGATGGTCAGATGCGGGCGTGGCTCGCCGATTGCGGCCTCAACCTTCTCGAGACGCGCAACCTGGCACCGGAGGGCGCCGGGGCCGGTGACAAGCTCACCGTCTCCGTATGGCTCGCGGGCCGGCCCGGCGAGCGCCCGCACCCACGTACTACCGCCGACAGCCGAAACCTGGAGCGCGTCCCGTGATCGAACCTGGAAAAGAACGTCGCAGCCGTCTGCTCGGCGACGGCGACATCACTGTCTCCTTCGAGTTCTTCCCGCCCAAGACGGAGAAGATGGAGGAGGCCTTGTGGGCCGCCATCGAGCGCCTCGCGCCGCTTCGGCCGCGCTTCGTCTCCGTGACCTATGGGGCCGGCGGCTCCACGCGCGAGCGCACGCATGCCACCGTCGCGCGGCTTGCGCGCGAGACCAATCTCGTTCCGGCTGCGCATCTGACGTGCGTGCAGGCGACGCGGGAAGAGGTGGACGAGGTCGCCAGAAGCTACAAGGCCGCCGGCGTCAACCACATCGTGGCGCTGCGTGGTGATCCGCCTGCCGGCGTCGGCACCCGCTACGTGCCGCATCCGGGGGGCTACGCCAACGCGGCGGAACTGGTTGCGGGCCTGAAAAAGATCGGCGGCTTCGAGGTGTCGGTCGCGGGTTATCCCGAGCAGCACCCCGAAAGCGGCTCGCTCGGCGCGGATCTCGACAATCTGAAAGCCAAGGTCGATGCCGGCGCCGATCGCGTCATCACCCAGTTCTTCTTCGACAACGCGCACTACC
>JBDHTJ010000178.1:0-10086 GCA_039808585.1 Hyphomicrobiaceae bacterium | reverse complement strand
CCAGGAAATCGAGATCAAGGTTGCCGATGGCGTGCAGGTGATACGCTTCCTGCGGGCTGACAAGAAGAACGCGTTCACAGGGCCGATGTACAATGCCATGTCGGAGGCGCTCGACGCGGCGGAGAAGAACGATGACATCGCGGTGAGCGTGTTTATCGGCTCCGGTGGCGTGTTCTCGGCCGGCAACGACATCAACGATTTCCTGCGCCGCGCCGGTGCGAACGCCAGCGAAACAGCCAAGGGCATCCCGACGCCGTCGCTCGATTTCATTCGCCGCCTGCCCAAGGTGACCAAGCCGATGGTGGCAGCCGTCGATGGATTGGCCATCGGTGTCGGCACCACCATGCTGCTCCATTGCGATCTCGTGTACGCGAGCCCCGGTGCGAGCCTGCGTACGCCGTTCCTGGATCTCGGTCTCGTGCCCGAGGCCGGATCGAGCTACGTCGGTCCCATGCGCATGGGCTATCCGGCGGCGTTCGAGCTTCTGGTGCTGGGCGAAGCGTTCTCGGCGGAGCGGGCGCTTGCTGCGGGCATCGTCAACAAGGTGGTGCCGGTGGAAGAGCTGGAGGCGACGGCCATGAAGGCCGCAAGGCGCCTCGCGGCAAAGCCGCGCGAAGCCCTGATGACGGCGCGCCGGCTGATGCGCGGCAGCCCCGCGGCCATCGACGCGATGATCGATCAGGAATCGAGCGCATATCAGAGCTTGATGCGCTCGCCCGAGGCCAAGGAAGCCTTCACGGCATTCCTGGAGAAGCGCGCGCCGGACTTTGCCAAGGCACGCGCGGCGGGCAGGCGCTGACGAGGGCGAGCGGCGGGCCGAGGATTTGCCTCAATGCGAGCGTAAAGCCGCTCTGGCGCGAGCCGCACGGGCTCGCCTGGAACGGAGGGCGGAACTGCCATGGCGATTGCGGACAGCGATGCACCGGCGGCTGGTGCGACGCAAGACCCACCGGCAGCGCCGCGGTTTGCGATCACGCGCAAGCCGCTTGTCATTGTTGTTATTGCTGCCGTGGCGCTCGCGATCCTGCAATGGGCGGGCTTCGTCCGGCTGCAGGCGGTCACCACCTGGCTCGAAAGCGGGCGCGATACGCGAAGCTCGCTCGAAGCAGCCCGTGCTGCGCTGGCGCGCGTGCCGCTTGCGCAAGTGGCGCTCGCCGCCGAGGCCACGCAGGAAGGGCATTGGCGCTTCGTCAATCGCGCCGGTGAGACGCTGACGGCCGGCACGCCTGAAGAGATGCAGCGTCTTGCGGGCCTCTTGCTGCCGGGCGTGGAGGCAGGGAGCAGGGTTACGCTCCTCGTCACGTTCGAGAGCCTGCTCGAGCGGCGCCCGGCCATGAAGGATCTGCCCAGGGGCATGGCCCTGCGCCTCGTCATGGGCGGCGAGAGCTATCCCGTGCTCGGTGCAGTCGAGAGCGAAGCGGCGCCTCTCTTCATCGAGGTGCGGCCCAAGGTGCTTGTCGAGGCGCGCGATGCGGCTTCCGTGCGCGAGACCGTGTGGCAACTGCTGCGTCCCATCGAGCAGGCCGGGGTGCGCGTGCTGGCACTTGAAACAGGCGGGCCATCCACGCTCGCCCCGCGCCCGCGCAACGACCCGACGACCCGCCGCCCCATGATCGACGTGATCGATCCGTTGAGCCTTGCGGGCGCCATGGGCGGGGTGAGGGGCCAGACCATGATCGTGACGGGCCGGGTGGAAAGCGGAATTCTCTACGTGCAGCCGGCCAGTGGACGCGAGCGCGGCGTTCTGGTGAAAGACCTCGTGCTCGCCGCTGACAACGCCGACACCAATCTCGTCGTGCTGCAATCGGCCTCGACGCCGCGACAGCCTGGTGGTCGCAACTGGTTCTGGCAGCGCGTGGAGGTGAAAGGCCTGGAACAGGGGCTCACGCGCACGCGCCTCGTCGACCTGCTCGATGCCGTCGCTGGCGCAGGCGGGCGGCTCGTGGCGCGAGCCAAGGCCGATGGCGCGACACGCACGCATCTTTCCCTGCGCAGCGAGCCTGGGTTGCCGGCGCCCGCGAAGTCCGCGCCCGTAAGCGATCTCCTGCTCGATGCCATGGGCGACATCACGGGGCGCGTCGTCACCACGAGTGTCGAGGCGAGCATGCGCTCGCAGAGCCGCCAGCGCGAGATCGACCGGCGCATCCTGCCCGCCGTGCCATCACTCGTGCAGGCGGGCTACGCGCTGTTGCTGCTCGCGGGCCTTGCCGCGCTGCCACTGGTGCGCACCTGGTGGAGCCGCATCTGGCCGGCCGAGCGGCGTGAGGATTATGCAGGACGTGCGGGCTACGAGGCGGCGCGTGTCATACGCGGCGGCGTGTTCCTGCTCCTGTTCCTGCCGGTGGCTGCGGTTCTTGCTGTGCCGCAGGCAATTGCCCGGTTGGTGGGAATGTCTGGACGCGGGCATGCGGCCGGTCAGGATGCGAAGGCAGGGAGAGAGGCATGACCACGATCGAGATCAAGGCACTTCGCGTCCGCAAGGCGCTGGCACCGGTGCGACGGACGCTGGCCACCCGCGTCGGCACCTTCACCAAGGCGCCGTTCCTGTTGCTCGACCTGGAGCTGAAAGGCGGTGGCGTCGGGCATGCGCTGTGCTTCACCTTCATTCCCGCCGCGCAGAAAGTGGTTCCGCTTCTGCTGGAGGAAATCGTCGCGACAGTGAAGGGCCGTTCCATCGGCGCCGAAGATCTCTCGGAAATCCACGACCTCGGGCAGCGCAAGCTTACGCACCTCGGCCATGAAGGCGCGGCGATGATGGCGCTCTCCATGTTCGACATGGTGCTGCACGACGCCATGGCGCGGGCGTGCGGGCTTCCCCTCTACAAGATGCTGGGCGCCAAGCCGGTGGCGCTTGCGACCTACAACAGTTGCGGCCTGGGGCTGATGTCTCCGGCGGAGGTGGCGCGCGAGGCCCGCGAGCTCGCCGCCGAGCACGGCGGCTTCAAGCACGTCAAGCTGCGCATGGGCCGCGGCGATGTGAAAGCCGAGATCGAGGCTTATCGTGCCGCGCGCGAGGCCGTGGGCCACGACGTCGCGATATCGTGCGACTTCAACCAGGGCCTGCCCTCCGTCAGCGCGCTGGAGACGTGCCGGGCCATCGATGGCCTCGGCCTCGCGTGGATCGAGGAGCCCGTGGTGTACGACGACTACGAGACGCAGGCGCGGCTGGCGACAAAGCTCGCCACGCCCGTCAACGTCGGTGAGAATTGGTGGAGCTGGCGCGTGGGCAAGGCCGCCATCGAGATGGGCGCGTGCGACTACATCATGCCGGATCTGCTGCGCATCGGCGGGGTGACAGGGTGGATGCGGCTCGCCAAGGCGGCCGAGCAGCGCGCGGTGCCGTTCTCCTCGCACCTCTCGCCCGACTTCTCCGCGCATGTGCTGGCCGCCACGCCGACGCGGCATTGGCTAGAGTTCATGGATTGGGGCCAGGACCTTCTGTCCGACCCGCTGCTGCCTGTGAAGGGCTTCACCACGCCGCGCGATGCGCCCGGCACCGGCATTGCCTGGAACGAGGCCGCCATCGCCAAGTGCCTCCTGCCGGACTGATCGCTGCCCGCGCCCCGTGCTATCACGCTGTCCGGGCACCTTCGCGGTGCGGCGGCTTCAGGCACGGAGAAAGGCAGTGACGAAGGATCCCGCAGACCTCGTGGACGAGGCGGCGCGCTGGTGGTCGAGCGACATCATCGACATGCAGCCCGGCAGCATCCGCTTCCGCGGCTACCCCATCGAGCAGCTGATCGGTGCCGTGAGCTTCCCGCAGATGGTGTGGCTCATGCTGCGCGGTGCGCTGCCATCGGCGCAGGAGGTAGCGCTGCTCGAGGCGGCCCTGGTGGCGGCGGTCGACCACGGCCCGCAGGCGCCTTCCATCGCCATCGGCCGCATGGCGGTGACGTGCGGGCTGCCGTTGAACGGCGCCATGGCCTCCGCGATCAACGTGCTCGACGACGTGCATGGCGGGGCGGGCGAGCAATGCATGGAGCTGTTTGCCGATGCCGCGCGCCGCATGGACGCCGGCATGGCGCTTGCGGATGCGGCCGCGGCGGCGATTGAACACAGCGTCGGCAAGGCCGGCGCCCACATTCCAGGCTTCGGCCACCGCTTCCATCCGGTCGACCCGCGCGCGCCGAGGCTTCTGGCCCTCGTCGATGCAGCCGCCGCAGCCGGCGTCGTTTCCGGCCGTCATGCTGCGATCGCACGCGAAATAGAGGCGCGTCTCGAGATGAGGAAGGGCCGGCGCATCCCGATGAACATCGATGGCGCAACTGCCGTGATCTACTCGGAGCTGGGCTTTGCGCCGGCGCTGGGGCGCGGACTTTTCATCCTGTCGCGATCCGTCGGCATCCTGGCGCATGCCTGGGAGCAGATGCAACAGGGCGGGCGCATCAAGGGCCCCATGCCTCCGTCGCAGCCCTACCGCTACACCGGCGTGCCCCCGCGCGACTTGGAGCCGAAATAAGGAGCGTTGAGAGGCGTGGAAAGGGGTTTGCGAGGGTTCATGCGGCCCTCGCCTCCGTTCAAAGCGGAATGGGCCACACAGGCGCGCTGGTGCCCAGGGGCACGGGTGGTCTCGCCCAGTGCGCCGGCGTGGCAGAAAGTGTGGCTGCGTGCGACACGAACGAGAGATGGCCGAGCGGCGTCGGCATCTCCTGCATCAGGTCCTCCACGCTGTCGCGCGTCTGATCGGGACACTTGAAGCCGTCAGGCAGGCGTCCGAGCCCGGCAAGCCAGTGGGCGACGCGGGCGAGCGACACGCGCACGTGCCAGGAGCCGCCTTCGTCGGCCTTTCGCATCAGGGCCAGCATGGCGCCCGTGGCAAGAAGATAGCCGGCAGCGTGGTCGAGGGCCTGGGCCGGCAGTTCCTTGGGTGCCGGAACACCCATCGCTTCGGCTTCGGCAACGTTGATGCCGCTCGCGTTCTGTACCAGCGAGTCGAAGCCGCGGCGCGCACTCCAGGGCCCCGCGCGGCCATAGGCCGAGAGTGAGGCAACGACGATGCCAGGCTTCATGTCGGCGCAGGCCTGCGGCGACAGGCCGAACCGGTCGAGGGCGCCGGGCCGATAGCCGTT
Source organism: Hyphomicrobiaceae bacterium (assembly GCA_039808585.1). GTDB lineage: Bacteria > Pseudomonadota > Alphaproteobacteria > Rhizobiales > Hyphomicrobiaceae > AWTP1-13. The sequence continues at coordinate 5,017 of JBDHTJ010000178.1, read as the reverse complement.
GACGACGACCTGCGCCTCGGCAAGCAGCGAGCGCAGGGCTTCCCGTTCCTCCTCGGCACGCAGGTCCAGCGAAGCGGATAGCTTGCCGCGTCCCATGTCGAGGTCGAGATCGGGAAGGGCTGGAAGATGCGGACCGGTGATGCGCATAACATCGGCGCCGTGCGCCGCAAGAGTGCGTCCGGCAACGGGACCTGCGATGACGCGTGTGAGGTCCAGCACGCGTATATCGGATAGCGGGCGCTCAGGATTGCGACCGAGACGCCGCTGGGGCGCCTCTCCGATCCTTTCGATTTCGAACAGCGGCAAGCCGGCAACGGCCTGCGCCTGGGGGTGCGCCTGCCATTCGTCCGGGCTGCGCATCATGGTGACGCAAAGGCCTGCCATGGCCGCCGTATTCTCGAAGTGCTGCGCGTCCCAGCGTGAGAGCGCCTTCTCCACCGCGGCCCTGTCATAGGCGCAGTCGAGCAGCTTCAGGATGCCGTCGCGATGGTGCGGAAAGTTGGTGTGGATGCGCACCCGGCGGCCGTCTCGTGTCGGATACACGCCCGCAATCTTATCCCAGGCGGGTCCCGGCGGCTTGCCATCGAGGCGCATGTAGCGCTCGCTGCGGAACTCGGCGCAGGCATGGCGCAGCTCGACACTCACCTGCTGCGCTTCGCCCGTGCGACGGCGCCAGATTTCCGCGGCGGCAAGGCCCGCTGCCGCGATGCTCGCCTGCGCCAGTGCGCCGACGCGGAAGGATGAGGGCAGACCCGGTTCGGCGCCGCGCAGGGTCACGTTCGCCAACGCAGCTGCGTCACCTCCCGCCCGCGTCCAAAGCGATGCAAGGATGTCCTGCTGTGACGGATGCGTCATGTGCGCCCTCCAGTGAGCCTGGCAGCCTCAGGTGCGGAAAGCGGGCTGCCACAGGCCCGGCAACTTGATGGCAAGCCAGCGCACCAGAGACGCGTTTACCGCGACCGGCTGCTCCTGCGCCATCCAGTGCCCTGAATGGACCACGGCCTCCATCAAGTCGCGGCAGTGGGCGCGCATGGGCTGGGCAAGGGGAGAGTCCATCGTCTCGCACGTGTAGTCATAGGCGCCGTGGAGAAAGAGCACCGGCATCTCGATGACGCCGCCATTGGGCGATTGCGCACAGTAGGCGGCGTTGCGCGCGTGGTTCATGTACCAGGAGTTCGGCCCGAAGAAGCCGTTCCGCCGCAGCGCCTCGACATAGACGCCGAGGTCTTGTGCGGAAATCACGCCTTCGTCGAGCGGGAAAGGTGGCGCCTTGCGCAGGGGCCCGAACCAGCCGCGCATTTGCCGGATGGTTGCGAGGCGGGAGGGCTTGCCTCGCCCCTCGGGTGTGCCGCGCCGGAACAGCGCCTTCACAGTGTTCTCGATCTCCGCTTCGAACTCGCGCGTCGCCTGCTCGAAACTCTCCTCGTAAAAGACCTGATAGTCCCACTGCCCGAAGGGATACTTGTCTTCCGGGTAGACGCGCCGGTCGACGAGCGGAAGCACGCTCTCGAGGGCGAAGCCGCCTGGCAGATACGGCACGCAAAGGTTCGCCACGCCATGGCAGCGATCGGCGTGATGCGTCGCGATCGCCCAGACCACGGCGCTTCCCCAGTCGTGTCCGACCCAGACGGCCTTGCTGGCGCCCAGCGCATCGAGAAGCTCGATCATGTCGCGCACGCTGTTTTCCAGCGCATAATCCTCGTGACGCGGATAGATGGCGGACTTGCCGTAGCCGCGCATATCCGGCGCGATGGCCCGAAACCCGAGGCTCGCAATGCAGGGGAGCTGATGCCGCCAGCTGAGCGACAACTCGGGCCACCCATGCACGAAAATGACGGGGATGCCGTCTTCTGGCCCGCAGGCGAGGTAGTGACAGGTGTGACGCGCCGATGTCGCGACGTGCTCAGTGACGGGGAAAAGCTGTGCCATCGCGCACCTCCTGGGGAGCTTCCTCGACGTTGCGCGATGCGCTGGCGGGTTGCACCGTGCTGGGGAGGCGCACTCTAGAGCGGTATCGTGCGAGAGGGAAACAGAGCACGTCGAGTGGGCGCGGTGGCACGACTTCGAGAAGTCGGCACCGCTTTCGATCGGCGCCCGCGCGGCCTCGACACTGTCTCGCATCAAGGCCGGTATTCAGAAGCCGGAGAGCGAGATGGACGCGGGAACGCGTCCATCTCAACAGACCGGACTGCTAGTTCGGTGAGAGTCGCACGGCGCGCTTGAGGAAGGCCGGCACATGGTCGCCCAGGCCAACCGGCGCGGCGCCACCACGGTCACCAGAGCCGCTGACGGGCTTTTGTGCCTGCGGCCGCGGCTGGGCAGGCTGTTGCCGCTCGGGACGTGCGCGCGTGCGCGGCGGGCTTGCCTCGGCATGCTGATGCCGCTGCGGTTCCGAGCGGCGTTGCCCCTCGGCGCGTGGCTCGCGCTGCGGTGCGTCCTCGCGCGGGCGCCGTTCGCGCGGCGGTTGGCCTTCTGCGGCAACGGCACGCGAGGGCTCTCCCGCGCCCTCCGGGCGCCGCGGACGACGATCGCGTTCACGATCCCCGCCGCGATCCCCGCCACGATCGCGGCCACGTTCGCCGCGCTCGCCACGTCCACCGCGCGCCGAGCGTTCCTCGCCTCGGCCACCGCGGCCGCGACGACGCCTGCCTGAGGACGCAAGGTCCTCCTCCGTCGGTGGTTCGCCGATCCATTCGGCGGGAACACCCAGCATCTTCTCGATGTCGCGCAGTGCCTTGACGTCCTCGGGGGTGACGAGGGTGAAGGAATTGCCCTCCTTGCCCGCGCGTCCCGTGCGGCCGATGCGGTGCACGTAATCGTCGGAGGCCCAGGGCACATCGTAGTTGAACACGTGGCTGACGTCGGGAATGTCGAGGCCGCGGGCAGCAACGTCGGAGGCCGCCAGCAGCGAGATGCGGCCTTCACGGAAGGCATCGAGCGTCGCCATGCGGCTCGTCTGGTCCATGTCGCCATGCAGGGCGCCGGCATTGAAGCCGTGCTTGGTGAGCGACTTGAGCAGGATCGCCACGTCCCGCTTGCGATTGCAGAAGATGATGGCGTTCTTGACGTTCTCCGAGCGGATGAGATCGCGCAGCACCTCGCGCTTGGCCCAGTCCTCGGTCGAGGTGCAGAAGCGGAAGCGCTGGGTGATGGTGGTGGCCGTGGTCGCAGGCCGCGCCACCTCGACCCGCACGGGATCGTTGAGGAAGCTTGCCACGAGGCGCTGGATCTCGGGCGGCATGGTGGCGGAGAAGAACAGCGTCTGGCGCCGCGGTGGCAGCAGCTTGCAGATCTTCTCGATGTCGGGGATGAAGCCCATGTCCAGCATACGGTCGGCCTCGTCGATGACGAGGATCTCGACGCCGTTCATCAGGATTTTGCCGCGCTGAAAATGGTCGAGCAGCCGGCCAGGGGTTGCAATCAGCACGTCAGCGCCGCGATCGAGTTTCTTGAGCTGATCGTCGAACGATACGCCACCGATCAGCAGCGCCACATTCAGGCGGTGGTTGACGCCGTATTTCTCGAAGCTCTGCGCCACCTGAGCTGCAAGCTCGCGCGTTGGCGCCAGGATCAGCGAGCGTGGCATGCGTGCCCGGGCCCGGCCGCTTTCCAGTCTGGCCAGCATGGGCAAGACGAAGCTTGCCGTCTTGCCGGTGCCGGTCTGTGCGATGCCCAGCACATCTCTGCCCGTTACCGCGACGGGAATGGCCTGGGCTTGGATAGGGGTGGGCGTGGTGTATCCGGCAGCGGTGATCGCAGCCTGGACTTTCGCGCTGAGCCCAAGCTCAGCGAAGGTCGTCGTTTCCAAAAAGAGTGTCTCCGTCTCGATCCATGTCATGACGGCGCATGCAGGCTACCGGCGAGGCCGGGCCGAGACGTCGTCAGCGAGCGGAGCGCAGGGGGAGTGCCGCAAAGGGCCTAACGGGAAATCCGTGGGATCAAGAAAGGGATTAATGGAATCAATCCCCTGCGCTCGATGCGCTGTCTGCCTCGCATATCCCGGCGTTTGCAGCAAGGAAATTACGCGCCAGGTCGGGAATGTGCGCGGATTTGTCAGGTGAAAGGCCGGTGCGCACGGCAGGGGAGGCCGTGGCCTCATTCGCCAAGGACCGGGGTTACCTGCTTGGTCTCGAGCCGGGCCTTCACCCCCCGGTTCATGACGTCGAGCAGCACCACCACCCGGTCCTTCTCGTTCAGTTCCAGGATTCGTGCCACGAGCCCATCGAATGGGCCGCCTGCGATCTGCACGTTCTGGCCGACCTTGTAGGGCACCGGCGGGCGCACCACGGCGCCCTCCACCTCGCGCGCCCGCAGCTCGTCGATGAAGGCAGCGTCGAGGGTTGCAGGCTCGTCGCTGAAGCGAACCAGGCTGCGCACCCCCATGGTGGAGAGAATCGGCCGCCAGCGCATTTGCTGGCTCACGCCGATGAAGACGTAGCCAGGGAAAAGGGGCCGCAGCACGGTATCGATCTTTCGGGCGTGGGAGCGGCGCTTGCGGATGCGGGGGCAATAGGTGACGAAGCCCTGCCTCTCCAGGTTCTCCACGGCGATCGCCTCGCTGTGGGGATGGGTGGTGGCCACCGCCCAGGACGTGTATTTCGGCTCGCTCAAGGTCCGCGCCCTTCGACTGCCCGCGCCGGTGGCGCGAAGCGCTTGTTGTTCATTGCGCGCCAGATAAGCACCCGTCTCGGGCTGGAGCAAGGGCATCGCGCAGTGGGGGTAAAGCTGCCGCGCACGCGGCCAGCAAGCGCCTTGACGGGGCGGGCGCAGAGGGGCTATCGGCTGCGCGGGCCCCTTGTGGCCCAGGCCGGCGCCGGCTTAGCTCAGGGGTAGAGCAGCGGTTTTGTAAACCGTTGGTCGGGGGTTCAAATCCCTCAGCCGGCACCACTACTTAGCTGTCCAGCCCGGACACATAGGTAACGGATCGTATCTAAGACATGGGTAACACCCGTGTACCGAACGGGTTGTCGATAGGTTGCAGGGTTTTCTGTTCCAAGTCGATATATCCGAGGTCGTA
>JBDHTJ010000177.1:0-10109 GCA_039808585.1 Hyphomicrobiaceae bacterium | reverse complement strand
TCGTGAAGATCTGGGCGATGGAACAGAATTGGGATCCCTCCACGCTCACGAGCAATCTCTTCAGAATGGAATGGCCGCCGCGGTCGGGGCGCCATCAGGAGTTTCCGGAACTCGACCGTGCGGGTTGGTTCGCGCTCGAAGTGGCGCAGGAGAAAATCCTCAAAGGCCAGGCAGAGTTCCTGGACCGGCTTGCGGCTGCTCTTGCCGTATGATGACCCGAATCCCCGATGGCTCAGATGCAAGAAAAGCTCCGTTCGCGTCGAGGGTTCGAGCCTCGGCGTCCGCCAAGGGCAGTCTGGGGCGTTGCAGCGCTTGAGCTTGCGGGCGGAAAGCGCATAAAGAGAGCCACAACCAAAACCATAGGCCGTGTTCGGCACGGCAAGGGAAACGCACATGTCTGCACCACTCGTCATCATCGCCGGCGGCGGTATCGGCGGCCTCGCCACGGCCCTCACGCTGCACCAGATCGGGGTTCCGTGTGTGGTGTTCGAGGCTGCGCGCGAGATGCGGCCGCTGGGCGTCGGCATCAACCTGCAGCCCAATGCCGTGCGCGAGCTCTACGACATGGGGATTTCCGAGCAGGATCTCGATCGCGTGGGCGTGCCGGCGAAGGAATGGGCCCTCGTGGGGCTCAACGGCAACGACATCTATTCCGAGCCGCGTGGCCTGCTGGCCGGCTACAAGTGGCCGCAGTACGCGGTTCATCGCGGCCAGTTCCACATGCTTCTTCACGCGAAGGTGGTGGAGCGCATGGGCAGCGATGCCGTCAGGCTCGGTTCGCGCGTCGCAGGTTATGCACGCAACGTCGATGGCAGCGTCACGGCCCGGATCGAGAATTTGGACGGCGGCACGGCGGAGCAGGTCGGCACACTGCTCGTCGGTGCCGACGGTATCCATTCGGCAATCCGCGCGCAGATGCATCCGGCGCAGCCGCCGATCCATTGGGGCGGCGCCCTGATGTGGCGGGGCACGAGCCTGGCTAAGCCGATCCGCACCGGCTCATCCTTCATTGGCCTCGGCACGCATCGCCAGCGCATGGTGATCTACCCGATCTCCCATCCCGATCCCGCGACCGGCCTCGCCATGATCAACTGGATCGCGGAGGTCACCCTCGACAACTCGGAGGGCTGGAAGCAGAGCGGCTGGTTCCGCCAGGTCGGCATCGGCGACTTCATCCACCACTTCGACAATTGGACGTGGAACTGGCTGGACGTGCCTGCGCTGATCCGGAAGGCGGACGTCGCCTATGAGAACCCGATGATCGATCGCGATCCCGTTGCCACGTGGGTCGATGGGCCGGTTGCGTTGCTGGGCGATGCGGCACACGCGATGTATCCCACGGGCTCGAACGGCGCGAGCCAGGCTATCATCGATGCGCGGGTGCTCGGAGCCGCAATGGTCGAGCACGGCGCCAACGGCAATGCGCTCGCCGCTTATGACGGCAAGCTCTGCGGGCCTGTCTCGCAGCTCGTACTGCGCAACCGCGGCGCTGGGCCGTTTGGCCTGTTGAACCTTGTCGATGAACGTTGCGGGGGGACGTTCCAAAACATCGACGACGTGATCCCGCCGCAGGAGCGTGCCGCCTTCGTCGCCGGCTACAAGGCGGCGGCTGGTTTCGCGATAGAAACACTCAACAACTCAACCCAGACGATTGCGTCCGGCGCCAAGGCGGTGCGTGGGTGACATGGAATCCCGATCAGGCAACGAAATGCCCCGCTATGCTGTCGCATGAAGCGGGGCTGTCCGCCTTGCGGATCGGCCCGAGCCTGCTCGGGCACTCATACGAGGTGCGATGACCTCGTTGAAAAATACGATTTGTCGTGTGTCGCGGCCCGGCTTCGGCAAAGCCCACTTTGCGGTGAGCCTCGATCATGCCTTGCGCCAGCCGAGCCCGCACCCTTCGGCGCGGGCAGAACTTTGATCCGGTGGCTCCATGCCTCCTCCACGCGAATGACCTCCACTCGAGGCGAGCGGGCCTCGAGGACACTGAGCCTCTGCGTAGCGTGAGCGCCTGCGTACCGCCCTGGAGGCACGCTCTCGTTTGCCTGGCGCTCCACAGTAGCTTCGGTGCCTGTCGCACTCTGCGCTCATGGTGGGAGGAGTCAACGGGGCTGCTTCGCAGTCGCACGGCTTTGCTGTAGGCCAAGGCCGTCGCGCAGAAGCCGCACCATCGAACGGCCGATGTCCTCGGCCGCGAGGCGCCCGTTGGCGCGATACCAGTTCGGCATGAAGTTGAGACTGCCGAGAATTTGCAGCCGAAGGATCTTCCGGTCCACGTCGCGCGCAAGCGGCAGATCGTCGATCAAGGCCTGCAGCCGGCGATCGTAGGCGTCGCGCTGGGCAATCAGGGCATCGCGCACCTGCGGCATGCGCAGGCACGAGAGGTTCGAAAGGATCGTGCTGTTGCCGTGCGTGTCGAGCATCGTCGTGCAATGTGCACCTGCCGCCGCCTCTAGCCGTGCCCACGGGTCGCGCAGGCCTGCCACTGCCTCCTCGACCGCGCTGCTGACGGCGTCCATGCATGCGCCGTGGACAGCAACGTAGAGATCTTCCTTGCTTTCGAAGTGATAATAAAGCGAGGCGGTCGTCATCGACACGGCCGCAGCGATGTCCCTGATGGATGTGCCTTCAAATCCGCGCTCGGCAAACAGCTCCGCGGCAGCCGCAAGAATGCGCGCGCGGGAGAGAACCGCCTTGCCTTCGCGCCGTGCAGCACTCTGATTCATGTCGCACCTTGGACAAGCGCCGTCCTTGACAATTACCGATCGATCGATCGAAAATCAATTCGTACGGCAGCGGGAAAAAATGGACTGCCGCAAAACGAATAAAGTCGGCGTATGTCGCCGCTAGGCGGAGATCGGAAGATGCCGGTCTCAGAGGGAGGAAGTGCCGCGGCATGGTCGACAAGACGCCTGCCAGCATCCTGAGCGTGGAGAACGTGTCGCTGTCGTTCGGCGGCATCAAGGCGCTGCGCAATGTCTCGCTCGACGTGCGCGAAGGCTCGATCACGTCCCTCGTAGGGCCCAATGGTGCGGGCAAAACCTCGCTCTTCAATGCCATCTCGGGGTTCTATCGGCCCGACGCCGGCCGCATCGTCTTCGACGGGCGGGACATTACAGACGTTGCAACGCCGCAGCGCGCACGCATGGGCCTGGCGCGCACGTTCCAGAACATCGCACTGTTCCGCGGCATGACTGTGCTCGACAACATCAAGCTCGGCCGGCACTCGCACATGCGCACAAGCCTCGTCGAGGCGCTGTTCTATTACGGCCGTCCGCAGCGGGAGGAAATGAAGCTGCGCGCGGAGATCGAGGAGCGCATCATCGATTTTCTCGAAATCGATCACATCCGCCATGCGCCGGTGGCCGCACTTGCCTATGGCCTGCAGAAGCGCATCGAGCTTGCGCGGGCACTCGCCATGCGCCCGAGGGTGCTCATGCTGGACGAGCCGGTTGCCGGCATGAACCGCGAGGAGACGGAGGACATGGCCCGCTTCATCCTCGACGTGCGCGAGGAATGGGGCGTGACGATCCTTATGGTCGAGCACGACATGCGCCTCGTGATGGACATTTCCGACCATGTGGCGGTCTTGAATTTCGGCGAGACCATCGCGAGCGGGCCGCCGTCCAAGGTGCAGAACGACCCTGAGGTGGCACGCGCCTATTTCGGCTCCGGTGACTACAGCAAGTTGCGCGGCGTGCGCCGGCCGGCGGGAGCGGCGGCGTCATGATGAATACGCTTCTCGATTTCGTCGAGTTCAGCCTGTCAGGCCTGGCTGTGGGTGGCATCTACGCCCTGACGGCCGTGGGCTTCGTGATCGTCTACAAGGCGACGCGGATCATCAACTTCGCCATCGGCGAGATCATGATGATCGGGGCCTACCTGTTCTTCGGCATGGCGACGCAGGCGGCGCTGCCGATGTGGGCGGCGATCCTGGTGGCGCTTGCGGGAACCGGCGTTGCGGGTGCGGTGCTCGAGCGGGCCGTCTTCCGTCCGCTGATCGGCGAGAATCCCATCTCGGTCTTCATGGTCACGATCGGTCTTACCAGCATCATCATCGGGCTCGTCGAGATCATCTGGACGGCGGATCCACGCAGCCTGCCGGCGTTCCTGCCCGATCAGCCCTTCTTCGTACCGCTTGGCTTCGGCGAGGCGTTCGTGGCGTCCAAGAATGCGTGGGGCTTCATCGTTGCCGCGATCTCGGTGACGTTCATCGTGCTCGTGTTCCGGTTCTGGCGCGGGGGCGTTGCCCTTCGCGCCACGGCGGCCGACGGCCAGGCCGCCTACACGGTCGGCATCAACGTGCCGGGCGTATACTCTTTCGCGTGGATCTTCGGGGCCATCACGGCGGCAGGCGCGGGCATCCTGGTCGGCTCAATTGCCGGCATCTCCTCGGCCATGGGCGCCATCGGCCTGTCGGTGATCGTGGTCGTGATCGTCGGTGGCCTGGACAGCATCGGCGGGGCGCTGGTCGCAGGCCTGCTCGTCGGCTGGCTGGAATCGATGGCCAGTTGGACACTCGGTGCCGAATACAAGCAGATCGCGACCTTCGTGGTGCTGATGTTGATGCTGCTGGTGAAACCCTACGGCCTTTTCGGCACGCACGAGATCGAGAGGCTGTAGGCATGCGCATCGGGTCTGCCAAGGAAAGCTACGCGGCCGACGAGGCACTGCTGACGAGCAATGTGCAACGGTTGTGGATGCTGCTGCTGCTGGCCGTGCTCGCCGCCTTCCCCGCGATAGCAGGCGACTACTGGCTGCTCATCGGCTGCCTCATCGCCATCAACGTCATTGCCGCAACGGGGCTGATGGTTCTCACGGGCTTTACGGGCCAGGTCAGCCTGGGACATGCGGCCTTCATGGGCGTCGGCGCCTATGCCACGGCGTGGTTCGCCAACAACTTCGCCTTGCCGTTCTGGCTGACGATCCCGCTGGCCGGTCTTGCCGCCGCCCTGGTCGGTGCGCTCTTCGGCATCCCGAGCCTGCGCGTAAAAGGCCTATACCTCGCGCTCACCACCATCGCCGCGTCTTTCATCCTGCACTTCGTATTCTTCAACTGGACGTCGGTGACGGGTGGGTCGCGCGGTCTCAACATCACGCCGGCCAGCCTTTTCGGCCGCTCGCTCATGAGCTATGCCGACATCTACTACATGGCCGTGCCGATCGCAGCGCTTTCGGTCTGGTGTGCCGCCAATCTCTTCCGCACGCGCGTCGGCCGCGCCTTCATCGCGATCCGCGATCGGGACATATCGGCGGAGGTTCTGGGCATCCCGCTGTTCCGCTACAAGCTGATGAGCTTTGCGATCGCGTCCTTCTATGCGGGCGTCGCCGGAGGGGTTTGGCTTTATCTCTTCCGCGTGGTCACGCCCGAGAGCTTTCGGCTCGTCGACAGCATCTTTTTCGTTGCCGCCATCATCGTGGGGGGCATGTCGTCGATCCGCGGGGCGATCCTCGGAGCGGCCTTCATGACGCTGGTACCGGAACTCTTGAAGATTTCCGTTGCCGCGCTGGAGCCGCACTGGCCGGGCGTGGTGCAGATGCTCTCGCCCGTGCGTACCATTGTGTTCGGGGCCTTGATCGTCGGCTTCCTGATGTTCGAGCCGCTCGGCCTCAACGAGATCTGGCGCCGCATGCGACGTCGCTTCGAGCTTTGGCCGTTCCGCACCTGACAACCGCACAACAAATGAACCGGAGGAAAACAACATGACATTGAAGCTTTCGCGCAGAACGCTGCTGGCCCGCACGGGCGCACTCGCCGCCGCAAGCGCAGTTCCGATGCCGTTCGTGCATGGCCTGAGGGCACAGGAGGCGAACGAGATCGTGATCGCCAATGCCTCGCCTATGACCGGCGTGTTCGCCTTCGCCGGCATCGAGGGCTCGGAGGGCGGGCAACACTTCGTGCAGTGGATGAACGAGAAGGGTGGCGTTGCGGGCCGCAAGATCAGGCTCATCACGGAAGACACCGGCTACCAGGTGCAGCAGGCCATGGCCGTCTTCAACCGTCTCGTCAGCCAGTACAAGGTGGCGCTGTTCCTGGGCGACAGCACCGGCTTCCAGAAAACCATCAACGAGGAACTGAACCGCCGCGGCATCCTGCTTGCGGGTGCATCCTTTGCTTCCGAGATCAACGATCCGGGGAAGTACCCGTTGCAGTTCATGCCGGGGCCGGACTACTCGCAGCAGGTGGCGATCCTGCTCAAGCATATCGCCGCCGAGAAGAAGGGCGCACGCATCGCCTTCGTGCACTCCGACACAGAGTTCGGGCGCGACCCGATCGCGAAGTCGGAAGCGGCGGCCAAGCAGCTGGGCCTGGAGCAAGTGGAAAAGATCGTCACGCCGCCGGGGTCGTTCGATGTCTCCGCCGAGGTTCTCAAGCTGCGGCGTGCGCGGCCCGACTACACCATCTTCCACGGCTACGTGATGGCGCCGATCCCCGAGTTCATGCGGCAGCTGCGCGAGGCCAAGGTCGCCACGCAGTTCATGGGCACGTTCTACAGTTCTGATCTCGGCATCCTGCAGAAAATGGGCGAGGTGGCCGACGGCTATCTCGGCGTCAACGCCTACAACTACATCGACGAGAGCGCCAAGGGCGAGGCGATGGAATACATCCGCAAGGTCAACGGCGGAAAGTATCGCACCAACTCCTACCTGCAGCCGTGGACGAACATGGCGCTTGCTACCGAGGGCATGAAGCGCTGCATCGAGGGCGGCAAGGAACTCACGGGCCCGAACGTGAAAGCCGCGATGAACACCATCAAGGATCTCGATCTCGGTGGTGTCATCGGCGCGCCCGTGTCGTTCCCCGGCAACTCCACGAACCTTGGACGTGTGTTCAAGTTCGACTTCAAGGGGGCGAAGATGCAACCCGTGTCCGACTGGATCCGCGTGGGGGCCTGATGGACGGCGCGTCCCAGCCGGCGGCGATCCTCGAGGTGAACAACATCGAGGTCGTCTACAATCACACGGTGCAAGTGCTGCGAGGGCTGTCCCTTGCGGTGCCGGCGGGACGCATCGTTGCACTCCTGGGCTCGAACGGCGCCGGCAAGTCCACCACGCTCAAGGCCATCTCCAACATCCTGGGCTTCGAGCGTGGGGCCGTCACCGGCGGGGCAATCCGCTTTGATGGCGCGGATATCCGCAACCACTCGCCGCATGGCCTCGTGCGCGCCGGCCTTTTCCACGTGATGGAAGGTCGGCGCATCTTCCCCGATCTGACGGTGGACGAGAACCTCGTGGCGGCCACCTATGCACTCGAGGGACGCTCCGGCAGCAAGCCCGACTTCGACGTGGTGTTCGAGTATTTCCCACGGCTCAGGGAGCGGCGGCGCAATATCGCCGGATACATGTCGGGTGGTGAGCAGCAGATGCTCGCCATCGGCCGTGCGCTCATCGCACAGCCGAAGCTGATCCTGATGGACGAGCCGTCGCTCGGGCTTTCGCCGATCCTTGTGGAAGAGATCTTCGGCATCATCGCGCGGATCAATGCTGAACAAGGCGTGTCGGTTCTGCTGGTGGAACAGAATGCGGCCATTGCCATGGCGGTTGCCGACTACGGCTACATCATGGAGAACGGCAAGATCGTGATCGACGGCCCTGCAGAAAAACTTACGGCCGACCGCGACGTGCGCGAGTTCTATCTCGGCATGGGCAGCCACGATGCGGGCGGCGTGAAAAGCTTCCGCGACGTGAAGCACTACAAGCGGCGCAAGCGCTGGCTCAGTTGAGGGAGGCGGCCATGGCGGCGCAGGAGACGAAGCCCATAAGCCTTCCGCAGTGGCTGCGCCATCGCGCCCGCGCGACGCCCAATGCGTTGGCGCTGCGCCAGAAGCGCTTCGGGATCTGGCAGCCGGTCACGTGGCGGCAATACTGGGATCATGCCTGCCGCGTCGGCATGGGGCTGAAGGCACTCGGCGTGAAGCCCGGTTCGCACGTCGGCGTGATTTCGGAAAACCGCATCGAGTGGGTGTTTGCCCAGCTTGGGGCAGGGACCATCGGCGCCGTCACCGTCGGCGTCTATCCGACGAGCCCATCGCCCGAGGTTTCCTATGTGCTCGCCCACGGTGATTGCGAGGTGGTGTTCTGCGAGGACCAGGAGCAGGTCGACAAGATCATCGAGGCGTGGGGCGACCTGCCGAAGGTGGCACACGTCGTCGTCATGGAGACGAAGGGCTTCCGCGCCTACCAGGACAGCCGCATCATCACGTTCGATCAGTTGGAGGAACTGGGGGCTAAGGCGCTGAAGAAGGAACCGCGCTTCGTCGATAGCATCGTCGACGCGCAGGGCCCGGACGACATCGCCATCATCATCTATACCTCCGGCTCGACGGGCAAGCCAAAGGGGGCCATGATCTCCTACGGCAACATCGAGGCCGCAGTGCCTGGCGCCGTGGAGCGTCTGCGCCTGACGAAGCGCTCCACCACGCTCTCCTATCTCCCGCTGTGCCACGTGGCGGAGCAGTCGCTCACCACCTTCGCGCCGCTGCACACGGGCATGATGGTGAATTTCGGCGAGAGCCTGCGCACGGTGCAGGAGGATCTGCGCGAGGTGGCGCCGAGCCTGTTCCTCGGGGTGCCGCGCATCTGGGAGAAGATGCACTCTTCGATTCACATCAAGACCCTGGAATCCACGCGGCTCAACCAGTTTATGGTGGCGAAGGCCTTCAAGGCCTGCGAGCCCTTCGCGCTCACGGGGCCGCGCACCCTGGGCGAGAAGCTCACGTACTGGCTCTGGTATTGGCTCGCGTTCCGGGCGCTGCAGAACTTCGTGGGCTTGCGCCGCTGCAAGGTTTGCGTGACGGGGGCCGCGCCGATCCCGCCCAAGGTGTTCCAGTTCTTCCGCACGATGGGGCTGCCGCTAATCGAGGTCTACGGGCAGACGGAATCCGCCGGCGGGGTCACGGGCCATCCGATCGACAATGTGCAGGTGGGCACTGTCGGGGCACCCAACGTCGGCGCCGAGATCAGGCTCGATGCGGATGGCGAAGTGCTCGTGCGCGGCGGCATGGTGTTCGCAGGCTACTACAAGGCGCCCGAACTTACCGCGCAGACGGTGGTGGACGGGTGGCTGCATACGGGCGATATCGCCGAGTGGCGGGATGGACAGGTCAAGATCATCGACCGCAAGAAGGACGTCATCATCACGTCCGGCGGCAAGAACTTGAGCCCCTCGGAGATCGAGAATGCCGCGAAGGCGAGCCCCTACATCAAGGAATGCATCGTCATCGGGGATCGGCGCAAGTATGTCGTGGCGCTGATCCAGATCGACTTCGAGAACGTGGGCAAGTGGGCGGAACAGAACGGCATCGCCTTCACCACGTTCCGCTCGCTGGCAGAGCATCCACGCGTCGTGGCGCTCATCGAGCAGGAGGTGGAGACGGCGAACGGTGGGCTCGCACCCGTGGAGCAGATCAAGCGCTTCCACCTTCTCACGAAGGAACTCGACCACGATGACGGCGAGGTGACGGCCACCATGAAGGTGCGACGCGCCAGTATCTACGAGAAGTTCCAGGCGGAGATCGAGGGGCTGTACGGCCGCGAGAAAGTTGCCTGAGTTGATTGGCGCGCCGGGCGTTCTTTCACTGTGCGATGTCAAGCGCATTCCATGCCCTGGGTGCCAAGGAGCAAGCCGATGACGCCTAGCAAGTCTGGTCTGGTGATCACTGCACACCCGGGGGATTTCGTGTGGCGTGCGGGTGGCGCCATCGCCCTGCATGCTCGCCGCGGCTATCGCATGAAGATCGTCTGCATGTCCTATGGCGAGCGGGGCGAAAGCCAGTTCGCATGGAAGAAGGCGGGCGTCTCTCTCGAAGAGGTGAAGGCTGCGCGCAAGGCGGAAGCGGAGGAGGCCGCCCGAATTCTCGGGGCGGAGGTCGAATTCTTCGATTGCGGAGACTATCCGCTGCGCCCCACCGAGGCCATGCTCGAGCGTACGATCGATATATACCGGGAGATCAAGCCCGCATTCGTTCTCACACATGCGCTGGAAGATCCTTACAACTTCGATCATCCCACTGCGGCACACTTCGCGCAGGAAGCGCGCATCATTGCGCAGGCGGCGGGCCACAAGCCGGACCCCGCCCGCGCCTACGCGGCGCCGCCGGTGTTTCTTT
>JBDHTJ010000176.1:0-10209 GCA_039808585.1 Hyphomicrobiaceae bacterium | reverse complement strand
CGCAGCAGCCCCACGCGGCGCAGCAACATCCGCATTCGCAGGTGTCGCTCACCTCGGCCTACACCGCCGCGCAGCACCAGCAGCCCTATGCGCCGCCGCAAGCGGCGATGTCCCCCGCCCCGGCCCCTGCGCCCGCAGGGCCGATGCCTTCCCACGACCCGAACTCTGCCTGGTCCCTCACCGATCTCTTGAAGCGCGCCTCGCACACGACGGACGACGGCTCGCCGCGCGGCCCCGTCATCAACCTCGAAGGCATTGCACGCGCGCTTGATCCCAACACCGCGGCAGCGATCTGGTCGCGCTACCGTGCCGGCCAGCGCGGCATCATGGTGCGCAGCATCTACACCGCCGAAGGCCGGAACACGTTCGAGGAAGTGAGCCAGCGCTACCAGGGCGACGCCGAGTTCCGTCGCACCGTCGACATGTTCCTTGCCGACTTCGAGGCGATCGTGCGGGACATGGAGCAGAAGGATCCAACCGGCCGCGCCGTTCAGGCGCACCTCATCTCCGACAGCGGCCGCGTTTATCTCTTCCTCGCCCACGCCAGCGGGCGCCTGATGTAGGCGCGCAGCCTGGCGCAAGCCGCCCGCAGCGCCATCGACGGACGCCTGTTCATGCCCCTTTCCGTTTCAGTCGCCGTCGAGACCTGGCCCCTTGCCCAGGCCTTCGTCATTTCGCGCGGCGCCAAGACAGAGGCGAAGGTGGTGGTCGCCACCGTCAGCGACGGCGCTCATGCCGGGCGCGGCGAATGCGTGCCCTACGCGCGCTATGGCGAGTCCATCGATAGCGTTGTGCAATCGATCGAGGCCTTCGCGCCCTTTCTCGCGACCCACGCCGGCCTGCTCGCCGGCATGCCTGCGGGAGCCGCGCGCAATGCACTCGACTGCGCGCTGTGGGACCTGGAGGCAAAGCGGTCGGGCCGCACGGTTGCGCAAATCGCCGGCCTGTCGGCGCCAGCCCCACAGACCACCTGCTACACCGTCAGTCTCGGCTCGCCGGAGGAGATGGCAGCCTCGGCCGCCGCAGCGGTGGCGCGAGGACTTTCCCTCATCAAGCTGAAACTGGGCGGAGAAGGCGATGCCGCGCGCATGCGCGCGGTGCGTGCCGAATGTCCTGTCGCCCGCCTCGTCGCCGATGCCAACGAGGCCTGGACGCCCGACCTTCTCGCGCCGCTGATGCAGGTTGCGGCCGAGGCCCGCCTCGAGCTGGTGGAGCAGCCGCTTCCTGCGGCTGCCGACGCGGCGCTGGCGCAGATCCAGCGCGCCGTTCCCGTTTGTGCCGACGAGAGCCTGCACACGCGCGCCGATCTTGCCCGCCTCGCGTCGCGCTACGATGCGGTCAATATCAAGCTCGACAAGACTGGCGGCCTCACAGAGGCGCTGGAACTGGCACGCGAAGCCCGCCTACGCGGGCTGCGCATCATGGTGGGCTGCATGGTGGCGACTTCCCTCGCCATGGCGCCTGCGATGCTGCTGGCGCAGCAGGCCCAGTGGGTCGATCTCGACGGCCCGCTTCTCCTGGCGCGCGACCGGCAGCCGGCCTTGCGCTATGAAGGAAGCACCGTGTTTCCGCCCGAGCCGTCACTCTGGGGCTAGCTGCCTCGAGAGCCTGCCTAATCTTTAGCCTCGCTTCCCGGCAAGCCGTTTCGGCTGGGCGGCGGAAGGAGCGGGGCGCCTTGCTACCATCTCGCTCGCCCGCATCGCAGCGGCCGCCTGAGCCAGCTTGAACGTCGAGATCAGCTGCTGCAGTTCCGCGGCCTGCTGCATGAGCGAGTGGCTTGCCGCCGTGCTCTCTTCCACCATCGCCGCATTCTGCTGCGTCGCCTGATCCATCAGGTTGACGGCCGTGTTCACCTCGTGCAGCCCCGTCGCCTGCTCTTTCGCGCCCGAGGCGATGTTGGTCACGACGTCATTGATGTCGAGCACCTGGGCCATGATCTTCTCGAGCGACTTGCCCGTACGCCCCACGTAGTCCACGCCCTGGGCCACGTGAGCGGCCGATGTCGAGATCAGCTCCTTGATCTCGCGCGCAGCCTCCGCCGAGCGCTGGGCGAGCGCCCGCACTTCAGAGGCCACCACCGCGAAGCCGCGGCCTGCATCGCCGGCCCGTGCCGCCTCGACCCCGGCATTGAGCGCCAGCAGATTGGTCTGGAAGGCGATCTCGTCGATCACACCGATGATGCGGCTGATCTGCGAGGAGGAGTGCTCGATGCTGCCCATGGCCTCCACAGCCATGCGCACCACGACGCCTGCGTCCTCGGCATTGCGCTTGGCATCCGTGACCACCTCCTGCGCCTGGCGCGAGCCGTCGGCGGCGCGCTTCACGGTGGCGGTGATCTCGTCGAGCGCCGCGGCAGTCTGCTCCAGGCTCGCGGCCTGTTGCTCGGTGCGCCTGGAGAAGTCGTCGGCAGCAGCGGTGATCTCGCGCGTGCCCTGGGTGATTGTGGTGGCACTGTCGCGCACCGTTTCCATGGCCTGCTGCAGGCGGGCGAGCGTCGTATTGAAGTCATCGCGCACGGTTTCGAACTGCGGCGCGAGCGCCGTGTCGATCCGCACCGTCATGTCGCCGGCAGCGAGCTTCTTCAGACCCTCGGCGATCGCGGTCATGGCCTCCTGCTGTTCCGCCTCGGCCTTGGCGCGCGCGGCCTCCGCCACCTTGCGGCGCTCGTCGATGGCTGCGAGGTAGGTCGAGATCGAAAGCTCCACGTCGAGCAAGATCGCCTTGACCAGCACCCCCGCCATGCGTGCCGTCTGCGCGTTGGACTGGCGGCCGCGGAACAGGCCCGTCGGCCGCTCCGACAAAAGCGCGCCGATCAGATCCTCGGCCACCAGAGCGTAACCGGCCACGTACCAGCGTGGCTCGAGGCCGAGGCGCGCATGCACATTGCCGATCGCCGTCACCCGCCGGGCATAGTCCGCGTTGAAATCACCCGATGAGATGGCGTTCCAGTGCTGCTGCTGTTTGCCTTTGGCGTGCGCAATATGGCTGTCGTCGCGGAAGAAGCGGGCTGTCTCCGGATTGCTTTTCACCTTGGCGTAGAAGCGCGCCAGGCTGGGGCCGATGGCACGCTCGATAAGCGGCCTCAGCTCACGCAGCATCGCGCGCGCCTCGGCATCGAGTTCCATGAAATCAAGCCGCGATGCGAGCTCCAGATTTAATTCGTCCATGGCATCCCCCAAGCGTGCGCATGAGCAATGATGCGTGCGCATATCCACTATACTGACGATAGGTTGGAATGCTTAACCGGAGCTTATGCACTAAAGACCGCAACAATCTGAATTCAAAGAATAAATCCAGTATACCAATATCGTCTAAAGGATATCAGTTGGAACTGCGCCGCGGGATGCGCCATGCCGCGACGAGGCCTATGCAGGCAACGAACGCCATGGCCCAATAGGCGCGGCCGGCGAAGTTCGCATAAAGCGGTCCGATGGAAAGCATCACGCATCCCATCGCAATGCCGCCGGTGAAAGCCGAATAAAGCGCCTGCGCTGTGCCCATCTGATGCTCGGGCACCGTGCGGGTCATGTAGTGGATGGCGCCGATGTGGGAAGCCGCGAACGTGAGGGCGTGAGACATCTGCAGCGGCACGAGTGCGACAAGCCCCGGGTCCAGCCCCATGGCGAACCACCTGACGATGGCCGCAACGCAACCCATGATGATGAGCGTCACCGGCTCCAGGCGCTTCAGCACGGCAGCCGAATAGGCAAACAGCGCGATTTCGAAGACGATGGACACCGTCCACAGCGCCGCCGCCACCTCGGCCGAAATGCCGTTCGATCGCCAATGCAGAATGCCGAAGACGTAGAACACGGCATGGGCCGACTGCACCGCGCCGGTCGCCAGCAGGAACAGCAGGAAGTCACGCTTGCGCGCAAGGCTCGCGACATCGGCAAGCGACATCCGCCGCGCACCGGCTTGGCCCTTGGCGTGCGCTGCCGTTTCCTTTCCGACCTCGGCAAGCAGCACGTGTGCTGCGAGCGTCGAGACCAGCACGAGGACCACAAGCAGCCACACCACGGTGTGCGCGCCGAACCGCTCCACGGCCCAGCCGCCTGCGAGGTTGGTGAGGATGAACGTGACCGAGCCCCACAGCCGCATGCGGCCGTAGTCGAGGCCTGTGCGCCGGATAACGCCCATCGCCACCGTCTCGGACAGGGGAAAGACCGGGCCCCACACGCACGCCAGATAGATGACGGCAAGCAGCATGAAACCGAAGCTGCGCATCTGCGACAGCGCCAGGAAGCCGGCCAACGCCGCCCACGACAGCAGCATGACGAGATCGGCCGTCTTGCCCCAGCGATCCGCCAGGAAGCCCGCGATGGGGATCGTGAAGATGCGCACGAACACCGGCGCGGCGCCAAGGAGCGCGATCTGGTAGGCGGAAAGCCCGGCCCAGTCGAACCACACGGGCAGGTAGGGCATGTGCACGCCGATCACTGCCGACGTGGTGCCGAAGATGAGCGAGACCGCGAGCGCCTTGCGAGCTGTCTCGCTGGCGATCAGGTGGCCGAGCATTGCCCCCGCCGGCCTTTATGGGCGTCTGCGTCTGCCTTCGTCGCGGCGTGCATCAGGCAGCCTTGGCGCCCGATTGGATGATGCTGGCGAACATTGCCGGGTCGACATTGCCACCCGTGACGAGCGCTGCGACCACGCGCCCCTTCACCGGCAGCTTGCTGGCGAGGATGGCAGCCAATGACACGGCGCCGCCGGGCTCGACGACCATCTTCAGCTCCTCGAAGGCGAAGCGCACGGCTGCACGCACCTCGTCGTCGGTGACGGAGAGGCCGCCGGCAAGGTTGCGCTGGGCCAGCGCGAAGGTGATCTCGCCGGGCGTCGGCGACATCAGCGCGTCGCAGATCGAACCGGCCATCTGGGCATTCTTCTGTCGCGTCCCGCTGGCGAGCGAGCGTGCGAAGTCGTCGAAGTCCGCTGGCTCCACGCAATAGACTTCGGTCGCCGGGCTCATTTCCTTCACGGCGATGCTCACGCCGGTGACGAGGCCGCCGCCCGAGGCGCCTGCCAGTACCACGTCCGGCACCACGCCCAGAGCCTTTGCCTGCTCCATCAGTTCCAGGCCGGCGGTGCCCTGGCCGGCGATCACGTCACGGTCGTCGAAGGGGTGCACGAAGGCCGCCTGCCGCTCCTCGCAGACGCGCCGCGCGATGGCATCGCGGTCTTCCTTGACCCGATCGTAGAGGATCACCTCGGCGCCGAATTCCTTGGTGCGCTTGATCTTGATCGCCGGGCTGTCGGACGGCATCACGATCACCGAGCGCATGCCGCACAGCGTGGCCGCGGCGGCAACGCCTTGGGCGTGATTGCCGGAGGAGCAGGCGACGACGCCGCCTGGATACTTGGTGCGGTCGAGCTGGCTGATCTTGTTGTAGGCGCCGCGGAACTTGAAAGCGCCGACACGCTGCAGGTTCTCAGCTTTCAGCAGCACCCGCCCGCCCACACGCGCATTGAGCGCGGGGTGCTCGATGAGCGGCGTCACGAGTGCCAGAGCCTTGATCCGCTCGCGCGCTGCAAGGATCTCTGCAAAGGTCGGAAGCTGGATCGACTGGGCCTGGGACATTGGGCTCTCTCCGTGCCGCGGGAAGAGGATGGTGCTGGCGCAGATGGCGCCGCAATGGCAGGCCCTGTCAAGGAAGGTCAGACCATTTCCCGCATCGCAATTGCTCTAACAGCGGGCCACAAGAAAAAACCGGCCCGGGCTAGCCGGACCGGTTTCTCGTGAGCTGGACCAGCGCGCCTATCGGCGCCAAGGCCCAAACTCTCCCCCAAATCGCTGGCGCAACAATGCAAGTTTTCAGGGCTCCGGCAACGACCGAGTGAATGTTGTTCGCCTAAAGCGCGCAGCAGCGTGTCCTCACCGCAACAGCTTGTTTTGCAACCGCAAGCTGGACCATCCCTATTCCGGCCCGCTCTCTCTGGTGCTTCGCGATCGCCATAAACTCTTGCCTCGTCGCCGCGAGAGGCGGGGGCCCACGCAAGCCGCCGAAGTCCACATCGCTCCGCGTTCCGGGGCGAGCGGAAAGGCGTCTGGGGGCAGGGCAGGCGTCCCTTGCGCTTGGACGCGATGCTGGTGTGGGGAGGCTTCGGGAGTGTGGCCGTCAGTAGACGCTTGCCGGGTTCACTTCCACCAAGAGCCCGTTCTCGAGCCGCACGATGCGATGCATGGCGCGCGCAAGCTCGAGGTTGTGCGTGGCGATGAGTGCCGCGACACCGGTGTGCGTGATCAGCTCGATAAGTTCGTGGAAGACGCCGCTGGAAGTGCGCGGATCAAGGTTGCCGGTGGGTTCATCCGCCAGCAGGAGCCGCGGTGAATTGGCAAGCGCCCGGGCAATCGCGGTGCGCTGCTGCTCGCCGCCCGAAAGCTGCGCGGGGCGATGATCGAGGCGCTGTCCCAAGCCGAGCATGGAAAGCAGCTCGCCGCCCCGCTTCTCGGCGTCCTTGCGCGAGGTGCCCCTGATCATCTGCGGCATCGCCACGTTCTCGAGGGCTGAGAACTCCGGCAGCAGCTGGTGGAATTGGTAGACGAAGCCCATCTCGAGGCGGCGCACCCGCGTCCGCTCGGCGTCGGTCATCTGCGCGCAATCGACGCCGTTGACATAGACGTTGCCGCTGTCAGGCGTCTCGAGCAGACCCGCGATGTGAAGCAGGGTCGACTTGCCGGCGCCAGAGGGGCCGACAAGGGCGACGGCCTGGCCCGGGTAGATGGCCGTGGAGGCGCCGTTGAGGACGGGGATCTCCCGCCCGCCTTGATGGAAGGTGCGGCGCAGCTCGTGCAGCTGCAGCGCGGGGTGATGCGTGATGTCTTGCACGGGGGCGCCCTACTCGTAGCGCAGCGCTTCGACCGGATCGAGCCGGGAAGCGCGCCAGGAAGGATAGAGCGTCGCCAGCACCGACAGCACCAGGGCCATGGCGACAATGGAAAGCGTGGTCGAGATGTTCACGTCGGCCGGCAGTCGCGTCAGGTAGTACACCTCCGGATCGAACAGCTTGGTGCGGGTGATGTAGGCCACGAACTGGCGGATCTCGTCGATGCGCCAGCAGAACAGGATGCCGAGCAGGCAACCGGCCAGGGTGCCCACGACGCCGATGCTCGCCCCCGTGATCAGGAACACGCGCATGATCGCCCCCTGGGAGGCGCCCATGGTGCGCAGGATGCCGATGTCGCGGCCCTTGTCCTTCACCAGCATCATGAGGCCGGAGATGATGTTGAAGGCCGCCACCAGCACGATGATGGAGAGGATGATGAACATCATGTTCCGCTCCACCTCCAGAACGGTGAAGAAGCTTTCGTTGCGCTGGCGCCAGTCGGCGATGTGGTAGCCCTGCCCCAGCGTCAGGCGCATGGCGGGTGTCAGGTCCTGCACCTCGTCGGGCTGGTCGACAAGCACCTCCAGCACATCGATCGCCTTGCCGCGGCTGAAGTAGCGCTGGGCCTCGGCGAGCGGCATGAAGATCATGGTCCGGTCGTACTCGGACATGCCCATCTCGAACAGCGCGGTCACCTTGTAGGGCTTGATGCGCGGGGTGGTGCCGAACGGCGTCGCCGCACCGCGCGGGCTCACCAGGGTGATGCTATCGCCCACGTTCACCCTGAGCGCGTTGGCGAGCCGGATGCCCACAGCGATGCCGTCCTGATCGTCGAAGCCGTCGAGGGTGCCGAAGCGGACGTTGTTGGCAACGAGCGGCAGCGCCTTGATGCCGCTCTCGGGGATGCCGCGCACCACTGCGCCCATTGCCTGCCCCGGCGTCGAGACCATGGCCTGGCCCTCGATCAGCGGCATCACGTGGCGCACGCCCGGCACCGCCAGCAGCTTGTCGATCGGCTCGTCGAAATTGGTGAAGTCGGTGTTGATGCGATTGACGATGACGTGGCCGTTGACGCCCAGGATCTTGTTGAACAGCTCCTTGCGGAAGCCGTTCATGACCGCCATCACGATGATCAGGGTCGCGACACCGAGCAGGATGCCGAGGAACGAGAACCCGGCGATGACGGAGATGAAGCCTTCCTTGCGGCGGGCCCTGAGGTAGCGGGCCGCCAACATCCATTCAAACGGCGCGAAGGGTCGTGTATCGGGGGGCGTTGCCGCCCCTGGCCGCGTCGTGACACTCGCCATGCCCTCACCCCTTGTTGCCACCCCGGCCACGGCCGGGGCGATGCTCGGGCTGCCCTCGCCCAGCCTCCCCCGTACCGACATCGCGCGGAGGAAAATGGATACACCGTCCCTCTCGCCAACGGGCGATTGCCCACGAGGCCAGGAAGGCCGGCCGGGGCCGCCCAGACAGACAGCGCCCCTGTTACCACGTCAATGCTGTCACAAAAAAGGACGCCGGGCGCGGTCGCCCTTGGCAGAGGGATTATGCCAGCATGCGCTGCGAACCGATGCTGTCGACAAGCTTTTGCACAGCTGCGTCCGGCGAAAGGCTGAGGCGCTCGCCCGACTTGCGGTCCTTCACCTCCACCTCGCCCGCCTTCAGGCCCTTGGGGCCGACGATGAGCTGGTAGGGCAGGCCGATGAGATCCATGGTGGCGAACTTGCCGCCGGCACGCTCGTCGGTGTCGTCGTAGAGCACGTCGACGCCGGCCTTCTCGAGCCTGCCCATGAGGTCGAGACAGGCCGCGTCCGTATCCTTGTCGCCGGCCTTCAGGTTGACGAGGCCCAGCTCGAACGGCGCCACGGGCACCGGCCAGACGATGCCCGAGGCATCGTGGCTCGCCTCGATGATTGCCGCCGGCAGGCGCGAAACGCCGATGCCATAGGAGCCCATCTGCAGCGTGATCTTCTGGCCATCGGGGCCCTGCACCCGGGCGCCCATGGGCTCGGAATACTTGGTGCCGAAATAGAAAATGTGCCCGATCTCGATGCCACGGGCGGAAAGGCGCTTGTCGGCCGGCACCTCTGCCTCGAAGCGGGCCTGGTCGTGCTTCTCGTCGGTGGCCGCGTAGGACGTGGTCCACTTCTGCACGATCGGGGCGAGATCCTGGTCGAAGTCGACGTCGGCTGCGGGCACTTTCTGCGCCACGAGGTCGGCATGGCAATAGACGGCGCTTTCGCCGGTGCCCGCCAGGATGATGAACTCGTGGCTCAGGTCGCCGCCGATGGGACCGGTATCGGCCGCCATGGGAATGGCCTTCAGCCCCATGCGCGCGAAGGTGCGCAGGTAGGCGACGAACATCTTGTTGTAAGAGTGCCGCGCTGCCTCCGCCGTCAGGTCGAAGGAATAGGCATCCTTCATGAGGAATTCGCGCCCGCGCATGACACCGAAGCGGGGCCGCACCTCGTCCCGGAACTTCCACTGGATATGGTAGAGGTTGCGCGGCAGGTCGCGATAGCTGCGCACGCCGTCGCGGAAGACCTGGGTGATCAGTTCCTCGTTGGTGGGCCCGTACAGCATCTCGCGCTCGTGCCGGTCGAGGAAGCGTAGCATCTCCGGCCCGTAGGCGTCGTAGCGGCCGCTCTCGCGCCAGAGGTCGGCGGCCTGGATCGTCGGCATAAGGAGTTCGATGGCGCCGGCGCGGTTCTGCTCATCGCGCACGATTGCCTCAATTTTGCGCAGCACCTTCAAGCCCAGCGGCAGCCAGGTATAGATGCCGGCACTCGCCTGCTTGATCATGGCCGCGCGCAGCATGATCTGATGCGAGACGATCTCGGCCTCTTTCGGGGTTTCGCGCAGGACCGGCAGGAAGTAACGGGAGAGGCGCATCGGGTAGGTGCCTTGCTCGAGCGGGGTGACGCCGCCAGGACAATGAAACAAGCCATTTGGCGGGAAACAGGGCCCTGGTGCAGGGCCGAGGGGTCATATCCCGTTCGGCCAAGGCTGGCAACGTTAACGCCGTCCGCAGAAGGTGCCGATCCTGGCGCTGAAGCTTGGCCGGACCGCGTTCAAAATCGTCGCGCGAGGCTGGGCAAGCGGCCGGAATCGGATAAACACGGCGATGCGCCTCGCACCTCGCCTAGAAAGTTTGCTTAAGCGCAGTTTTTAGTCGTTTTACGGGGTGACAGAAGGCCGCGCCTCTTGTAGGGTCGCTGTCATAAACATAAGGGTGAGCCCCGCGGTAAGCGGTGAAGAGCCCAAGTCTGGGGATGGAGTAAAGCTACCGGCGCTGCGTTCGAGCGTCAGGAGCAGACGAGCGGAAAAATCGCTCGAGGAGAATAGCGAGAGCAAGGCCGAAAGCCTTGCTCTTTTGCTTTT
>JBDHTJ010000175.1:0-10296 GCA_039808585.1 Hyphomicrobiaceae bacterium | reverse complement strand
CTGCGCAAACGGTAATGCTCACAGCGGCTGCAACGTTGCCGTGATCTCGTCACGCTTGCTGGCTCTAACGGCTGGAGATGCGACGAATCTCGGCGCTTGAGGGAGCGCTGCGAACGGGGGACGAAGCCATGGCATCGACCAGGACGCCATCGAAGCGCGCCGGAGTTCTAGCCGCGGCCGTCATCGCGCTGCCGCTTACGGCGCGAGCGGAGTTGCCGGACGCAGCCGTATTCGCACCGCGCACCGAAGGCGAGAGCAACGAGGATGTGCTGCGCATTCCTCTGCCCGTGCCGGTGCCGCAACTGGCGCGCCGGCCTGGCGCACCACCTCCCGACCCCATCGAGATGCAGGCATGGCGCGAGGCCCGCGCGGAACTGCTGGCGCGCGTGCGCATGGCGATGCTGCCGCCGCCACCATCGGCCCCGGGCGTGATGATGGATGCGCCTCTGCTGCCCCCCGTGACGCCGCCGGCTCCGCGCCTCGCGGAACGGCCGCCAGGCTTCATCCTGCCGTTCGAGAACGGGCGCGTCACGAGCATGTTCAACCGCGGCCGCGTGCATCCCGCGATCGACCTCGCAGGGCGGCTCGGCACCCCGGTGTTCGCGACTAGCCACGCCCAAACCGTGACGTTCGCGGGCGGCTATGGCGGATATGGCAACGCCGTCATCACCAAGGATCGCCAGGGCCGCGTTCATCTTTACGGGCATCTGCAGGCCGTGCATGCCCGCGTGGGCGCGACGCTGGCGCAGGGCGAACGCCTGGGGCTGCTCGGCAGCACAGGCTATTCCACCGGCCCGCACGTGCACTACGAGGTGAAGGACGCGGCCGGCCGGCACATCGATCCCGCAACCCTGCTGTTCCCCGGCCGCGCCGTCAGCGCCGGCTTCACCTGGAGCGACCCGCGCCTGCGCAACGCCTTGGCCGCGCGAGACTAGGGGCCCATCGGATCGACGACAAGCGTGCGCAGGCTGGCGACGTCGGGAAAGGTGTAGTCGGGCTTCGGCACGCGTCCGTGCAGGGCAACGCCCCGCCGGTTGATCCAGCAGATCGTGAGGCCGAGGGGCTTGCCGCCCACCATGTCCGTGAACTGCGACTGGCCCGAATGGAGGATATCGTCCTTGTCGCAGCCGGCGTTGGCGATGAGATAGCGGAACAGATCGCCATTGGGCTTGTAGCCCCTCGCGCGCTCGGCGGTGGCAACCACATCGAACTGGCGGGCGAGCGGCGTCGCCGCCAGCAGATCATCGTCGATGTTGGAGACAAGGCCCAGCCGATAGCGCTTGGCAAGCGCGTCGAGCGTCGGGTTCACATCCGGGAAAAGCTTGAAGCTGGAGAAGGCCTCGAAATAGCGCGAAATCAGGCTTGCCGGCGCATCCAGGCCGTAGTGCGCAAACGTCTCCGAGAGTGAGAGTGTGCAGATCTCCTTGTAGGGCCGCCACGGCTCCCAGTAGTGGGCGATGTTGCGCTCTTCCCAGTGTTCCCAGAAAGCCTTCACGTCGATGCTGCCGGGCGCCTTCGCGTCGCGCAGCATGCTTTCGAAGGCGGCATAGGAGCTGGCGCGAACGTCGATGAGCGTGCCGAACACGTCGAACGACATCAGCGCCGGTGCGAGACGGCCGTCTGCCGCGATCGCGACCATGACGGGCTACTCCTCGAGCTTGAACGGATTGAAGTTGGTGTCGCGGTCGTAATAGTCCTCATGCTCGTGGCGCTTGAGGAAGCCCACGATGACGTACGTCACCGGCGTGAACACCACTTCCACCGCCGTCTTGGTGATGAACTGTGCGAGCATCACCTGCGGCAGCACCTCGTTGGGGATGATGCCCGTATTGTAGAAGGCGAGGGGATAGAAAATGGCGGAGTCCACTGCCTCGCCGAAAATCGTGGAGCCGATCGTGCGCATCCACAAAGCGCGTCCTTCCGTCCAGATCTTCATCTTGGCGAGCACGAACGAGTTGACGAACTCGCCGCAGAAGTAGGCGATCATGGAGGCGGCCACGACGCGCCAGGCGTTGCCGAAAGCGATCTCATAGGCCGACTGGTGCTTCCAGAACGGGGCCGGAGGAAGCGCGACGACGATGCTCGCCATGACGGAGGCGAAGATCAGCGCGCCGAAGCCTGCCCAGATCACGCGCCGCGCCTTGGCGTAGCCGTAGACCTCGGTGAGGATGTCGCCGAAGATGTAGGAGATGGGGAAGAAGATCACCCCCGCGCCGAACACGTAGGGCCCCCAGAAGGGCAGGTCGACCGACGCGATCTTGGCCGGCCCGATGAGGTTGGAACAGACCAGCACCACCACGAAGGCGACCATCACGAACTCGTAATAGCGATACGTGCGCTCCTGGTGCGGCATGCGAACTCCCCTGCGTCTGCCCCTGCGGCTCGGCAAGCTAGTGCATTTGCCGGCCCGCGCCTACGCAAAGCTGATGCGGGCCGGCCTTGGTGTTGCGGGGCAACCACCGGGTTCACAGGGGCACGGGCGGCGATTGGCCCCGGGCCCTCATGCTCATGGCTCTGGGGCAACAGGCCCTTGCCGCAGGGGTGGTGGCCCGCGAAGGCGCGGGCCGGTATGCTGGGTTGAAACAATACGCGAAGGCCGGCCTCGCGCCGGGAGGGGACGCATGCAGCTCAAGGACCACGTGGTGCTCGTAACGGGGGCGCTCGGCACGCTCGGCAGTGCCATGTGCGCGGCCATCGAGGCCGCCGGTGGCACCGCCATCCGGAGCGACCTTGCGGGCCGCGGCAAGGTCGATATCGCTCTCGACGTGACGCGCGAGGCCGATTGGCAGGCGGCGATGGCCACCATCGAAAAGAGGCACGGCCGCCTCGACGGCCTCGTCAACAACGCCGGCGTCGGCACGCCCGGCGACATCGAGGAAACCAGTTTCGAGACGTGGCGGAAGGTGATGGCCGTGAACGCCGATGGCGTGTTCCTGGGCTGCAAGTATGCCATGCCGCTCTTTGCGCGCGCGAAGGCGCCGGCGATCGTCAACATATCCTCGGCATCGGGCATGGTGGGCGGGGCGAACCTCGCCGCCTACAACGCCTCCAAGGGTGCCGTCCGGCTGCTCACGAAATCCGTTGCGCTCTATGGCGCGCGCAAGCGGCCGGTGGTGCGCTGCAACTCGGTGCATCCCGCCTTCATCGAGGGTGACATGGTGGACGGCATCATTGCTTCCCGCCCCGACCAGGCAAAGGCGCGCACGAAGCTCAGCGCGCAGATCCCCATGGGGCGCCTCGGACAGCCGCAGGAGGTTGCCAACACGGTGGTGTGGCTCTTGTCACCCGCCTCATCGTTCACGACGGGCTCGGAAGTGCTCGTCGACGGCGGCCTCGTCGCCGGGTAGGTGATCGGCACGCGCAACGCACCGCACCATCAAGACATCCCTGCATTCTGGAGGAAGCGAATGAGCAAGAAACCAACAGCTGCCCAAATCAAGAAACTGCGTTCGAAGGCCTGGTTCGACAATCCCGACAACTACGAGATGAACGCGCTCTACCTCGAGCGCTACATGAACTTCGGGCTGACGCGCGAGGAACTCACGAGCGGCAAGCCGATCATCGGCATCGCGCAGTCGGGTTCCGATCTGTCGCCCTGCAACCGCCACCACCTGGAGTTGGCCAAGCGCGTCCGCGAGGGCATCCGCGAGGCCGGCGGTATCGCTTTCGAGTTTCCCACCCACCCCATCCAGGAGACCGGCAAGCGGCCCACCGCCTCCCTCGACCGCAACCTCGCCTACCTCGGCCTCGTCGAGGTGCTCTACGGCTACCCCCTCGACGGCGTCGTGCTGACCACGGGATGCGACAAGACCACACCGTCGCAGCTGATGGCGGCGGCCACTGTCGACCTTCCCGCCATCGTCCTCTCGGGCGGGCCGATGCTCAATGGCTGGTTCCGCGGCGAGCGCACCGGCTCGGGCACCATCGTGTGGAAGGCGCGCGAGATGCACGCCACGGGCGAAATCGACTACGAGCAGTTCGTCGAGTTGGTCGCCTCCTCGGCGCCGTCGCCTGGTCACTGCAACACCATGGGCACCGCCTCCACCATGAACTCGCTCGCCGAGGCGCTGGGCATGTCGCTTCCAGGCTGCGCCGCCCCGCCTGCCCCCCACAAGGAGCGGGCACAACTCGCCTACGAGACCGGCAAGCGCATCGTCGAGATGGTGTGGGAGGACCTGCGCCCGTCGAAGATCATGACGCGCGAGGCGTTCGAGAACGTGATCGTCGTCAATTCCGCGATCGGCGGCTCCACGAATGCGCCGATCCACTTCAACGCCATCGCCAGGCACATCGGCGTCGAGCTCAATAACGACGACTGGGAGAAGATCGGCTATCCCATCCCGCTGCTGCTCGACATGCAGCCTGCGGGTCGCTTCCTGGGCGAGGAATATCATCGCGCAGGCGGCGTGCCGGCCATCGTGCACGAGCTGATGAAGGCGAAGAAGATCCACGAGAACGCCCTCACGGTGAACGGGCGCACGATGGGCGAGAACTGCCGTGACCGCGCCACCACCGATCCGGATGTGGTGCGTCCTTACAAGAAGCCGCTGAAGGAGAAGTCCGGCTTCCTCAACCTCAAGGGCAACCTGTTCGACAGCGCCATCATGAAGACGAGTGTGATCTCGGACGAGTTCCGCGAGCGGTATCTCTCGAACCCGAAGGACCCCAACGCCTTCGAGGGACGCGCGATCGTGTTCGACGGCCCGGAGGACTATCACAAGCGCATCGATGATCCTGCACTCAAGATCGATGCCAGCTGCATCCTGTTCATGCGCGGCGCCGGCCCCGTGGGCTATCCGGGCGGCGCCGAGGTGGTGAACATGCGGCCCCCCGCCTACCTCATCAAGAAGGGCGTGAACTCGCTCGCCTGCATCGGTGATGGGCGGCAATCGG
The DNA here is from genome assembly GCA_039808585.1 of Hyphomicrobiaceae bacterium. Taxonomy (GTDB): domain Bacteria; phylum Pseudomonadota; class Alphaproteobacteria; order Rhizobiales; family Hyphomicrobiaceae; genus AWTP1-13. The sequence goes on along the minus strand of JBDHTJ010000175.1, from coordinate 5,403 downwards.
GAACGTCGGGTTCACCCTCGATCCTGAACGCCTCGCCGGAAGCGGCGACGGGCGGCGGGCTCTCCATCCTGAAGACGGGCGACCGCGTGCGCATCGATCTCAACAAGCGCACGGCTGACATCCTCATCTCGAAGGAGGAGTACGATGCGCGGCGTGCGGCCCTGCAGGGCCACGGCGGCTACAAGTATCCGGGCCATCAGACGCCCTGGCAGGAGATCCAGCGCGGGCTCGTGGGCGAACTCGCCGATGGCATGGTGCTGAAGCCGGCCGTGAAGTACCAGAAGATCGCCAAGACGAAGGGCATCCCCCGCGACAACCACTGATCCCGCTGTCCGACATTCAGCTGCGGTGGCCCATGTGCCACCGCAGTTTGCGTTTCTGATGCAGCCCCGCGCTGAGTGTCAGGCGCGGTCGAGGTTGGCGAGGCGCGCCTGCAGGTTCGGCACCGGCCGCGCCTTGGGGTCGGCGGCGGCGGGCGTGACGCGGTTCGCCCAGCCGTAGGCGAGCATGGTCATGATCGTCGAGGCGGCGAAGAAGTAGATGCCGGGCAGCACGCTGGCTTCCGTATAGCCCGAGGCATTCACGTAGAAGATCATCAGTGCCAGCACCATGACGTCGGTCATGGAATAGCGCCCCAGCCACTCCATCGCCGAGATCGACTTCTCACGGAACTCCGCCGGCATGTCGGGCGAGGTGACGAGGGTGAGCAGGTAGAACAGCTTCATGAACGGGAACAGGATTGAGAAGGCGAAGATCACGAAACAGAGGAAGTATTCCTGGTTGGCATAGAGCGCCCAGATCACGGTGGCGATGGAGTGCTGGTTGGTCCACACGAACACCGTGGTGAAGCGGATGGCCGGCAGCATCACGCCGAGAGCGAAGAAGACGGTTGCCAGGATGATGAGGAAGCTGAAGGCGAACGTGGCAGCCGTGGAACGCTTGGCGTCCGCGTTCATGGCCCGGGCCGCGGGCTTCGGGCGCGGAGCCGCATCGCCGCTCAACCACGCATAGGCAAGGATCATCAGGACGACGGCGGCCGTGAAGAAGTAGACGCCGTTGAGACTGCGCGCGTCGTACACGCCCTGGCTCTTGATGAAGAAAATCGACAGCGACAGCACCAGCACGTCGTGCATCGACCATTTGCCAAGCCATTCCAGCGCCCGCAACTGCTTGGACAGGCGCTTGAGCTCGGCCTGCGGCAGCGTCGATAGCAGGAGGAGGTAGAGGAGCTTCAACACCGGCAGCACGATCGAGAAGATGAGCACCACGATGCCGAGGAAGGTCTGCCCCGACTTGATCAGCGCCGTCACGGTCGAGATGAGCGAATGCTCGTAGGTGAAGAAGACGAACTTGGTGAGCTTGATGATGGGCAGGCTGACGCCGAGCGCCAGGCAAACGGCCGCTGCGACGATGGCCAGTGTCAGAAGAAAACGCCGCCCGCCCAGCGTCATGCCGATCGCCTCTGCCCGCAAATAGAAACGCCGCCTCATCCTAGCGGACGAGACGGCGGGATTGTGTCAGGCCGGTGATAAGGGCGGCAAGCCGCTGAAATGGCGGTCCAGCCCTGACCTGATCAGTTCAGGCCGTCATGGTGGCCTTGTCGAAGGCGATGCCCTTGTCGGACAGCAGCTGCTGCAGCTCGCCCTCCTGGAACATCTCGCGGACGATGTCGCAGCCGCCGATGAACTCACCCTTGACGTAGAGTTGCGGAATGGTGGGCCAGTTGGAGAACACCTTGATGCCGTCGCGGATGCTCATGTCGTCGAGGACATTGACGTCCTTGTACTCGACGGCGAGGTGGTTGAGGATCTGCGCAACCTGATGCGAGAAGCCGCATTGCGGCATCGCCTTGGTGCCCTTCATGAACAGCACGACGTCGTTGTTGGCTACGGCCTTGCGGATCCAGTCCTGGACGGCTTGCTCGCTCATGGGCGACTTCCTTAAGTGGGCGTGTCTCTCGATGCCGCGCTAAACGAATGGGCGGCGCTTTCGGATTTAGATGGGGGCATGCCCCCCCGATTGTCAATCTTTCGGGGCGGAGGTGGTGAGCGCCAGGGCATGCAGCACACCTCCCATGCGGCCTTCGAGGGCCTCGTAGACCATTTTGTGCTGCTGCAGGCGGCTCTTACCTTTGAACTCGGGCGCGATGACGTGCGCTGCATAATGATCGCCGTCGCCGGCCAGATCCTTGATCGTGACTTCGGCGTTGGGAAGCCGCGCCTTGATCAGGCTCGCGATTTCCTTCTCGTCCATGGGCATGGGGCGGCCTTTCAGGCTTGACCTTCAACTGCGCCACTATCGCTGGTTTGCACCGGCGCTTTCAAGGCTTCTGGCGAAAGGGTGCCCCGTCAATCATGCAGGTCGAGCCGCCGCTCCACCCGATCCAACCGAACCTTCAGGCGGTCGATCTCGGTGTTCTGATCCGCCTGGGACATGGAAATCGTGCCGTGTCCGAGTTCGAGAAGGTTTACCCGCGCATTCGTTCGCCGCAGTTCAGCAACGATTTCGTCCACCTTCGCCCGGATATGGCGGAGGTGCTCGAGGACAATGTTTTCCATCTCTTGCGTCATGCCATGTCCATAGCACGGCCGCGTTGCGGATGCAAGAACGAAGAGGGAACGCGGCCGCCCCTCAGCTTGCCGCAGCCATGTATCCCGGCATCCAGGCCTGGTGGATTTCGTGCAGCTTGGCCAAAGTGAGGGTGTCCTCGCCCTTGAGCGTCAGGGCCTCGCCGCCGACACGGCCGATCACGCGCGCGGGCAGCGCCAGGAGGCGGGCACGCTCGAGGATCTCCTCGGCGGTCTCCGGCGCAGCTTCCAGCACATAGCGGCCCTGATCCTCGCCGAACCAGGCGGCATGCGCCGGCAGCTTGCCCTCGTAGGGATAGAGTTGGGCGCCGATCTTGCCGGCCAGTGCCATCTCCGCCACGGCCACCAGCAGGCCGCCGTCGCTCACGTCGTGCACCGCCGAGACCTTGCCGCCGCGAATGAGGCTGCGCACGAGGTTGCCGGCTTTCACCTCGGCAGAGAGATCGACCGGGGGTGGCGCGCCTTCGAGCTTCTTCGTGAAGATGAGTTGATAGAGGCTCTGGCCCAGATGTCCCGCCTCCGCGCCGATGACGAGGATCAGACTGCCCTCGGTCTTGAAGGCGAGATCCATGCGATGCGCGAGATCGGGGATGAGGCCGACGCCGCCGATGGCCGGCGTGGGCGGAATGGCGACGCCATTGGTCTCGTTATAGAGCGACACGTTGCCTGAGACGACCGGATAAGCCAGCGCCAGGCAGGCCTCGCGCATACCCTCGATCGCGCCCACGAACTGTCCCATGATCTCGGGGCGCTCGGGATTGCCGAAGTTCATGTTGTCGGTGATGGCGATGGGGTCGGCGCCCACGGCGGTGAGATTGCGCCAGGTCTCGACCACGGCCTGTGCCGCGCCCATCTTCGGATCGGCGGCAACATAGCGGGGGGTGACGTCGCACGTGGCGGCGAGACCCTTCTGGGTGCCGTGCACGCGCACGACGCCCGCATCACCGCCCGGCCGCTGCACGGTATCGCCCATGACCATGTGGTCGTACTGCTGCCAGATCCAGGCGCGTGAGCACAAGTGGTGCGTGCCCATCATCTCGCCAAGCGCGCCGAAAATGCTGTTGGGCCCCGGCACCCACTCCGGAAGGATGGTCTTCACCGGCGGCGTCGGCACCCAGGGGCGCTCGTAGAGCGGGGCCGAGTTGGCGAGCGTCGCCACCGGCAGATCGGCTTCCACCCGACCCTTGTGCTTGACGATCATGCGGCCGGTATCGGTGGTCTTGCCGATCACGGCGAAGTCGAGGTCCCACTTGCGGAAGATGGCCTCTGCCTCGGGCTCGCGGCCGGGCTTGAGGATCATGAGCATGCGTTCCTGGCTTTCGGAAAGCATCATCTCATAGGCGGTCATGCCGGCTTCGCGCTGCGGCACGTGATCGAGATCGAGCTCGATGCCGACGCCGCCCTTGTCGGCCATCTCGGAGGTGGAGGAGGTGAGGCCCGCCGCGCCCATGTCCTGGATGGCGACGATAGCATCAGACGCCATCAGTTCGAGGCACGCCTCGATCAGCAGCTTCTCTGTGAAGGGATCGCCTACCTGCACCGTGGGACGCTTCTCCTCGCTCTTGTCGTCGAATTCGGCCGAGGCCATCGTGGCGCCGTGGATGCCGTCGCGCCCCGTCTTGGAGCCGACGTAGACGACCGGCAGGCCCACGCCCTTGGCGGCCGAGTAGAAGATCTTGTCCGCCTTGGCGAGGCCCACGCACATGGCGTTGACGAGGATGTTGCCGTTGTAGCCGGGATCGAAGTTGGTCTCGCCGCCGATGGTGGGCACGCCCGTGCAATTGCCATAGCCGCCGATGCCGGCGACGACGCCCGAGACGAGGTGACGTGTCTTGCCATGGGCCGGATCACCGAAGCGCAGCGCGTTGAGGTTGGCCACAGGCCGCGCGCCCATGGTGAACACGTCGCGCATGATGCCGCCGACCCCCGTCGCCGCGCCCTGGTAGGGCTCGATGTAGGAGGGGTGGTTGTGGCTTTCCATCTTGAACACGGCGCAGTCGCCATCGCCCAGGTCGACCACGCCGGCGTTCTCGCCCGGGCCCTGGATCACCTTGGGACCGGTGGTCGGCAGCGTCTTCAACCAGACGCGGGAAGATTTGTAGGAGCAGTGCTCGCTCCACATCACCGAGAAGATGCCGAGTTCGGTCAGCGATGGCTCGCGGCCGAGGATGCCGAGAAGGCGCTGATATTCATCGGGCTTCAGCCCGTGCTCGGCGACGATCTCGGGGGTGATGGCAGGCGTGCGTGTGTCGGTCATTTCGAAGCCGGTAGCGGAACGAATTGGGAAGCGCAAGCCCGCTCATCGCCACCGGTGCGCAAGCCCTGGGGACGGCTTGCCCGGAAGTTGGCGTCAGGGCCGGTCCATGAGGGCCAGGCGCGCGCCGATCCCCAGGAAAAACAGGCCGATGCCCCGTTCCAGCCAGAGCTTGGCGCGCGAGGCGGTCTGAGTTTCCCGCATCCGCGCCGCGGCGAGGGCGACGGCAAGGTTCCAGGCCGTGCCGATAACGTTGAGCAGCAGCCCCAGCAGCAGGAAGGCCATGATATTGGAGGGCGCATCCGGCTCCACGAACTGCGGCAGGAAGGCCAGGAAGAACATCGCAACCTTCGGGTTGAGAATGTTGGAGACGCAGCCCTGGGCGAAGATCTCGCGCATGCTGTGCACCCGGCCCTGCGCGGCCGTCGTGGATGCGGCCACAGCGGCGCGGGCCGGCAGCAGCATGGTCACGCCGAGATAGACGAGGTAGAGCGCGCCCGCCCACTTGATGATCGTGAACGCATGCGCCGAGGCCACGATCATGGCGGACAGCCCGACGGC
>JBDHTJ010000174.1:0-10365 GCA_039808585.1 Hyphomicrobiaceae bacterium | reverse complement strand
ACCTGAATGATTGCCGGCAGATCGAAAGGCATTGCCGTTCGATCAGTGAAGGTGCCCGCGCGATGGATTGTGAAACACGCGGTTTCAGAAGGAACTGGCTGCATCTGTCTGGTTGTGGCCCGGGGCAGAAAGTCGACCAGTGGAAGGTCTCGGACCTATCGCGTCTTCGTTCGCGTCACGTTCTCAGACTGGCAGCTCAGGGCCTGGAAAGCGTAAGTGATCAGCACATTGCTCAAAGGCAGAGCCTTACCCGCAGCGGACCTGACGCATCGAGACACTGAACCCGCTGTCACCGATGCGAGGCAAAGGTTTCGAAGATCAACGTGGGGCTGGCGGCGACTAGCTTAGGCATCGTCTGTCAATAGTCCGCTTCACGTGTAGAGGGAGGTCAGAAGTTTCGGAACAATCCTTGACGGGTGCTTTATTGATAAGCGTGCATCGCTGATATGGCAGAACTGACGTCTCAAAGGCGCAAGACGAGCCATCGATCACCAGCGAAGCACACGACTGCCGGTGAGCGCGCCGATCAGCACCATCGCGGCAACCGGGGGCGTGTACCAGAGGGCCACGAACAGCGGGCTGTCGTCGGGGCAGTGGATGGCGTAGAACAGCGTGCCGATGGCGCCGGACAGAAGGCCTACCGCGGCACCCGCCAAGGTCGGCGAGCGGGGGGCGCCAGCCCGCAGCGTGCCAAGAAGCACTACGAGCGGTGCGGCCGACAGGCCAAGAATGGCCACGAGGCAGAGCCTCGCATTGGAGCCGATGGCGCGCGTTGCCCATGTCGCCGCTGGAGTGCTGAGCAGCTCAACGCCTACTGCGACGATCAGGACGAACATCGGAACGGCCATGCGGTACAGTGCGGTGCGCGGATCTCCCTCGGGGCGAGACAAATGCCGCGCCGCGCTCCAAGCACCGAAAAGGACCGCCGCAACGGACAGCAGCTTCGTATCGAAGCGCCAGGTGCCGAGCGCTGCCCGGATGTCGGGCCTCACGCCGATGGTCGCGACTAAGGCCACTGCTGCGAGGACACAGCCGACGCCTGTCGCCAGGATGAGCCGCCGCAGCATGGGCGTCGTTCTCGCTCGCGCATCGTGTGCGATCAATGCGATCAGATCATCGGTTTTCATGCTTTTCTTCTTCCGAGGCTTACGGCGAGCGACTTCAGCGCGCGATGCAACGCGACACGCACGGCGCCCTCGCTGATCGCCAGTCTTTTCGCTACGTCGCGCGCGCTCGCGCCTTCGATTGATATGGCAACGACGATCTCCCGTTCGCGCGCCTTGAGACGCGAGACGGCGTTCGCGATGTCGGCGGCCTGCCCCGCGTCCGCGGTGCGATCGTCGGTCAGCGTCTCGCTCACATCGTCGAGCGGAACGTGTAGGCTGCCACCCTTGCGGCGCAGCGTGTCGATCACCTTGTTGCGTGCGATGGCCTTCACCCAGGGCAGCAAGGGCTGATCTTCGTCCCAGGTATGTTGCTTCAGATGCACGGCGAGCAGGGTCTCCTGAACGGCATCCTCAACCTCGTCACCGCTGAGGCTGGATCGCGCGAATGCGCGACGGGCAAAGGCCCGCATGGCCGGCGCAAGCGCAGCCAGCAGACGGCGATAAGCAGCCCTATCGCCCCGATTGGCGGCGCGCATCAGGTCGGCCCACTCCAGATCCTGCCCGTCCACGAGGCTCGGTTATCCTTCTTCGTTTCACCTCACGGGTTCGTTACATGCTGCGCATGAGAATTCAACGCTCACCGGGGGCAAGCTTCACGAAGCCGTGAGAGGGCCGCCTCGCTGTAACGAACCCGCATGCACACCCGTAAGGCCATCAAGTGAGTGCTTGGCAGGGATGGCGCAATGGCAATCGGACAAGGAAGACCACGGGCTCTCCCCGCCCCGGAGACGATCGCCGCCCAGGGGGGCGGCAAGGTCGATCCTGTCACAGGCGCGATCGTTCCCCCGATCCACATTGCGACGACGTTCGTGCGTGATGCCGACAACCAGTACCGGCGCGGATACTGCTATGGCCGTTCGGACAACGCGACCGTGCGCCAGGTGGAAGAGCTCCTTGCTCAACTCGAACTGGCAGAAACGAGCCTGCTTTTCGCCTCGGGAATGGCCGCGGCCACTACGGCGCTTCTCGCTTTGCCGCGCCCGGCGCATGTCGCGGCGCCGCTCGCAATGTACTGGGGCTTGTGCCATTGGCTGATCGAGGATGCCCCGAGCCACGGGCTCGAGGTGACGTTTTTCGACCAGACACGACCCGGCGCGGTGGCCGAGGCGATCCGGCCGGGAGAGACCAAGCTCGTGTGGATCGAGACACCGTCGAACCCCACCTGCGCCATCACCGACGTCGCAGCGGCAGCGCGATGCGCACACGCGGCCGGCGCCATGCTGGCCGTGGATTCCACCGTCCCTACGCCTGTGCTGACGCAGCCCATTAGTTTGGGGGCTGATCTCGTTCTGCACTCGGCCACCAAGTATCTGAACGGCCATTCCGATGTCGTCGCGGGCGCCATCGTCTATGCGCGGGCGGATGCGGCGCACGAGCGTGCAGCGCGCCTGCGCATGGCACTGGGCGCCGTGATCGGGCCGTTCGAAGCGGCTCTTCTTCTGCGCGGCATGCGGACACTGCACCTGCGGGTCCGTCATCAATCGGCTTCGGCCATGCGCATCGCCCAGTACTTTGCGGCGCATCCGGGCGTGTCGCGCGTGCTCTATCCGGGCCTCACGCAGCATCCCGGCCATACCATCGCCGCGCGGCAGATGGCGGGCGGTTTTGGCGGCCTGCTCTCGCTACGTGTGAAAGGCGGCGAACGCGCGGCCATTGCAGCGGCCGGTGCAATGGAGATCTGGCGCCGTGCAACGTCTCTCGGTGGGGTCGAAAGCCTTGTCGAGCATCGTTCCAGCCTCGAAGGCGCGGCTAGCGATTGCCCCTCGGATCTTCTGCGTTTCTCGGTCGGGCTCGAGAACGTCGATGACCTCATCGGGGACATCGCGCAGGCGCTCGACAAGGTGTCTGCCTTCGACACAACAGGCCTTACGGCCGCAGAATGAAGAGATCTTCGATGACGACAAGCCGTGCCCCGGCCCTGGCCTCGATCACACTGTTACTTTCGCTGGCGCCTGCTTTCGCCTCAGGCCCGACGCCACCGCCGGCGCCGACGCCCGATCTCACACCTGAGCAGCGCATGCAGCGCCGCTACCCGCAACCGGTGAAGGTGGGAGATCTCGTGGGACTGCCACTTCTCGACGATCAGGATCGCACGCTTGGGCGCATCGTGGCTGTGGTTCGCACCGCGGCCGGAAAGCTTGAATTGATCATTCCCTACGGCGGCATTCTTGGGTTTGGCAAGCGCAAGGTTGCCGTTCCGATCGAAGTCGTGGCCATTGCGGGTCGCCAACTCGCGGCCCTCGATATGGATCGGGCGGCCTTCGATGCCGCGCCGACTTGGCGCGAGACGGCAGGAACGCCGTTAGGGCCCTCCGAAACTATCCGCGTTGCCCTCTACAAGCGCTGAGCGAGCTCCTCATGACACCGAATGACGCGCACGCGACAGCCAGCGGCAGTAGGCGCCTGCATCCGCTGCCGATCCGCCTCATGCACTGGACCAATGCCATCGCGATGCTGATGCTCATCTTCAGCGGCTGGGGCATCTACAATGATGAGGTGATTTTCGGCTGGCTGCACTTCCCGTCGTGGTTGACACTCGGTGGCGGCGCGGAGGGCTACTTGCTGTGGCACTTCTTCGCCATGTGGATCCTCGCGCTCAACGGTGCGGCATACCTGGCCTACGGGTTCTGGACCGGACGCTTCCGCCGGATGCTGTTGCCGGTGCGCGTTCCCGAAGTCATCGCGGAGATCCGTAGCGTGCTCGCCCTCAAGTTGGCGCACGACGATCTCACCAAATACAATCCAGTGCAGAAACTCCTCTATATCGGCGTCATCCTGGTCATCGTGATCCAGGTGGTCTCCGGGCTCGTGATCTGGAAGCCCGTGCAGTTCTCCGAACTCGCGACGCTCTTCTACGACTTCCAGACGGCGCGCCTCGTGCACTTCATCGGCATGGCACTTATCGTCGGCTTTCTCCTGGTGCACGTGGCGCTGGCTCTCCTTGTGCCGCAAACCCTCGTCGCGATGGTTCGCGGCGGGCCCGTCGTCAAAACCGGGGAGCCCGAGGCGCTGCGGCCCGTTCCATCCCATTCCGAAACCCCTGCACGCTGAGGAGACACCTGCCATGTCCAAGCGTCCCCGTTCGTCGTCACTGTTCCGCCCGGCCCAAGGCATCGACCAGAGCATCCTCGCAGAGAACCGCAAGCTCCTTGCCGATATCGATCGCCGCAAGGTCCTGCGCGGCGGCCTTACGCTTGGCGCGCTGACGATGCTCACGGGCTGCAACGTCACGCAGGCCGACAGCGTGCACGGCGTACTGAAGACTATTTCCCAGTGGAACGACCGCGTGCAGGCGGCGCTCTTCCGGCCCAACCATCTGGCCCCGACCTACGCCCCACATCAGGTGGTGAAGCCGCCGCGCTTCAACGCCTACTACGACGTCGAGGATATGGTGCCCGTGAAGGCCGACGACTGGCGCCTCGAGCTGGCCGGCGCTATCAACGACAAGCGTCCGTGGACGCTCCGCGACATCTACGCGCTGCCCGATCAGGAAATCATCATCAAGCACATCTGTGTCGAGGGCTGGGACTACATCGGCCAGTGGTCCGGCGTGCCGCTGCGTCTGTTCCTGGAGCGCATCGGCGCCGATCTCACTGCGAAGTACGTCGCATTCCGCTGCGCGGACGACTACTACGGGAGCATCGACATGGCCTCAGCTCTGCATCCCCAGACGCTGCTTGCCACCAAGTACGCGGGTGAACCGCTGCCCGATCCGTTCGGCTTTCCCCTGCGACTGCGCACGGCCGTCAAGCTCGGTTTCAAGAACCCGAAATGGATCACGGCCATGGAAGTGACGAACACCTTCCGCGGCGGCTACTGGGAAGATCGCGGCTTCAACTGGTTCAGCGGGATATAGGGAGCGATTGCCATGGAACCGCGGCCCTCGACTTCGCACACCTGCGCCGTCGCCGTGATGGCGAAGGCTTCTATCGCTGGCCGCGCGAAAACGCGTCTCGCGCCGGTCGTCACAGCGGAGGGGGCCGCAGTCCTCAACACCTGCTTCCTGAAGGATATCGCCGACAACCTCATCGCGGCTTCGGCGCTGGCCGATATCACTGGCGTCATGGCTTACGCGCCAGCGGGCAGTGCAGATTTCTTTCGGTCGGTGATGCCAGAGGGTATCGAACTGCTTGAAACGGTGGGCCCGACGTTCGGCGACTGTCTCTATCTCGCCGCTTCGCGTCTACTGGCTGCCGGGCACGGGGCTGTGTGCCTGCTCAATTCCGATAGCCCGACGCTTCCAACCTCGTACCTCGTGACGGCGGCGACACTCCTCGCATCTCCTGGCGACCGCGTCGTCCTGGGCCCCTCCGTTGACGGCGGATATTACCTGCTAGGCCTCAAGGCGGCACACCGCTGCCTGTTCGAGGATATCGAGTGGAGCACCGAGCACGTGGCGCAACAGACCCTCGAGCGCGCCGCGCAGATCGGCCTGCCTGTGCATATCCTGCCGAGCTGGTACGACGTTGATGATGTGGATGGGCTGCGCGTTCTTGCGCAGGAAGTGCTGCAAGCGCGCCCGTTCCGAACATCCGGCACCCTGCCGACGCTGGCGCGCTCCAGCCGTCACGAGCTTTCGCGCCTCTTTGCCGAGACCGATCTTGAAGCGAGGCTCTTTCCCCGCACCGTCACGAGCCGCGTCGCATGACAAGTCGCACTGTTATGGTCGGCGCACGTTCTCCGAGCATATTGCTCTGGACGCTCGGCCTCGCGCTTGCGCTCATGACCGCGATCGGGCCGATGGTGCACCTTCGGCTCGGCGGGTGGGGGCACCTCGCGATGTTCTTGGCGGCGGCTGGCGGAATAGCGCTGTCACAACATCTTTCGGAGAAAATCACGCCGCGGGATGCCGTGATCGCCATCCTTGCGACTGCCGCCCTGATGCGCCTCGCGATGCTGTTCGTTGAACCCTATCTCTCGACCGACATCTATCGCTACATCTGGGACGGTCGCGTCCAGGCGGCTGGGATCAATCCCTATCGCTACCTGCCCAGCGCGCCGGAGGTGGCCTTTCTTCGTGACGCTGTGATCTACCCGAATATCAACCGTGCGGACTACGCGCCGACGATCTATCCCCCCGTCGCGGAGGCCATCTTCCTCGCCATCACGCGCTTCGGCGAAAGCGTCGTGGTCATGAAGCTTGGCTTGGTGGCGTTCGAGACAGGGCTTGTCGCGGCGCTTCTGGCCATCTTGCATCATCTTCGCATGCCGCTCACGCGCGTTGCGGTCTATGCCTGGCATCCACTGGTCATATGGGAGGTGGCCGGCAACGGTCATGTCGATGCGGTGATGGCTGCACTCACGGTGGTCGGGGTGCTGCTCTACCTGAAGGCCCGCACACTGCAGGCGGGGGCTCTCCTGACGCTTGCGGCGCTTGTCAAGCCGACGGCGCTGCTGGCCCTACCGGTGCTCTGGCGCCCATGGAACTGGCGACTGCCTGCCGTCGTCGTAGTCACTGCTATCTTCGCTTATTTGCCCTATCTCTCCGTCGGTCGCAGCGTCTTTGGCTTTCTCAGCGGATATGTCGAGGAAGAGGGCTTCACCTCAGGCCGCGGCTTCAATGCGCTTTGGCTGCTGGAGCGTGTCGCGGGGCCCTTGCCGGGCGCTACGACGCTTTACGTCGTGACAGCGGCAATCGTGCTGTGCGGGGCCGCCCTCGCCGTCGGCTTCAGGCGCGATCGCACGGCCAGGATGTCGATTGCCTGCCTGAGCTGGCTCCTCGTCACATTCCTCGTCCTCGCTTCGCCTCACTACCCTTGGTACTTCCTTGCACTCGTCCCAGTTCTTGCGCTGCACGGCTCGGCGGCCGGGTGGGTGCTCAGCATCGGCTGCGTAGCGATCTACGGCAGCGTCGAGGGTACCGGCTGGCCCGACTACGACATCCGCATCGCGCTCTTCACCGCCGCCACGCTCGCAGCCGTGACGTACGACGCGCGCCATCTCTTCACCACTGCTGCATCTGCTCCTTCCGGAGAAGCCCCATGAACATGCACGCTGTCGATCCCCGCCGCTACCACGAGGCGGCGGAGCCGATGATCAGTCCCATCGCGCAGCACGGGCCCGTTTGCCTTTATCTCGAGACGACGAACCGCTGCAACCTGCTCTGCACCACGTGCCCGCGGACCTTTGCGGAACTGGAGCCACCGGCAGACATGAGCTGGGAGTTGTTCACCCACATCGTCGATCAGGTGCCAGAAATCGCGCGCGTGGTGCTGCATGGTGTCGGCGAGCCGATGCTGGTGAAGGACCTGCCGCGCATGATCGCCTATCTCAAGGCGCGTGGGGCGTATGTCCTCTTCAACACCAACGGCACGGTGCTGACACCGAAGCGGGGACGCGAGCTTTCGGAAACCGGTCTCGATGAATTGCGCGTCTCGCTCGACGCTGCCGATGCCCGCACCTTCCTGATGATCCGGGGCAAGGATTACTTCAATCGCATCATTCGCAATGTGCGCGCCTTCACCGAGATGCAGGTGCGGGAGGGTCTCTCTCGACCGCGGGTGTCCCTTTGGCTCACCGGGCTCAAGGAAACGGTCGCGCAGCTGTCGCAGTTCGTGCGCATCGCACATGAGATCGGTGTCTCGGAGGTCTACCTGCAGCGCCTCGTCTATTCGGAGGCCACTTCGGGCGGGCTGGCACGCCCTGATCAGGCCCTCTTTGAGCAACTGACCCTGGCCGAAGCGGAGCACCTTGCCGCTGCCGAAGCCGAAGCCAAGCGTTTCGGACTGAGCTTCAATGCGTCAGGCGCAGCGGAGCCCGGCGAGAGCCTCGCTTCGGCCAAAGGCGACACGCCCTGGTCCCTCTGCCGGCGCCCCTGGACGGTAATGTACTTCACGGCCAACGGCCGCGCTCTGCCCTGCTGCATCGCACCCTTCGCCCAGAACGGCTACGAAAACTATACGCTCGGGGACGCACGCACGCAGTCGCTCGCCGAGATCTGGAACAGCGGTGCCTACCAGGCCTTCCGCTCGGCTCTGCAGTCACCGTGCCCGCCCTCGGCATGCGCCGGCTGCGGCCTGCGCTGGAGCTTGTGAAATGGACACTGGCCCGCGCCTCGATCTCAGCGATGTTTGCGCCATCATTCCCTGCCTCGACGAGGCGGAGGCGATCGGGCCGTGTGTCGCGGCGATCCAGGCGCAGGGAATTGCCGATGTCGTTGTCGTTGATGGCGGCTCGCGTGATGCCACGGTTGCAATGGGCCGTGCAGCAGGCGCGCGTGTCGTGATCGAGACGCAGCGCGGTTATGGACGCGCGTTGATGGCCGGCGTGGCCGCCACAACAGCAGGGATCTTGTTGTTCATCGACGGCGACGGCAGCGACAGGCCCGACATGTTCGCTGATGTCGTCGGCCCCGTCGTGCGCAACGAGGCCGACTTCGTGATGGGGTCGCGCCTCAAAGGGCCGCGGGAGCGCGGCAGCCTTGCACCGGCGCAGATCCTGGCAGGACATCTCGCGGGTCTTCTTATTTGGCTGCGCTATGGCGTGGCGTTTACGGACATGTCGCCGTTCCGCGCCATCAGGCGCTCGACACTCGCGCATCTTTCTATGCGCGAGACGACATTCGGCTGGAACCTGGAAATGCAGATGCGCGTCGCAGCCGCAGGCCTGCGTGTGTGTGAAGTCCCGGTCGGCCAACGTCGGCGGGCCGGTGGCCGGTCGAAGGTGTCGGGGGACTGGCTCACCGCCGTGCGCGTTGCGGCAGTCTTGGCCCGCACCTTCATCCGGCTTGCCTTGCACATCCAGATGCCGCGTCTTCAGTAGATCGCTCCGACAGTGCTCAAGCATGAGCCGGCGGCGATCGTGCCGCATAACGGCGTCAATTTTCAGAAGATGAGCTGAAATCCTCGCCGAGGCCGAGTAGGTGCTCGTGTTGAGGGTTACGGACGCCGGCCCATCACGGACGCGCGCCGCGAGCACGGGGCCGGCGTCCGGAAGCCTGCAGGGGAGGAACCCGCGGGAGGTTGGGCACGGTGGGTTCAGCGAGCTCTATGGGGATTGCGGGTTTGCGCCGGCCTCGACGGCAGATGTGGCTGATGGTGAGCCGGTGATGGCGCAGTTGAGAAGCCGGTCGAGGTCGGCGTCAGGCCGCTTCAATCGCCATGTGGACAGCAACCGGGAGCGCTTCACAGCCATGATCGGCCATGGCGAGGCGTTGCCGGTCGGCGACCAGCGCTGCGATCCGGCTTTTCGACGCGCGCCATCCGCAATCGTCATGACGTGTCGATCCTGAAGGCGCGCGGGCGCGGCATCGGCTGATACATCGGCGTCTGGCCGCGCAGGAATGTCTCGATGATGCGCAGCCGCGAGCCGCAACAAGGGCATGGTGGCAAGTCGACGCCGTCCTCGCCGTCGCCAGTCGTCTTGGTGGTGTTGTCAGCGTGCGCGTCGATGTCGAGCAGTTCACGCGCCCGCGCGATGTTTGCGATACGCTGGCCAGTGGCGAACAGACCGTAGTGACGAATGCGATGGAAGCCTTTCGGCAGGACGTGAGCCAAGAAGCGTCGGATGAACTCGGATGCGTCGAGCGTCATCGTGGTGTATCGCGCGCGGCCGTTCGCCCTGTAGTTCTTGACGCGGAAGGTCACCGTCCGGCCATCCGTCCTCAAGAGGCGGCTGTTGGAGATGGCCACGCGATGCGTGTAGCGCGATAGGTAGACCAGCACTTGGCGGGGGCCCGCAAATGGCTCCTTGGCATAGACGAACCAACGCTTCTTCCTGAGCGGCGCGAGGAATACATCGAAGTGCGCCGGATCGGCGAGAGCCGCGTGCACGCCAAAAAATGCCAACTTGCCGGCCGCATGCGCGGCCACCAGCTTCTCCAGCATCAGGCGTCGGAACAGCGCCGAAAGCACGAACACGGGCAGGAAGAAGCCGGGCTTGGTCGCGATCCATCGATCGCCCTCGGGAGACAGCCCGCCGCCGGGGACGATCATGTGCACGTGTGGATGGTGCGTCATCGCGCTGCCCCAGGTGTGCAGCACGGCTGTGAGGCCGATCTTCGCACCCAGATGCTTGTGATCGGCGGCGATGGTCAACATGGTCTCGGACGACGCCTTGAACAGCAGATCGTAGATCACCGCCTTGTTCTGGTAGGCGATGTCAGCGATCTCGGCCGGCAGCGTGAACACGACGTGGAAATAGGGCACAGGCAGAAGATCGGCCTCGCGCGCTGCCATCCAGTCACGCGCCTGTGCGCCCT